>CAZYLP010000143.1:0-13418 GCA_964648345.1 uncultured Planctomycetota bacterium
CGGCGCGCGCTGACGCTCCTCCGCGAGGGGGCGCAGCTGCGACTCATCCACGTCGTGGACGACGTGCACGCGGACTTCATCGAAGGGGCGCGCAAGGAGCTCGAGATCCTCGCCGAGGAACCGCGCGTCCACGGCGCGAAGATCGAGGTCGTCGTCACGACGGGCCGGCCGGCGGACGCGATCCTGCGTGTCTCCGAGGGAGCGAACCTCCTCGTCCTCGGGACGCAGGGGCGCGGCGTCGTCGGACGCCTCGTCCTCGGAAGCGTCGCCGAGGAGGTCGCGCGGCGCAGCGCCGTCCCCGTGCTCGTGGTCCACGAGGGGGAGGAGCGGCCGATCACGCGGGTCCTCATCGCGGTGGACCCGACGGGGCCGTCGCGCGATGCCATCCGCGCCGGCGCGGACCTCGCGAGTCTCCTCGACGCGCGCCTGGAGGCCGTGCACGCGATCCGCGTCCCGCCCACGCTCCCCTACGCCGACCAGGGAGTCCAGGTGAAGCTCGACCGGATCATCGAGGCGAGCCTCGACCGGACGCCGCGGCTCGTCCAGGAGATCATCGAGCGCGAGGCCGGCGTCGCGAACGTGCCGGTCCACGTCTTCGTCGGCTCTCCCGCGCACGAGGTGGTCCGCGAGGTGCGGCCGGGCGACCTCGTCGTCTGCGGGACGCACGGCCGCTCCGCGCTCGGGCGCTTCATGTTCGGGAGCGTCGCGGCGAAGCTCATCCGCTCGGTGCCGGTGCCGCTCCTCGTCGTGCGGCCGGCCGAGGACGCGGCCCCGGCCGACCTCGCACGCGAGCTCTCTCAGCGGCGCTGAGCGCTCTCGGGCGCCGGCTCCGCCGCGCGCACGGTCCGCAGCACGAGGAGCGGCGCGTGCGCGTGCGCGAGCACGTGCTCCGCCGTCGAGCCGAACAGCCAGCGCGCCGCTCCGGTGCGCCCGTGCGTGGCGATGGCGATCAGGTCCACGCCCTCGACCCGCGCCGTCGAGAGGATCCCGTACGCCGCGGACGCCTTCTGCACGATGATCCGCGCGCGCACCCCGAGACGGGACGCGATCGCGCCGAGACGCTCCTCGGCGCGCGCCGGGCTCGGGAACGGCGAGGACTCGTCGAGCGCGGGGAAGAGGACGATCTCGGCGCCGAGCGCCCGGGCCCATCGGTCGGCGAGGGGCACGGCGAGCTCGGAGCGCTCCGAGCCGTCGAGCGGCACGAGGATCCGCGCCACGGAGCGGATGCCCGCGGCGATCCCCTTCGGGTTCGCGACGTAGACGGGGTGGCGGGCGCCGCGGATCACGCGCTCCGCCACGCTCCCGTGCGCGATCCGGTCCGCGCCGGTCCGTCCGTGCGTCGCGATCGCGATGAGCGCGGGGTCGAGCTCCTCGGCGTACGCGAGGATCCGCTTCGCGGGCTCGCCCTCGAGCGTCTCCGCGTGCGCGGCGAGGCCGAGGGTCTGGAGCGGCTCGATCGAGGCGGCGAGCTCGTCGCGGACGTCCCCGAAGATGTCCTGCCCGCGGAGGAGCGCCTCGTCCACCTCGTAGGGGTCGAGGACGCGCGTCGCCTCGACGCGCCAGCCGAACGCCCGGCCGAGGAGGCCGACGGGACCGAGGATCGCCCGTGCGAGATCGGAGCCGTCGAGAGGGACCAGGATCGCGTCGTGGGGCTTGGTCTTTTGGGACACGGGACTCTCCTTCACGAAGCAGGGGCGAGCGCGCGCTCCAGATGGCGCGCGAGGGCCGTGGCGCGCGGACCGGCCGCGCGGATGCAGTCGGGGATGCCGGGCCCCTCGAGAGCGTTGCCGCCGACGAACAGGCCCGGGACGCGGGCCTCGGCCGCGCGGACGCGCGCGACGCGCTCGCGGTGGCCGAGGGTGTACTGGGGGATCGCGCGCTCGTGACGGACGACGCGCGCGAAGGTGGGCGCGGCCCCGAGCCCGAGGACGCGCGCGAGGTCGCCGTGCGCGACCGCGACGAGCTCGGCGTCGCTCCGTCCGACGAGCTCGGGGCGCCCGACGCCTCCGAGCCGCGTGGAGATGAGGACGTGCCCCGCGGGGGCGCGGCGCTCGAAGACGGACGAGGAGAAGACGGCTCCGAGGATGTCGAGCCGTTCGCCCGGAGGGACGAGGAACCCGAACGCGTCGAGCGGCGCGCGGAGGGCCGCGCTCGCATAGCCGAGCTCGACGAGCGCGACGGGAGCATAGGGGATCGCGCCGAGCGCCGCGGCGAGGTCCTCGTCGAGCCCGCGCGCGAGCGTCGCCGCGGCGTGAGCCGGAGCCGCGAGGAGGACGGCCTCGGCCTCGACGGTCTCGCGGTCTCCGCCCGGGCCGGCCACGGAGAGCGCGAAGGCGTCGCCGCGCCGCGCGATCTCCTCGACGCGCGTCCCGGCGCGGAGCGCGTCGCCGAGGTCGCGCGCGAGCGCGCCGACGAGCTCCTCGACGCCGTCCGGGAACGAGAACATGCGCGGACCCGCGGGCGGCCGGCCGCCGTGGAGCGCACCGGCGATCAGGCTCCGGTGCTCGCGCTCGAGGTCCGCGAGCGCGGGGAACGCCGCGGGGAGGCTGAGCTGCGCCGCGTCGCCCGCGAAGACGCCCGAGACGAGCGGCGCGAAGATCCGCTCCGCGACTCCGCGCCCGAAGCGCCGGCGCGCGAACGCGGCGACGCTCTCGTCCTCGCCGAGCGCGGAGGGACCGCGCGCGGCGAACAGATCACCGAGGAGGCGGAGCTTCCCGCGCGCGGAGAGGAGCGGCGAGCACAGGAACGACACGGGGCCGCGCGGCAGCCGCTCGAGGCGGCCACGCACGGCGAGGCACCGGGACCGCGCGCCCGGGAGCACGGGCGCGAGCCGCTCCTCGAGGCCGAGGGCGCGGACGAGCTCGAGGACGGCCGGGTCGCGCGCGAGGATCGCCGACGGGCCGTGCTCGACGAGCCAGCCGCCCGCCCGCTCGGAGCGGATCTTCCCGCCCGCGCGCCGCTCGCTCTCGAGGACGAGCGGCTCGACGCCGCGCGCCCGGAGCTCGCGCGCGATCGCGAGCCCGGAGATCCCGCCGCCGACCACGACCGCTCGTCTCATGCGGGCACCGCGAGCTTCCGGGTCACGAGCCCCGCGAGCGCGGCGATGAAGCCGGGCGTCGTGCCGAGCGCGGGCACGCGCCGCACCTCGCGGACGCCGTGCTCCTTCGCGAGCGCGGCGAGGCGGTGGTCCATCTCGTCGAGCGTCTCGACGTGCTCGGTGACGAAGCTCACGGGGACGAGGAGGACCTCCGCGACGCGCCGGGCACCGAGGTCGCGGAGGACGTCCTCCGTCGCGGGGCCGACCCACTTCATGGGCCCGACCCGGCTCTGGTAAGCGAGGCGCCACGGAGTCCCGTCGGGGAGCTTGCGCACGACGGCGCGGACGGTCGCCTCGGTCTCGGCGACGTAGGGGTCGCCCTTCTTCACGAGCGAGACGGGCACTCCGTGCGCGGAGAAGACGACGTGCGGCAGGGAGCGCGCCGTCGAGCGCTCGACCTCGACGCGCACGCTCCGCGCGAGGGCCTCGAGGTAGCCCGGGTCGCCGGCGAAGCGGTCGATCGCGACGACCTCGACGTCTCGCTCCTCCGCCGCGCGCTGGATCGCCCGGAGCGAGGACTCGGAGGTCGCGCGGCAGAACTGCGGGTACATGGGGAGCGCGACGACGGTCCGCGCTCCGGCGCGCGCGCACTCGTCGATCGCGGCGCGCTCGTCGGGCCCCCAGTAGCGGTGAGCGGCCGTGACGTGGAAGTCCGGGCCGAGCACCTGGCCGAGGGCCGCTGCCTGCTCGGCCGTCCCCGCGATGAGGGGCGAGCGGCCGCCGAGGCGCTCGTAGTAGCGTCGCGCCTCCGGGGCGCGGCGGCGCGCGAGGAAGCGCGCGAGGAGCCGGCCGCCGGGGATCGGGAAGATGAGCGGGTCCGAGAAGAGGTTCCGGAGGAACGGCTCGACGGCGTCGAGCGAGTCGGGACCGCCCATGGAGAGGAGGACCACCCCCGTGCGCTCCCCTTCGATCGGGGCCATGTCAGACCGCCCTCGAGAACGCGCGCCCGCCCTCGGCGCGCCGGAGGTGCGCGTCGAACACGGTCGCGACGTTCCGCACGAAGAAGCGGCCGAGCGGCGTCAGCTCCACGTCGCGCTCGCCGAGGACGAGGAGGCCGTCCCGCTCGAGCGCGCGGAGCTCGCCGCGCTCGGCCTCGAAGTAGCCGTCGGCGCCGAGGTCGAGCCAGAAGTTGCAGAGGAGCTGCGTGATCGCCGCGCGGCGGCGGCGGTCGTCGTCCGTGAGCCAGCAGCCGCGCTCGGTCGCGAAGCGGCCGGCCGTCACCGCGGTTCGGTGGCGCCCGAGGGGGCGCACGTTCTGCGCGTACGCGCCGCCCACGTCCGAGATCGCCGTCACGCCGACGGCGACCGTGTCGCGCGCCGCGGTCACGGTGTAGCCCTGGAAGTTGCGGCCGAGGCGGCGGTCGTCCTGCGCGCGGGCGAGCTCGTCCGTCGGGAGCGCGAAGTGGTCCATGCCGATCGCGCGGTAGCCGACCGCGGTGAGGGACTCGTAGGCCTGACGGAAGAGCGCCAGCTTCGCGTCGCCCTCGAGCCGCTCGTGGCCGGCGAGGGCGCGCTGGTGCGGGCGCGCCTCGGGCACGAAGGCGAAGGAGTAGACGGCGAGGCGGTCCGGGGCGAGCCCCAGGATCGTCTCCACGGTCCGCGACCAGCTCGCGAGCGTCTGGCGCGGGAGGCCGTAGATCAGGTCGAGGTTGACCCCCGTGAACCCGAGGCGGCGCGCGTGCTCGATGAGGGCGCGCGTCTGCTCGAGCCCCTGCGGGCGCCCGATCGCCTCCTGAACGGCGGGCTCGACGTCCTGGACGCCCATCGAGACGCGGTTGAACCCGAGCGACCGGACGAGGGTGAGCTGCTCGTCGCGCGTCGTCGCCGGGTTCACCTCGAGCGCGACCTCCGCGGCCGGCGCGACCGTGAAGCGCTCGGTGATCTCGCGCCAGAGGCGCTCGAGCTGCCTCTCGACGAGGAAGGTGGGCGTGCCGCCGCCCCAGTGGATCTGAGCGAGCGTGCTCCGCGCGCCGAGGCGCGCGCGGACGAGGTCGAGCTCGCGCGCGACGTCGTCGAGGTAGGCGTCCGCGCGCGACCGATCCTTCGCGATGACGACGTTGCAGCCGCAGAACGAGCACATCCGCTCGCAGAAGGGGAGGTGGACGTAGAGCGAGAGCGGACCCGCGTCGCGCGACGCCGCGTCGAGCGCGCGTCCGAGGTCGTCGGGCCCGAAGTCCTCCGACCACGTCGGGTGCGTCGGGTAGCTCGTGTAGCGCGGCGCCGGCACGTCGTAGCGCCGCACGAGCTCCGCCGTGAGCCCCGCGGGCGCGCTCACGCGCGCTGCTTCTTCCGTTGCTTGCTGGCCGCCGCCGCGCGGAGGTGGAGCGCGCCGTCGGGCGACTCCGTGATGGCCCGCTTCACGAGGACGGGGCAGCGGCAGTCGCGGAGGACCTGCTCGGCGACCGAGCCGAGGATCCAGCGCGAGAGGCCCGTCCGCCCGTGCGTCGAGAGGACGACTAGGTCCGCCTTCGTGGTCTCGATCGCGTGGAGGATCTCCGCGACCGGGGCCAGCTTGCCCGCGAGGACGATGCGGACCTTCACGCCCTTGAAGAAGCGCGCGTACCGCTCGAGGAGCTCCTGCGCCTCGGAGCGCGTCACGAGCGCCTCGCCGCCGCTCTCGCCGCGCTCGACCGCGTGGAAGAGGACGACCTCGGCGCCGTGCGTGCGCGCGACCTTCGCCGCGAGCGGGAGGATCGACGCCGCGAGGCTCGAGCCATCGAGCGGGACGAGGATCCGGTGGAAGCGGCTCGGAGCGGTGAAGGGGTTCACGAGGAGGACGGGCGCCTTCGCCCCGCGGAGGACGCGCTCGGCGACGCTCCCGCGGACGAGCCGCTCGAGGCCGGTGCGCCCGTGCGTCGTCATGGCGATGAGCGCGGGGTCGTAGCCCTCGGCCATCTCGAGGATCTGGTCGGCGGGGTCGCCGACGAGGATGCGCCCCTCGACGTGCGCGCCCCGCTCCGCGAGCCCGGACTCTGCGGCGCGCAGGTCCTTCTGGGCCTCGTGGTAGCCCGCGGGGGTGGCGCTCTTCACCTCCCACGCGGGCACGACGCGGATCAGGCGGATCTCCGTCTCCGTGAACGGCGCGAACGTGTCGAGGTGGCCGAGGATCTTGTTGCTCAGGGCCGATCCATCGATCGGGACCAGGAGTCTCTCGCGGGTCTTGCTCATGGATCGCCTTCTTTCAGTGAGCGGGGAGGAGGGAGGGCCGCGCGTCGAGCGGGACCTCGCTTGGGGTCTTGCCGTGCGTCGCGCGCGGGCCGTTGCCGTGGCCGAGGAGCTCGAACGTCACGCTCGTCGCGCAGCCGTGCGCGTCGCGGCCCTCGGCGACCGCGTGAAGGACGCCCGACCCCCTCACCTCGGACGAGAGCCACGCCGTGACCCGGACGGTCGCGGCGGCCGGCTGGTCGAGGTCCCGGCGGTCGAAGGAGATCTTCGTGCACTCGAACTTCCGTCCGAGCGCATCGCGGGTCGTTCGCTCCGTGGTCGCGTTCGTCATCTCGTAGCGCGAGCCCGGTGGCGTGAAGAACGCCGCGATCGTGGGGGCCTCGCCGCTCGAGAAGGTCCGGACGGCGCCTTCGTTGATCTTCCCTTCACGCGTCCGCGCATCGAGGCGGGTCTTCACGCCCCCCGCGCCGGTCTCGACGACGCGGTGGATGAAGACCTCTGCGTCCTCGCGGTGAGTGCCCTCGCGCGACGTCGCGACGAGGATCGCCCAGTCGTCCTTCTCGGCCGCGGCGAACGGGTTCACGGGGAGGTGCGCGTCGCCGCCGTGCGTCTCGGTCACGCGGCCGCGGAGGATGAACGCGATGCCGACCGCGACGGCGAAGGCCACGATCGCGGAGAGGAGCCGGGGGTGTCTCACGAGAGCACCGCCTGCTCGCCGTAGGTGAGCACGGGGCACGGAGCCTGGTCCGCGACCTCGCGGGCGACGCTCGCGAGCTTCTCGCGGTCGTCCGCCTTGCCGTGGGTCCCCATCACGATGAGGTCGTAGGTCTTCTTCCGCGTCGCCTCGAGGATCTTCGCGACCGGGGAGCCGATCGCGTGGATCCGCTCGACCTTCACGCTCCCCGCGCGGGCCACTTCCGCGAGGAACTGCTCCATGTCGCGGAGGGCCTCGACCTCGCGAGCGTCCTTGCGGCCGGTGGCGCCGGGAGTCCGCGCCGAGTCCCAGACGTGGAGCACGTCGATCGTGGCGCCGAAGTAGCGCCCGGTCAGGGCGACCGCCTGCTCGAGCGCGCGCTTCGAGCAGGGGGAGAAGTCGACCGGGACGAGGATCGCGCGCACGTCGGGCGAAGCCATGGAGTCCTCCGCGGATGAGTCCGCACGGGGCGGCGGAGGTCCAAACGGAGGGCCAACGTCCCGCGAGGGGTTTTTTCCGCGGTTCGAGGTTCGGTCCGGGGTTTGAGCAACCAGGGGCACGGCCGTGGAAAAACCCGCGGTCGCCCGAAAGGACCGAACAATGACGGACATCCGCCGGATCCTCGTGCCCGTCGACTTCTCAACCTGCTCGAAGGACGCCCTCGAGCACGCGATCGCCCTCTCCGAGCGCTACTACGGCGCGTCGATCGACGTGCTCCACGTCTGGGAGTCGCCCCGGCCCTCGAGCTCGACGAGCGTCGAGGCCGCTCGCGTCGAGGCGATGAAGGCGATGGAGAAGGTCCTCGCGGAGCACGAAGCGAAGGGCGTCATCACCATCCATCGCGTCCACGAGGGCGGCGAGCCGGTGCCCGCGATCCTCGAGTTCGCGCGGCGCGGCAACTACGACCTCATCGTCATGGGCACCCACGGCCGCACGGGCATGGCCCACGACTACCACGGGAGCGTCGCGGAGAAGGTCGACCGTCGCGCCCCGGCGCCGGTGCTCACGATCCGCGAGAAGTACGTCGCGAAGGGCCAGGCCGCCGAGAAGCGCGCCGGAGCGGCATCGTGAGCACGCGCCGCCACATGCCCGCGGACGACTTCGACGGCGACGAGGAGGCCAGGGCCGCGGCCCCCGCCCCCGCTCTGCCGACGAGCCTCCCGCGCCGCGTCCGGTCGCGCCGCGTGCTCGGCGCCGACCGCTCCGTGAAGGACGAGCTCATCGTCGAGTGCCCCGTCATGGAGGCCTGGCCCGCCTTCCGCGAGTGCCTCGCGTGCGCGCGGTTCCGCGGCTACTCGTTCGCCCCGGGCGACGCGGGCTTCGTCGTGAGCTGCGCCCTCGAAGGCGAGGCGACCGCGAAGGCGCCGGGGCCGCACGGCGGCTGCGCCGCGACGACCCCCGTGGGCGCGATCATGAGCGACCCGGTCTGCGTACGGCAGGACGCCTCGCTCGACGAGCTCGTCCTGCTCTTCGTCGAGTGGAAGATTGGCGGGGTCCCCGTCGTGGACGCCGAGGGCCGCGTCGTCGGCATGGTCTCGAAGACGGACATCGTCGAGGCGCGCGCCGGAGAAATGCCGCTCGACGGCCTGACCGCGCGCGACCTCATGACGCCGGAGCCGGTCACGGTCTCCGAGGAGACGACGATCGCGGCCGCGGCCGGCGTCATGTCGGAGCGCCGGATCCACAGGGCGCCCGTCGTCGCGCGCTCGGGGAAGGTCGTCGGCATCATCACCTCGCTCGACCTCGCGCGCTGGATCGCCTCGAGCCGCGAGGCGGCCGGGAGGACGCCGTGAGCCTCGAACGGATCGTCGTCCCGCTCGACGGCTCCGAGCTCTCGGAGCGCATCGTCTCGCAGCTGAAGCGGATCCTCGTCCGGAAGGACAGCGCGGTCACGCTCGTCCGCGTCGTGTCCCCCGAGGTGCGGGACGCCTCCGGCGGCGACCTCCTCGACGAGACGCGCGCGAAGCTCGAGCGGCTCGCGAAGGAGCTGCGCTCTCAAGGCGCGAACGTCTCGTCCGAGGTCCTCGTCGGACCGCCCGCCGAGCGGCTCCTGTCGTTCGCCGAGGAGAACCGCGCGTCGCTCATCGCCATGGCCACGCACGGCCGCACCGGCCTCGCGCGGTGGGTGCGCGGCAGCACCACCGAGCGCGTCCTCCGCGCGTCGAAGGTCCCGCTCCTCGTCGCGAATCCGTTCGCCCTCGGCGAGCGCGACGAGCGGCGCTTCGCGCGGATCGTCGTGCCGCTCGACCTCTCCGAGCGCTCGGCCGAGGTCCTCCCGCTCGTCGCCGAGATCGCCCGCCTCTACGATTCCGAGGTGACGCTCCTCTACGTGATCGAGGTGCCGGCCGCGCTCGAGTATCCGGTCTCCTTCGAGCACCTGACGGGCGCCGACGCGAAGAAGGTCCTCGACGAGCAGGCGAAGAAGCTCCCCGGCATCCGCGTCACGACGGCGACCGAGGTCGGCTCGCCGGCGTGGGCGATCGTGCAGAAGGCGGAGGAGGAGAAGGCGGACCTCATCGCCATGACGACGCACGGCCGGAGCGGCGCCGCGCGCTGGGCCTTCGGCTCGGTCGCGGAGCAGGTGATCCGTCACGCGCCGTGCCCGCTCCTCGTCAAGCGGAACGTCGGCGGCGGCGTCTAGGGTCTCGACGAACCTGATCAGGCGCCGGAGCGGAGCGGCAGCACGACCCTGAAGACCGTGCCCCCGCCGTCGCGGGGCTCCACCTCGACGGTCCCGTCGTGGGCCGTCGCGACGAGCTTCACGAAGTAGAGGCCCAGACCGAAGCCGCGCCGGGTCCCCCGCGTCTTCGCCTCGACGGACCCGAACTTCTGGAAGAGCCGCTCGCCGAGCTCGGCCGCGACGCCCGGGCCGCGGTCCTTGACCTCGATGACGACCCGGCCGCCGTCGGCGCGGGCGGCGACGACGACGGCGACGCCGCGGCGAGAGAACTTGAGCGCGTTCGAGACGAGGTTCTCGACGACGCGGCGGAGGAGCTTGCGGTCGGCCTCGATCGAGATGGCGGGGGCCACGGGCTCGACCTCGATCGGGACCTCCTCGAGCCGCGCGGTGGGCGCGAGCGTGGCCACGCCGTCGCGGAGGAGCTCGTCGAGCGAGACGAGCTCGCGGCGGATCTGGACCTCTCCGCTCTCGAGGCGCCGGACCTCGAGGAGGTCCTCGAGGAGCTCGGAGAGCTTCCGCGCCCCCTCGCGGGCGAGGGTCACGATCTCGAGCGTCGGCTCGTACTCCTTCGAGCCCGGCGCGGGCTTGAGGAGCTCGAGGCACGACATCATGCCGGCGAGCGGGTTCCTCAGGTCGTGGACGATGAGCGACATGAGGTCGTCCTTGAGCGACTCGAGGACGCGCAGATCGTCGAGCTGCCGGTGGATCTCGGCGTTCTTCTCCGCGAGCGTCTCGGTGAGCTGCTGGAGGACGGCGTTCGCCTCGTAGGCGCCCCGCACGGTGAGCTCGAAGGGGAGGAGCGACTCCGCGGAGAAGCTCGCGGCGGCCTCCTCGATCCGGGTCCGCTCGGCGGCGGGGAGTCGCTCGAGGAGCGTGCGGACGAGCGCGACCTGGTGGACGGTGCTCATCTCGAGCACGGACATCTTCGCGGCGACCGCCGACCGTCCGATCTCGTACGCCTTGAGGAGGGCAGCCTCGCCCTGGCCCTCGAGATAGCCCCTGAGGGCGGTTACGTAGGCGTCGGTCAGCTCGTGCAACATTTCGGTCAGGCCGACGGAGAATACCTCACCACGAGCACGAGCGCATCATCGGTGCCCCGGGCATGGTGTGACAAAATGTCCTCTGCGTGTCCGACGGTGGCCCGCGGAGCGTTCAGGTCGTCGGCGAACGTCCGGCGGATCCCGTCGGTCGCGAGCACGACGAGGTCGCCGGACCCGAGCGAGACGGCGCTCGACCGCAGGCGCGGGAGGCGGTCCCCGATGACGCCCGGCACGAGGAACAGCGCTTCCCGGGGGCGCCCGTCCGCGTGGTGGACGATGCCCTCCACGTCACCCACGCCGGCCCACGCGAGCGCCGCGCGCGGGCCGTCCACGACCGCGAGCGTGAGCACCGCGCCGCGCGTCCCCACGAGCGCCGCGTGACAGGCCGCGACGATCTCCATGAGCGGCGCCGTCGCGTGCGCTTCGATCGCGGCGATGGCCTTGTTCGCGGCCGCGACGGCGGGGGGGCCGTGGCCCAGCCCGTCCACGACGCCGGCCACGAGGCCTTCGGGACGCGCGACGACCGTCGCGCGATCCGCGGCCTCCGGCTCCCCCGGGAGGGGCTTCGACGCCCAGGCCCACTCAGCCCAGGGTGAGACGTGACCGGACGCGACTCGCACTGGCCTTGGACCACTTCCTCATGACGATCCGCGTGCCCTGCCCGTCCGCGGACGTGATCTCGAACTCGTCCATGAGCCGCCGCGCTCCGGGCAGGCCGAGTCCGAGGCTATTGACCGTCGAGAAGCCTTCCTGCATGGCCCGGTCGATGTCGGCGATCCCGGGCCCGTCGTCCGTCGCGACGATCTCCACACCCGAGCGGCCGTCCCTGTCGATGGTCCTGATGAGGATCTCGCCCCCGTGCGCGTGGACGATCAGGTTGCGGGCGATCTCCGAGATCGCCGTCGCCACGAACATGGGGTCGCTCCCCGTGAAGCCGAGCTTCGCCGCCACGGTCCGGCCCGTCTGCCGCGCGAGGACGACGTCCCCGTCGGACGAGACCTTGATCCTCGACTCGAAGGGCGCGTCCGTCACCGCTCGCGCTCCGGGCGGCCGCGCGACTGGAGCCACGCGAGCCCCTCCTCGAGGTCGAGCGCGGTCTCGACGCCCTCGAGCGTCATGCCGAGCCGGACCATCGTGAAGGCCGCGTCGGGCTGGATCCCGACGATCACGGTCTCGGCGCCGCGGAGGCGGACGGCGTGCGCGATGTCGCGGAGCATGCGCGCCGCGAACGAGTCCATGACGTCGAGGACGGTCACGTCGACGATGACCCCCCTCGAGCGGTGCTCGCCGACGCGCGTCACGAGCTCGTGGAGGAGCGCCTGGAGGTCGCTGTCCGTCGCCGCCTCCTGGATCGAGGCGATCAGGACGTTACCTTGCTTGAGGACGGGGATCTTCACGGTCACTTCCCGTCCAGGATGCGGTTGGCCTCGGCGACGCCCTCCTGGAGGTCGCCCACCGTGTGGAGCTTCGCCCCGTCGATCCCGATGCGGACGAGCGTCTGCGCGATCTCGGGTGAGATCCCCGTCACGATCGAGCGCGCGCCGAGGAGGCGCGACGCCTGCACCGTCTGGATGAGGTGGTTCGCGACCGCCGAGTCCACCGTCGGGACGCCCGTGATGTCGAGGACGACGACCTTCGCCCGGTGCTGCCGGATCGAGCGGAGGACCTGGTCCGTGAGCTGGTAGGCGCGCGCCGAGTCCATCATCCCGATGATCGGGACGACGAGGAGCCGGTCGCGGAGGCGGAGGACCGGCGTCGAGAGCTCGCGGATCTCCTCTTGCTGGGCGCGGATGATCTTCTCGCGCTGCGCGATGTAGGTGTCGATCGCGAGTCCCATGTCGAGGAAGATGATCTTGTAGAGGGACGCGATGAGGTCGAGCGCCTTCTCCGGTTCCTTGGCGTGCTCGGCGAAGATCCGCTTCGAGACGGAGCGCAGGTAGAGCGAGTAGGCGCCGAGGTAGTACTTCGTGACGAGCTTGATGCGCTCGTGGACCGAGCCGATCTTGAGCCGCCGCTCGACGTAGGCCTTGCCGTAGTCGCCCTCGGTGAGGCCGACGAAGTACTCCTTCTGGAGCTGCTTCACCCGCTCGAGCGTCTTCGGGTCCTTGAAGAAGGCCTTCGTCGCGTCGTGTCGGAGGAAGAGCCCGTAGAGCTCATCGATCACCGGACCGGCGTAGCGCTGGGCCAGCGGGCGAAGCGAGCGGAGCTTGGCCTCGTCGTCGGGTCCGAACTCGAGGAACGCCTTGCGCGACTCGATCTCGGTCTCCGTCACGTCGAACTCGTGCATGAGGGAGCCGGAGCCCTCGGGGGCCAGGGCGGTCATCGTTCGTCTCTCCGGATCTCGCGGATGGGCCCTCTCGAACCCTCCGGGGGCGACATTCTACCGCGAGCTTCGGCTCGCGGAGTGCGTTGCGCTCGCTCGATCCGCTCGGCAGCGATCGCCCCCAGGGCCCGCGCCGCCAGCGCGTCGATGACGGCCAGCGTCCGTGCTCCCCCGGGCTCGAGGAGCGCGAGGGCCTCGCTCACCGCGGCGTCCTCGCGGACGGCCGGCGCCTCGACGGCGATCGAGGCGACCGGCCCGCCCGCGGCGCGCTCGGCGGCCGCGCGCGTGAAGACGCCGGCCGCGCGGCCCCGTTCGTCGATCACGGCCGCGGCATCGGCGTCGCACTCGGCGAGCGTGGCGGCGGCCTGAGCCGCATCGACGGAGGCGGCGACGCAGACGAGGCCGCCCACGGCGTCGGAG
>CAZYLP010000144.1:0-13399 GCA_964648345.1 uncultured Planctomycetota bacterium
CCTCGCGGCACCGCAAACGGCGCGGTGCCGCTGCGGCGGGGGCTGCGCCCCCTACGCCCCGCTAGATCAGGCCCCCGGCCACGGCTTGGCGATGGCGCCGGTGCCCTTGATGCGCAGCGCACCCGTGCCGCCGATGATCGACGGGATCGCGCCCGTCCCGCGGCGAACCGCGATCGCTCCGGTGCCCTTCTTGATCTTGGGCGCCGGCTTCACGGGCGCGAGCTTGAGCCCGCCGTTCACGCCCTGCGCCGCCGTCTCGTCGAGCTCGGTGAGACCCGCGAGAGCCTCGAGCGCGCGGACCTGATTCTTGAGGTTCTTCTTACTAGCCATTGACCTGCACTCCCGACACGACGGACTCCGACTCTTTCGGAGGCCGCCTCTCGTGTCGGTCCTAGGACGAGCAACCTCGTCACCGTCTTGCACAGTTTTTCGTAAGAGTCGTATGAGGACCATCTTGCCCCATGAGCGCGCCACATCGGCACTCTCGATGAGATGGTTTGCCTCGCCGACGTCCGCCGGACGACGTCCCGCGACGTACGTGACGCGCGATCAGATCTCGTGAGGCTGTTTTGCGAGAGCTCGCGCGAGGACGCGGAGAGCCTCGACGACCTCGGTGTTGAGGTAGCGCTCGCGGAGGATCGCCGCGAACGGACGCTTGAGCGTGACGTGGAGGCCGAGCGCCTCCGCGATCTGCTCGGGGCCGAGGAGGCCGGAGCGCGAGAGCGCCGCGGCGATCCACACGTCGCGGACCGTGAAGAGCTCCGCCTTCTTCATCTCGCGGAGCTCGGGGAGGTCGGGCGCCGCGGGCGCGGGCGCGGGGACCTGCGGCGGCGCGTAGGCGGGCTCCGGCTGCCGAGGGATCTGCTCGAGGAGCGGGATCCCCTCGAGCGGCGAGAGGCCGGCGTCCGCCTCCCCGCGGTGCCACGCGAGGAGGTCGCCGAGACCGGCGTAGGCGGGCTCGGGCGCGGGCGGCGGCGGCGGCGCGGGCGCGGGGATCCCGCTCCCGAGCGCGGCGCCGATGACCTTGAGGAGCGCCTCGTACTCGACGTTCTGCTGGACCTCGGGCGGCGGCGGGGGCGGCGGCGCCGGCGCCGGCTCGCTCGCCGTCACGAGGCCCTCGACGGCGCGGAGGGCGTAGCGGAGGAGCTCCTCGTTCGAGATCTCGCCCGACGGAGCGGCCTGACGGCTCCACGCGCGCTCGGCGGACGGGTCCTCGGGCGGCGTCGAGGTCGTGGGCTCGCGCGTCCCCTCCTGGATCGTCGTCGGCCAGGGCGACGAGGAGAGGTGCTGCGTCATGCGCTGCTGGTCGTAGACGGCGGACGGGTTGCGGTCCTCGTTGTACCGGGCGATCGCCTCGATGAGGCGGTTGTCCGGCTTGAGGCGGATCGTCTTGCACGGGGTCACGAACCCGCGGCCGCGGCGCGTGTCGAGCTGGAAGATCCACTCGAGCTCGGCGAGCGCCTTCGCGGCGGTCGGCCGCTTCGAGGGGTCGGCCGCGACCATGCGGCGGATGAGGTCGCGGAACGGCGACTCGAGCGCCTCGCGCGTCGTCTCGCGCGACGTGATGTCCACGTCGTGCCACGGCGCGTACTCGATCGCGTTCAGGTCGATCGGCGCGAGCTCGTTCTTCCGCTCGCGGGACTTGAGCGCCGCGACCTCGCCGAAGTCCGCGAACGTCGGCGGCGGGTCGAGGTGGTCGTAGGGGTAGTGGCCGGTGTAGAGCGCGTAGGCCGTGAGGCCGGCCGCGTAGATGTCGGCGGGCGGCCCGAACGCCGGCCGGGCCTCGGTGGTGAGGACCTCGGGCGATGCATAGGCCGGGGTCAGCTGCGGCGGCACGAAGTCCGTGTCGATCGACCCGCGGCGCGCGTCCTCGAGGAAGGCGAGCGAGCGCGCCGCGCCGAGGTCGATGATGACGCCGCGGTACTGCCCGCGCGCGCACGCTTCGAGAGAGCGGACTCCGGTGAACTCCTTCCCGGCGTCCACGAGCAGGTTCGAGATCTTGATGTCGTTGTGCGCGAAGCCGGCCGCGTGGAGCTTCTCGAGGCCGCGGAGGAGCTCGGCGAGGAGCTCGATCGCGACCGTGGGCGGCACGGGGTAGTACTTCGTGCCCGGGTCGTTCGCGATCCGCGAGCGGATCTGCCGCTCGTTGAGGAGGAGGAGCGGGTTCGGCGCGAGCTTCGGCAACACGAGGATCGTGCGCCCCTCGACGACCGCGGTGCCGACGAGGCGGATGAGGTTCGGATGGTCGAACTGCGCCGTGATCTCGCGCTCGATGCGGTCCTCGATGCCGGGGCGTCCGCGCGGGAGCTTGAGGACGAACGGCTCCTCCGTGCCGACGCGGCGGCCGAGGTACACGGTCTTGGTCGGGCCGAGCGGCCGGACCACGGTCACCTCGAAGGGCCCGCCTCGCGAGAAGCTGACCTTGAGCACCTGCCCGGTCGTGAGGATCGGCATCTTCGACTTGGTGACCGACACGAGGAAGATCATGGCAGCGCCGGGCTTTGGAAGCACGACGTCTGGGGGGCTTCGCCCCCAGTGGCTCCGCCCCCTGGCCCCCGCCCGTCAAGTTTCCTTGAGATCGACCTGGGGGCCTGGCTAATCTCCACCCCGGGTAGGCGAAGGAAGGCGGGGCGGTCTCCTACGAGGGGGAGATGCGCTTCTACGAGATCGGGGCGATCCAACGGGAGATCCGTAGCCTCTCCGACGAGGAGTTCGGGGAGCTCCGTCCGAATCCGGCTCTCATCATCGAGCCGGTCGCGGCCATGCCGTCGACGCTCAGGGACACGACGACGAAGGTGAAGGTGCAGCTCCCGGCGCCGCCCCCCATGCTCCATCCGCTGGCCCGCGTCGCGTGGCTCATCCCGATCAAGCCCGGCGTCTGGGCGGATGTGAAGCTGGGCCGCGATGCGAGCTGCGACATCACGTGCCCGAACCCGAGCGTCTCGAAGAAGCACGCGACGCTCTCGAACGTCGAGGGCACGTGGATGGTCGAGGACCACGGCTCGACGAACGGGACCGAGATCTCGATGGAGAGGATCGTCCGGAGCACGCCGAGAGTGCTGCCCGAGGGCGAGCCGCTCGTGCTCGCTCAGGTCGTGGTGATCCGGGCGTTCTATTCGGCGAGGGCGCTCCACGCGATGCTGAAGAACGCGGAGATCCGGACCTAGAGGAGTGCTCCTCCACGTCCCTACTTGTTTGGAGTGGTCGGCGTCACGACCGGCGCCGTGCCGTCCTTCTTCGGCTCTTCCTTCACGTAAGGCGGGTTCGCGAGGAACGCATCGAGCTTGAGGACGGGCCCGTCGTAGATCGACCCCAGCTCCGCTCCCGAAGCCTCCATGGCCCAGACGTCGTGCTCCCCGTTCTTCTCGCCGACGAGGAGCACCTTCGTCGTGACCTCGTCCTTCTTCTCGCCCCACTGGGGCTTCGTCTGGATGGTGATCGTGCGCTTCGGGGGGAGGAGGCCCTTCGCCTTCTTCACGTCGTCCTTCGCCTCCTCGACCGAGGTGCCCTCGAGGCGTTCGAGCGCGACGAGGACCTTCTGGAACTCGGCGGAGACGACCTTCTTGTCCCCGAGGAACCACTCGTCGATCGCGCCCTCCTTCTCCTTCTTCTTCTCGAGGCGGGCGACCTCCTTGTCGCCGTCCTTCACGACGACCGAGAACGCCTGGATCTGCGTGTGCTCGAAGAGCTGCTTCCCCTTCTTGAAGCCGCGCGCGAGGAGGTCGAGGAACTCGGCCTTCACCTTGCCGACGACCGTCCCGCCCTTCTCCATGGCGTAGACGGCGTCGCCCTCGCGGCGCCCGATGAGGAGCGTCCGCTCCTCCTTCTTCTTCGCGTTGGTGTTCGTCTCCCAGCTCTCGACCGTGCACGAGAGCGTGCGCGGCTTGTCGAGGCCGTACTGGACGAGGGACTCGCTCGTCACCTCGGCGACGAGCGCCTCGGCGTTCAGGACCTCGAGCGGCTGGAAGGCCGCGGAGAGCTTGGTCGAGTCCACGTCCTCGGGCTTCGGGTAGCCCTCGACGTTCCAGTCGTTCCCCTTCTTCTCGCCCGCGAGCTCGGTCTTCCCGTCCGCGGCCGCGAGCTTGAAGGCGACCATCTCCCAGTAGGAGGCCTTGAACAGCTGCTTCGAGCGCGCGCCGACGGCCGCGCCCTCGAGCTTCGTCGCGAGCTCGCCGAGCTTCACGGAGTAGATCCGCGACTCGCCCGCGCGCCGCACGAAGTAGACGCCCGAGCTCTCGTTGCCGACCTGGATCGTGCGCGGCGTCTCGGCCTCGACGACCGTGAACGTGAAGGCGGGCTCGGCGAGGCCGAACTTGGCGGGGTCGGTCCCCTCCTCGCGCGTCGAGATCTTGAGCTCGGAGATCCCCTTCATGAGCGCCTTCACGGCGTCGTTGTCGGCCTTCGCCTTCGAGGGGAGCTCGAAGCTCCAGTCGGTCTCCTTCCGCGCGACCCGCCACTCCTTCCCGGTCTTCCACTTCGCGGAGAGCTGCGTCGCCGCCTCGGTGCCGCCGGAGAGCGGGACGAGCGTGTCCGAGCGGAAGGAGACCGGGTCCTTCGAGACGTCGCGGAGGAGCTCCGAGGCGTCGAGCTTGTAGACGGTCTTCTTGCCGGCGAGCTTGGCGTAGCGCTCGTCCTTCGCCGGGTCGACCTTCTTCCCGATGAGGAGCGTCTCCGTCTTCGTCGGCTTGTCCGCCGAGTCGGCGACCGTGATCTCGTGGTCGGCCGACGGCGCGAGACCCCACGTCGCCGCCTCCGCGTCCGTCGGGGCGTCGGAGACGAGGCCCTTGGGCTTCAAGCCCTTCAACTTGTCGAGCGCGTCCGTGATCTTCTTCGTCTCCGCGATCTCCCCGTCCGCGGCGCCGAGGCGCCAGGAGGCGTCCTTCGCGCGGACGACCTCGAGGAGGCGCGAGCCCGCGGCCGGGCCCTGCTCGCCGCTCGGCGTGCGCGCCTGGAAGCGCTGCACCTCGGTCGTCCCGAGCGTGAAGATCTCCTTCGAGCGGAGGTCGAACGTGTCCCACGCGAGGCGCTCCGGGAGCTCCTTCTTGATCACGTAGACGACGTCGGCCTTGCTCCCGACGCGGCAGTAGCGCTCGCCCGTCGTGAGCGCGCCGCCGATCTCGATGACGAAGTCGCCGCCCTTGTCCTGCGGGCGCGAGACCTCGAGGCGCTGCTCGACGTCGCCGAAGGCGACCTTCTTCGCCTCGTCGCCCTCCTTCTTCACGTCGGGCTCGAGGAACTCGAGCGGGGCGAGGAGCTCGCGGACCTTGCCCTCGTCGGCCTTGTCGGCCGAGGGCTTCTCCATCTTCCAGGCCGCGCCGTCCTTCGCGAGGACGATCTCCTCGGCGAGGCCCTTCCCGCGCTTGACCGTGATCTTCGTCACGTCGTCGATCTTGAACTTGGGGATGAGCCGCCCGCGCTCCTTCTTGAGCGTGTTCGTGTCCTCGAGCTTGCTCTCTCCGAAGTAGACCCACGAGCCCATCGCGGCGACGAGGATCAGAAGGACGAGCGTCGTCTTCCAGTTCACGGCTCTCTACCTCCGGCGGACGATCCAGACCGTGATCCCCACGAGGATCGTGAGGAAGGGGATACCCGGGCACGCGAGCAGGCGGTACATGAAGCTCACCTCGGCCGGGATGTCGAGGTGATAGTCGCCCTCCCTCACGGGCTCCTTCGTGAAGCGCTCCTGGCCGACGAGCCAGGCGAACGCGTTGAGCAGGAACGCCTCGTTCGGGCCCTGCTCGAGCGCGAAGTTCGAGGCGAAGACCGCGTCGCCGACGACGACGAGGCGGAGGGTCTTCTCCTTCTCGCCCGGCTTCGGCTCGAGCTTCTCCTCGACGGCGACGGCGACCGGGAGCGACTTCCGTTCTTCCGAGCCCACGTCTCTTTTCTCGAGGTCGGTGAGCATGATCGACGCGGGGATCGTCTTGAGGATCTCGACGGCGCTCCGCTTCTCGTGCTTCGGGCCGCCGTGCGGGTCGTCGTGAGGCTGCTCGGCGATCGCCTTCACGACGCGTGCGCCCGGGAGGACCATGCGCGAGCCGACGAGCGGCTTCGTGATCTTCGAGCTCGCGTCGAACTGGTTCACGTAGGCGCCCTGCGCCGGGCTGTCCTCGAACTGGGTCTGACTGAAGAACGTGCGCTTGATCGTGATCACGAGCGACTTCGTGACATCGACGCCGTACTTCTTGAAGAGCTCCTCGACGCCGAGCCGCCTGAACTCGGGCGGCTGGTTCTCGGCGGCCTTGATCGACGCCTCGAGGAGCGCGAGGACCCGCCCACCCTCGCGGATGAACTTGTCGAGCGCGGCGACCTCGACCTGGTCGAACGCCTGCGACGGACCGGGGAGGACGACGACGGTCGCGTCCTCGGGGATGTCCTTCTGCGGCCGCTCCATGATGTGGAGCGGGGCGACCTCGTAGTTCTTCGCGCGGAGCTGCTTCACGAGGGTGCCGCACTGGCCGTCGTCGCCCGGGTTGCGGCCTTCCATCTCGAGCTCTTTGTGGCCCTGGATGAAGTAGATCTTCGGCTTCTTCTCGTTCGTGACCTCGAGGAGGGCGTTCGTGAACGCCTGCTCGCCCTTGAACTTCTTGCGGCCGCGCTGGCCCGTCGCCGGGTCGAAGCCGGGGTCGAAGAAGTCGGTCTTCGAGAGGCGCTTCGAGCGGTCCGTCTTCCACGTGCCCGCGCCGCTCTCGTTCTTCTCGAACGTGCCCACCTGGACGACGACGCCCTCGACGTCGTCGAAGCTCCGGGCCTCGAGGCCGAGCTCGCGGATCGCGTCGCGGAGCTGGTCGCGGTCGAGGACCGGGTCGAGGACCTTCACCTCGATGCGCGGGTTCTTCGAGCGGTAGTGGTCCACGAGCTTGCGCACGAGCTCGGCGTCGCCGCCCTCGCGGAAGATGACCCACACGCGGAGGTCGCGGTCGAGGTTCTTCGCGACCTGCACGGACTCGTCCGAGATCGTGAAGACGCCCTGGCGGGTCCAGTCGAACTCGTGGAAGTGGCGGTGGGTCACGTAGTCGACGAGGACCGTGAGCGCGATCGCGAGGACGCTCATGAGGATGACGTTGAGCGCGAAGAGCGAGCGCCGGCGGTAGAGGAGCTCCCAGATGTTGTTCGCCTGGAGCCCGACGCCGAGGACGAAGAGGCCCGTCCCCGCGGCGAGGAACCACTGCCGCTTGTCGATGAGCCAGGAGCCGCCGCCCGCGAGCTCGGCGTACGAGGCCGTGATGTACATGAGCGCCGCGACGAGGAGCAGGAACGCGCCGAGGAGCCCGGAGCCGAGCGAGATGAGGAAGAGCCCCTCGGAGTCCCGCTCGCTGGCCGGCGTCGGCGGCGAGTCCGCCACGGGTGACGGGGCGGAGCTGGTCGGATCGGTGGTCATGTCACTTCCACCTCTGGGCCTCGAGGCCGCGGATCGATGCGAAGAGCGCCAGACCCGTGAAGCTCACGAAGAAGAACACGGACTGGGTGTTCACGACGCCCTTCACGAACTGGTTGTAGTGGCCGTTCACGGAGACGTAGTGGACGACCGCCTTCAGGTTGATGAACCCGAGGATCCTCTGGTCCTCCGCGGTGAACCCCTCGACGGCCGACACGAACCAGAGGCTGATGTTCGTGAAGGCGCCGAGGATGAACGCGACGAGCTGGCTGTCCGTGAGCGTCGAGTAGAACAGGCCGATCGAGAGCGCGGAGGAGCCCCAGAGGAACAGGCCGAGGAACTCCGTGAAGATCGGGCCCCAGTCCCAGTCGCGCGCGTACTGGGCCAGGACGAAGTGGTAACCGAGGAACGGGAGCAGGTTGATCGCGAAGAACGCCATCGCGGCGAGGTACTTCGAGAGGATGACCTGCACGTCCGTCACGGGGACCGTGAGCAGCGTCTCGAGCGTGCCCTGGCGCTTCTCCTCGGCGATGAGGCGCATGGTGATCGCGGGCCAGATGAACCAGAGCCCGACCATGGTGAAGCCGTTCGACGCGAGGAGCTCGCTCGGGTTCGGGAGGTCGCCCGAGCCCGGACGCGTGTAGTAGATCACCAGGAGGTGGAACAGGAGGCCGTTCAGCGACGAGAAGGCGAGGATGATGATGTAAGGCACGCCCGTCGTGAAGAACGTCCTCACCTCCTTCGAGAAGAGGACCCAGAGCGTCGAGAACCACCGCGGGTTGAGCGGGAGCCCGACCGGGTTGAACGTGTCCACGCCGTCGCCCTTGATCATGGCGACGAGGCCGAGCCCGGCCGGGTAGAGGCACGCGAACCCGAGGAGCTGGATCACCGAGCGGAGCTGGCTCGATGTCTCGGCGGACTCGCCCGACGCGGCGTACTTGAGGACCGCGACGCACGCCCCCACGCCGAGGACGAGGTAGGCGACGCCGACGACACGCGTGCCGAACGCCTCCGCGACGGCGACGTACGACTTCCACGCGAGCGTCACGAGCAGGCCCGCGACCCAGCCGCCGACCGCGATGTTCGTCGTCACGGCGCAGTGGTGCGCGATCGCCCAGCCGTTCATGATCAGGAGCGCGAACACGCTCAGCTTGATCACGTCCATGAGGATCTCGCCGAACGTCCGCGGGAAGAGGGAGCCCCAGTCGACCGAGCCCGAGAGCTCGTCGAGGTCACGGGGCCGGGGCGCGCCGCCTTCGACGGGCTGGTCGCTCATGACGTTCCTCCGTCACTCGTGCTCGTGCTCGTGCTCGTGCTCGACGGCGGCGACTCCGCCGGTGGGATCCGCGGGAGCAGCGCCGTCTGCTCGCTCGGCGACGGCGACGGCGACGGCGAGGCCGGCTCGGCCGGCGGCGCCGCGACGGCGGCCGCCGCGACGAGCGCCGGGCGCTCGGCCGGGCGCGGCGCTTCCGCGCGCTCGCGCATCGTGAGCTCGACGAAGACGTTCTCGAGCGTCGTCTTCTCCGGCACGAGCTCGCGCATGGCCCAGCCCTTCTCGGCCACGCGGGCGGAGACGCGCTCGGCGGCCGCGCGGAGCGCCGCCTCGCGGTCGCCGTCCACCTCGGCCTCGAGGCTGAACCGGATGACCTCGCTCGCCGCCTCGCCCGGCTGCTCCTTGGCGTTCTTGATGCCGGGGACCGACATGAGCGCGCGGGTCACCTCGTCGAGCGTCGCGTCCTTCGCGCGGAGCGAGAGGGCGAGCGTGTTGCCCTGGTACTGCTCGACGAGGCTCCGCACCGTGCCCTGGGCCACGGAGCGGCCGCGGTCGATGATCACGACCCGCGAGCACACCATCTCGACCTCGACGAGGATGTGCGTCGAGAAGATGATCGTGTGGTGCTCGCCCAGCTCCTTGATGAGCTGGCGCACCTCGCGGATCTGGTTCGGGTCGAGGCCGATCGTCGGCTCGTCGAGGATCAGGAGCTTCGGGTCGGCGACGATCGCATCGGCGATCCCGACGCGCTGGCGGTAACCCTTCGAGAGGGTGCCGATGAGCTGGCGGACGCGGTCCTGGAGCTTGAGCTTCTCCACCGCGTAGTCGACCCGCTTCTTGAGGTCGCGGCGCGCGACGCCCTTCAGGCGGGCGCGGTACTCGAGGTACTCGCCCACGCGCATCTCGACGTAGAGCGGCGTCGCCTCGGGGAGGTAGCCGATCCGCCGGCGCGCTTCGAGCGAGCTCTTCACGACGTCGAAGCCGTCGACGACCGCCGTCCCGCCCGACGGCGGGATGAAGCCGGTGACGATCTTCATCGTCGTCGACTTCCCCGCGCCGTTCTGGCCGAGGAAGCCGAGGACGTCGCCCTTCTGGACCTCGAACGAGACCCCGTCCAGGGCGACCAGGTCCCCGTATCGTTTTCTCAGGTCACGGACGCTCAGCATGGAGGCGTTCTCCCTGCATCACACTGCGTAGGTGTGTCACGCACCGCGGTGCTCCCTCCGGTCGCCCTAACCGCCCTTGTTGTCGGACGCGGCCTTGTATCGCTTGTCCACCTGCTTGTCGAAGCGCTTCTTGAGCTTCTCGAGGAGCTCCTCGTCGCGGCCGACGTACCGCCACTCGCCGGGCGTGTTGTCGCGGGCGATGTCGCGCTCGAGGCGCGTCGCCGCCATGCGCACGATGAAGTCCTTGGGGCCCGTCGTCACGACGCGAGCCCGCACGCGCGACCCGACCTGGGTCATGGCGAGCGAGTCCTGCTTCCCGGGCAGGTAGTTGGTCTCGATCGTGCCCTTCACGCGGTCGGCCTCGTGGACGGGGAGGCCTTCCTCGGTGATCGCTTCGGTGACGCAGTCGAAGACCGTGCCGTAGTCGTAGATGAGCGGCCGCATCTCGACGAAGTCCGTGTCGGGCTCCATGATCGGGGCGCTCGAGCAACCCGCTAGGAGGAGGGCCAACGGCGCGGCCAGCCCGACGGCGATCGTGCTCTTCCTGCTCACGGGAGTTTTGGCTCTCTATCCGATAACGAGTGGGCGATTCTAGGGTGAGGCCGAAGGAGCGTCAAGATCCGCGGGGTGGGCCTTCGCGCTGCGAACGCGCGCCCGGAGCTTGAAGAACAGGTAAACCGCGCCTCCCCCGAAGAGAAGGATCACGACCACGTCCACCGGCCCCTGGTAGTGGTGGATCACGTCGTAATAGGCGGCGCGCGTCTTCCAGCCCACCCACGCGAGGAACAGGTCCCAGAGGAATGCCCCCGCCGTCGTCATCGCGATGAACGGGATGAGGCTCATGTTCGCGATCCCGGCGACCGTCGAGATGAAGTGACGGACGACCGGGATGAAGCGCGCGATGAAGACCGTCGGCATGCCCCAGCGGTCGAAGAGCCTGTGCGTCTTGTCGAGGTCGTCGGGCACGAGCCCGCCGTAGCGGCCCCACTTCCTCACGCCCGCGGGCCCCGCCCAGCGGCCGAAGTAGTAGGTCGAGAGCGACCCCGCGAGGCCACCGAGCACGCCGACGATCACGCCGGGCCAGAACTCGGGGCCCCCTGCCATCTTGCCGGCGGCGACCTCGGCCGCGACGAAGCCCACGAAGGGCATGACCGCGAAGCTAGGGACGGGGACGTACATGGACTCGCAGAACATCAGGATGAAGATCCCGGGGTATCCGAGAGTCGTGATGACGTTGGCGCAGAACTCGACGACCTGCTTCGTGAGGCCCATGGGGGCGAGGATCCTAGCATGAGGGCGCGGAGCCTCTGCGACTGAAGAGCGTCGAGGAGCGATCCTCCCGTCGTGAAACGCGGAGGCGCAGAGACGCCGAGACGCTGAGAGGTCATCGAGACTCCTCTGCGTCTCTGCGTCTCTGCGCCTCTGCGTTCGTCAGCGTCGCGATCGCTCCTCCACGTCACTCGTCATCGCTTAGAGTGCTCCTCCCCAGGGAGACTCCATGAACCGAGCCCTCTTGCTCTCGACTCTCCTCCTCCTCGCTCCCCTCCGCGCCCTCGCGGGCGATGAGCCCGTCGTGAAGGGCGAGCTCGGCGCGAAGCTCGACCACACCGTCCAGCTCGCGTCCAAGGGCGGCTTCTGGGGGACGGTCCTCGTCGCGAAGGGCGGCGAGGTCGTCCTCTCGAAGGGCTACGGGAACGCGGACTACCACCTGCGCCCGAACGGCCCGCGCACGCTCTACGAGATCGCGTCCGTCAGCAAGATGTTCACCGCCGCCGCGATCCTGAAGCTCGAGGCCCAGGGCAAGCTCGCGACCTCGGACGGCCTCGGCAAGTTCTTCGAGGGCGTCCCGGAGGACAAGAAGGGGATCACCCTCCTCCAGCTCCTGAGCCACACGTCCGGCACGTCGCCCGACATCGGCCTCGCCTACGACGCCAAGGAGACGCGCGAGGAGTTCGTCGCCTACATGTTCGAGCAGGCCCTCTCGGGCAAGCCGGGCGAGAAGTTCGAGTACTCGAACGCCGCCTACGCGCTCCTCGCGGCGATCGTCGAGAAGGCGTCGGGCAAGAAGTTCGAGGAGTACGTCCGCGAGAACATCTTCGCGCCCGCGGGCATGAAGGACTCGGGCTTCCTGAACGACGAGAAGCTCGACCGCGCGCGCGCCGCGGTCCGCCTCCACGAGAGCGAGCTCGACCGGACGGCCGCCGAGTGGAGCTGGAGCTGGGGCTACCGCGGCATGGGCGGCGTCGTCACGACGGCGGAGGACCTCCTCCGCTTCGACCGCTCGCTCCGCGCGAACGAGGTCCTCTCCGCGGACGCGCAGAAGAAGCAGACGACGGCCGTCATCGACGTCGCGGGCCTCGGCTGCTTCCTCGAGCGCACGTTCCGCGCAACGACGAAGGTCTATCACACGGGCGGCGTCGCCGGCTTCACCTCCATGTTCGCCCGCTACGTCGAGGACGACGTCGTCATCGTCGTCCTCTCGAACGAGGCCGGCGACCCCTCGGGCCTCGAGGCCGCGCTCATCGGCACGATCTTCCCGCCGCCGACGACGAGCGTCGCGATCGACCTCAGCCCGAAGGCGCCCGAGACCGGCGTCCTCGTCATCAAGCAGGGCTCGACGTGGAAGGGCGAGCGCGCCGAGAAGGACGTGCTCCTCAAGGTGAAGTGGGTCGAGGCCACCCCCGCCACGGCCAAGCTCTCCCCCGAGTCCGCGAAGGCCCTCCTCACGATGCTGAAGGACGCCCTCGACGCTCGCTCGAAGGAGAAGGTCGCCGAGGACGCGACCCCCGAGATGGAGACGTGCCTCTACACCACGCAGTACGAGGTCGAGGAGAACAAGCTCGAGCTCCCGAAGCTCTCGATCAAGGTCATGCCGAAGTACATCACCGAGCGGAACGGCGAGCCCGTCGAGGACCAGAGGATCACGCTCGTCCTCGTGGACACGGCGCAGAGCTTCTGGCCGGTGATCATCAAGATGAACTCGGCGGCGGCGAAGCAGCTCGTCGCCGAGATCGAGCGGGGTCTGAAAGACTGATTTCGCCACAGAGGACACAGAGAGCACAGAGGGCGTGTCGGGCAATGTCCGCGTCCTCGCGAGACGGAGACGGTCGCCGACCCTCTGTGCCCTCTGTGTCCTCCGTGGCAAAAATCAATCGGGAGAGGAGCGTCTCGGCAGGGGATCCTTGAGGAATTCCCTCTGGCATCTCAGGCAGAGATCGAAGTTGAACACCTTGAAGACCTCGTTCTCCAGCTCCTCCGCGTCGCGCTTCTCCGCGAGCTCGATCAAGCGCTTGATCTCCGCCGCGTGGTCGCCCTCCTCGAGCTCCTTGCGGGTGAGCTCGAGCGGGTCGTAGGCCGCGTAGACGCGCATCTCGAGCTTGTAACGGACGTCCTCGAACGCGAGGAGCGAGCGGCCGCAGCGGTCGCAGGCGAGGTCCGACATGCCCGCGAATGGTACACTCCCGCGCCATGAACCGCTCATTCCGTGGCACCGCGGTGCTCCCCCCGGCCGCCCTGCTGGCCGCCGCGGCCGCACTCCTCCTCGCCCCGCTCGGACTCGCGCTCGCCGACAACGACTTCACG
>CAZYLP010000145.1:0-13388 GCA_964648345.1 uncultured Planctomycetota bacterium
CCATCAACCGGATGCACGAGCTGCTGCCGGACGTGCGGCACTCGGGCGAGCTGCTCCTCGACGGCGCGTCGATCTACGGCGCCGGGCGCGACCTCGTGGACCTGCGGCGGCGGGTCGGCATGGTGTTCCAGCGGCCGAACCCGTTCCCGACCTCGATCGCGAAGAACGTCGCCTACGGGCTCGAGATCGCGGGCACCAAGTCGCGCGGCGAGATCGTGACGATCGTCGAGAAGTCCCTCCGCGCGGCGGCGCTCTGGGACGAGGTGAAGGACTCGCTCCACCGGAGCGCGCTCGCGCTCTCGGGCGGACAGCAGCAGCGCCTCTGCATCGCGCGCGCGATCGCGACCGAGCCCGAGGTGCTGCTCATGGACGAGCCCGCCTCCTCGCTCGACCCGATCTCGACCGGCAAGATCGAGGAGCTCGTCCAGGAGCTCAAGAAGTCCTTCGCGATCGTCGTCGTGACGCACAACCTCCAGCAGGCGGCGCGCATCTCGGGCCGTACCGCGTTCTTCCTGGACGGTAACCTCGTGGAGGTGGACAGCACGTCCACGATCTTCACGCAGCCGCGCGAGAAGAAGACCGAGGACTACGTGACGGGGAGGTTCGGCTGATGCATCGCCACTTCGACGGAGAGCTGAAGCTCCTGAAGGAGCGGCTCCTCGAGATGGGCTCCCTCGCGGAGAAGGCCCTCCACCGGGCCGTCGAGGCGCTCGTCCGCCACGACGGCGCGACGCTGCCCCAGGTGTTCGAGATCGAGAAGAGCGTCAACACGCTCGAGGTCGCGATCGAGACCGACGTGCTCACGCTCATCGCGCTCCGCCAGCCCGTCGCCGCCGACCTCCGCTTCCTGATCATGGCGATCAAGATCGCGGGCGAGGTCGAGCGCGTCTGCGACCAGGCCGTCAACATCGCCCAGTCCACGACGCGCCTCGTCTCGGAGCCGCCGATCAAGCGGCCCGCGGTGACGCCGCTCATGGCCGAGAAGACGATGAAGATGCTCCGCGAGGCGCTCGACGCCTTCGTCCGCGGCGACGCCGCCCTCGCGCGCAAGGTGATCGAGGAAGACGACGAGGTGGACTCCCTCCGCGACGACGTCTTCCGTACGATGATCACCTACATGATGGAGGACCCGACCACGATCTCGCGCGCGATGTCGCTCATCCTCATCGCCCGCAACCTCGAGCGCGTGGCGGACCACGCGACCAACATCGCCGAGGCGCGCGAGATCCGGAGCGAGCAGGAGAAGCGGGCGAAGATGGAGAAGGCGCCGTGAAGAAGGTCCTCGTGGTGGACGACGAGAAGGACATGCTCGAGCTCGTGAAGTACGGCTTCGAGCAGGACGGCTTCGGCGTCGTCACGACAACCTCTGGCGAGAAGGCCCTCGACCTCGCCAAGCGCGAGACGCCGAGCGCGATCATCCTCGACGTCATGATGCCCGGGCTCGACGGCCTCGAGGTGTTGAAGCGCCTCCGCGGCGACCAGCGCACGCAGTCGATCCCGATCATCCTCCTCACCGCGAAGGGCGGCGAGGCGGACCGCGTCGTCGGCCTCGAGCTCGGCGCCGACGACTACGTCGTGAAGCCGTTCTCGCCGCGCGAGCTCATCGCGCGCGTGAAGGCCGTCCTCCGCCGCACCGAGCGGCGGGAGGAGCCCGCGACGGTCGTGAACGTCGGGCCGATCAAGATCGACTCGACGCGGCGCGAGGTGCGCGTCGGCGAAGGGGTCGTCCCGCTCACGACGACCGAGTTCGACATGCTCCGCCTCCTCGCCTCGCACCCGGGGCGCGTCTACACGCGCGCCGAGCTCCTCGAGCGCGTCCGCGGCTCGGACGCCCTCGCCACGGACCGCGCGATCGACGCGCACATCGCGGCGATCCGCCGCAAGCTCGGCGACGGCGCCGCCGACTGGGTCGAGACCGTCCGCGGGTACGGCTACCGCTTCCGCGACGTCGCTTGACTCCACCGCGCACTCCCCCCCCCCCCCGGGGGGGGGGGTTGGGGGGGGGGCGCCGGCCTCCGCTCGCCGCTCTTCCGGAGCCTCCTCACCGCGACGGTCGTCCTCGCGCTCCTCCCCCTCGTCACGACGGCGATCGCGTCCCTCGCGCTCGGGCGCAAGGCGGCGACGGAGGCCGCGACGTGGCGCCTCCGCACGGACGCGGTCCTCATGCGCGAGCTCGTCCGCGGCCCGATCGCGGCGCGCGACACGGCCACGATCGACGCGCTCGCGAAGCGGCTCGGGCGGGAGCTCGCCACGCGCTTCACGATCACCGACGGGAAGGGCGTCGTCCTCGGCGACTCGGACCACGACCCGAGGAGCATGGACAACCACGCCTCGCGGCCCGAGATCGTCGCGGCCCTCGAGCGGAGCTCGGGCCAGATCCACCGGCGGAGCGACACGCTCGGGCGCGACATGTTCTACGTCGCCGTCCGCGCCGACGAGGACCAGCCCGCGCTCGGCATCGTCCGCGCCGCGCTCCCCGCGAGCGTGCTCGAGGACCAGTTCAAGACGTCGCTCAAGGAGATCGCGCTCGTCGCCGCGCCGCTCGGCCTCCTCGCCCTCGCCGCGCTCGGCTTCACGCTCCTGAGCGTCATCCGGGACATCGCCGAGGTCACGCGCGTCGCGCACTCCGTCGCCACGGGCCGGCCGGTGGACCCGATGCGCGCGAGCGACCGCGCCGACGAGATCGGCGACCTCGCGCGCTCGGTGCACTCCATGGCCAACGAGCTCGAGCGCCGCGTCCGCACGATCGAGCACGAGAGGAACGAGCTCGCGACGATCGTCACGGGCATGGGCGAGGGTCTCCTCGCCGTGGACGCGCGCCTCAGGCTCCTCCTCTCGAACGACGTCGCGCGGCGGCTCCTCGGAGCGTCGGAGCCCTTCCCCGTGGGCAAGGACCTCGTGGACACGGTCCCCCACGGCGACATCGTGACCGCGGTCCGCGAGGCGATCGCCGAGCGGAAGACCGTCACGCGCCAGGTCGAGGTCTTCCTCGCGGGCGGCCCGCCGCGCGAGGTCGAGGCGCGCGTGACGCCGCTCAAGGACGGCGACGGCGCGGTGCTCCTCCTCCGCGACGTGACCGAGGCGGTCCACTACGAGCGGCTCCGCCGCGACTTCGTCGCGAACGTCTCGCACGAGCTGCGCACTCCGATCACGCTCGTGAAGGGCTTCCTCGAGACGCTCCAGGACGGCGCGCTCCAGGACCCCGAGAAGGGCCCGCGCTTCCTCGGGATCGCCTCGCGCCACGTGAAGGCTCTCGAGGCGCTCGTCGAGGACCTCCTCACGCTCGGCCGCCTCGACGCGGGCGCGGAGACGCGTCCCGCGGGCAAGGTCTCGCTCCGCGACGCGATCGACGGCGTCCTCGCCGGCTTCGAGGAGGTCGTCGCCAAGAAGAGCATGAAGCTCACGCAGGACGTGGCGGACGACGTGCCGCTCGTCCTCGGTCACCAGGACCTCGTCGAGCGCGCGCTGAGGAACCTCGTCGAGAACGCGATCAAGTACAGCGACCAGGGAGAGGTCTCGGTCGTCGCGCGGAAGGTGGGCGACAAGGTCCTCCTCACCGTCGCCGACACCGGGATCGGGATCCCGCGCGCCGACCTGCCGCGGATCTTCGAGCGCTTCTACCGCGTCGAGAAGTCCCGCTCGCGCGAGGGCGGCGGCACGGGGCTCGGCCTCGCGATCGTGAAGCACATCGCCCAGCAGGAGGGCGGCTCGATCTCCGTCGAGAGCGACGTCGGCAAGGGCTCGCGCTTCACGCTGACGCTCCGCGCCGCGATCTGAGCGCGTCCGCCTTCGCTACATTGCGCCGCCCGGCCCGAGACGGTTTCATGGGGGCCTCATGCGACGACTCCTCGCCGCCCTCGCGCTCGCGCTCACGGCCGCCGCCCCGGCGGCCGCCCAGGACTTGAAGCACCCCGAGGACCTCAAGCGCCTGGAAGAGCTCGAGCGGAAGCTCGAGGAGCAACGGCGCGAGCTCGACGAGCTCAAGCGAAACCCGGTCCTGCCGCCCGAGAGCAAGCTGCCGGCAGCCGAGGAGAAGCCCCCGACCTCGTTCCGCTGGGGCTACGACGGCGGCTTCTTCGTCGGGGGCACCGTCCTCGGCGTCCCGGTCGAGCTCAGGCCGCGCGTCCGCATCCAGCTCGACTACCGCGCCTTCCCGCACGCGGGGAGGAACGCGGTCACGCCGCACCCCTTCCCCGAGGAGCAGTTCGTCCTCCGCCGCGCCCGCGTCGGCTTCGAGGGCACGTTCGGCGTCTTCGGCTTCTTCCTCGAGGCGGACCCGCAGCGCTCGCAGATCCCGTTCGGCGACTGCTGGCTCGAGTGGAAGCAGTTCGAGGCCGTGCGGCTCCGCGTCGGCCACTACCGCGCTCCCTTCGGCGCCGAGAACGTGACCGACAGCCGGTACCTGGACTGCGTCGAGCGAGCCATGGTCGAGGGCTCGGGCTCCGCGGTCGCCCCGAACTACCGGCCGGGGGCCATGGTGTACGGCTCGATCCGCGAAGGGATCCTCTCCTACTACGTCTCCGCCTCGAACCGCCTCGACTCGAACAACGTGACCTCGGGCGACCCGCTCGTCACGGTGCGCCTCCAGTCCGAGGCGCGCGGCCTCGTCCTCGGCGCATCGGCCCGCTTCTCGCGGGTCTCGCCCGCGGTGCCGGGCTTCTCGGGCCGCACGCCGGGCCAGTTCGAGTTCTTCGCACCCGTGAACATCCGCGGCTGGGAGCAAGGGTACGAGGTGGACGCGAGCTACTACGCGGGCCCCGTGTGGGCCGTCGGCCAGTTCGTGTGGGCTCAGCAGGAGCGCGAGCGGATCGGCGCCGACGGGACGGACGGCGCGCCGCTCATCACGCAGGGCGCGTCCCTCACCGTCGGGTGGCTCTTCTGGGGCCCCACGGACCCCGGCCCGCACGGCATCCCGTTCAAGGGCTGGGACCTCTTCTCCATGGACCTGAAGAAGAAGCGCAACGCCCGGACGGTCGGCGCCGAGCTCGTGTGCCGCCTCGAGTGGATCGACATCCGCGACGCGCGAGGCGGACGGCGCTTCTCGAACGGCGCGCTCACCGACTCGACGCCGGGCACGGCGCCCAACTCCGTGATCGTCCGCGGCAACCAGGCGGAGGCGCTCACGGTCGGGCTCAACCTGAACCTGATCGAGAACGTCCGCCTCATGGTGGACTACGTCCGGGTCCGCACGGGCGACCAGGCCCGCGCGGAGCGGCCGCACTCGAGGTTCCAGGACGAGATCCTGATCCGGGCGCAGCTCGAGTTCTGAGCCCCGCGGCGCCCGGTCAGTAGTTCCACTGCACCTGGAAGCCGACCCGATGCGCGTCGTGGAGCTCGTCGTAGGGCGCCGTGTTCGTGTCGCTCCGGGTCTTCGTGTAGGTGTACTGGACGACGATCTCGAGCTCCTTGAGCGGCTGGAACTCGACGCCGATGTCGCTCTCGTTCAGGTTCACGCGCGGCGCGTTCCGGGCGAACTTGCGGGCGCCGTCGAAGTACTGCCAGCGGTAGAAGGGCAGGATGACGCCCACGGGCGTTTCGATCTTGAAGTTCACGAGCGCGTAGCCGCCCTGGAGCTCGTTCACCTCGAGGCGCGTCCGGTCCCGGTCGAGCTCGGGGCCGCGGCCGAAGGTGTACTCGACCTCGAAGCCGAAGGGCTGCGGGTAGAGGACGGCCGTGACGGCGACGCGCTCGTCGCGCAGGCCGCCGTCCGGGCCGTCGCGCGGCGTGACCGTGCCGCCGGCGATCCCGGGCGTCGGGCCGACGCGCGTCACGAAGCGGCCCGTGTACCCCTGGACCCCGAGCTCGAAGATCTGACCTCCGAGCTCGATCGGGTAGGTCGCCCGCGCGATGAAGTGGAACTCCCTGTTGCGGTCGAGGCGGTTCGGGCCCTGGCCGCTGTAGGCGCCGACGCCGATCACGCCGTAGTCGCCCGAGCCCTTGAGACCGTCCGCGACGAGCTTGCGGAACAGCTTCCGCACGCCGGAGGGCGCCCAGTAGAAGAAGACGCCGATGTCGCGCTCGGTCTCGACCGCGCTGTTGAGCGCCTCGGGCCGCTCGAGCGGGAGCCGGTTCTGGCTCGACTGCATGTTGACGAAGCCGTAGGGAACCTTCGACTGGCCGAAGCGGAACCGGAACTCCTTGTCGGAGTCGATCGCGACGTCGGCGTAGCAGTCGCGCATCTGGAGTGCGAAGTCGCCATCGAAGGGGGCCGCGTTCAGGTCCGGCTGGATGTAGAGGTAGAGGTGGTCGGTGATGTCGCCGCTCAGGATGATGCGCGCGCGGCGGAGGTGGACCGTCGTGTTCTCGGCGACGGTCCGGTCGCCCGGGTGGAACCACGGGCCGCCCTTGTCGGACGCGAGCTGGTGGTAGCGGAGCTGGACGTAGCCGCGGATCGACATGCGGTCGTACCAGGCCCTCTCCTTCTCGGGCTCCGCTTCCTTCCTGGGCGCCCCGGCGTCGTCCTTCTCGGGCGGCGGCGGCGTCTTGGGATCGGCGGGGTTCTCCTTGGTCTCGGCGGCCTTCTCCTTCGCGTCCGGCTTCCTGTCCTCGACCTTCGCGTCCTTGAGCTTCTGGATCTCCGAGGCTTGATCCTGGAGCAGCTTCGACTGGGCCTCGAGCTTCCTCTCGAGCTCCTCGAGGCGTGCGTCGCGGCCCGCGTCCTGGGCGAGGCTCGCCCGGAACGGCGTCAGGAGCGCGAGACCGGCGAGCACGAAGACGGCGACCGACGGGGGACTCCCCACTGCACCCTCCTCCAGACGAGGGTGCTTATCTCCTCCTGACGCGAACTTGACTTGCCCCTCATGTGAATTCCACGTGAGGAACGGCCGTCGCGTTCCAGGACGCGATGGGGAGTAGACTCACCGGCCATGAGCAGCCCGGGCGAAGCGTTCTCGATCTCCGACGCGGCCGGCCTCGCCGCGATCCCGGCGCTCGTCGCCGTGAACGCGTTCTTCGTCGCCGCGGAGTTCGGCCTCGTCACGATCCGCCGGACCGAGCTCGAGGAGCTCGTCCAGCAGGACGTCCGTGGCGCGCACGCGGCGCGGACGGCGGTCGAGCGCCTCGACGACGCGATCGCGGCGACGCAGCTCGGGATCACCATGGCGAGCCTCGCCCTCGGCTGGTTCGGCGAGACGGCGCTCGCGCGGCTCCTGATCCCGGCCTTCGCGACGATCGGCCTCGGCTCCGGGGCCGCTCACGGCGTCGCCGCGACGCTCTCGCTCGCGTTCATCACGACGATCCACGTCGTCCTGGGCGAGCTCGCCCCGAAGTCGATCGCGCTCCAGCGGCCGCGGAAGGTCGCCCTGTTCGTCGCGCGACCGCTCCTCGTCTTCGAGCGCGTCTTCTCGCTCCCGATCGCGCTCATGAACGGGATCGGCGCGCGGATCGTGCGCCTCGCGGGCGTCGAGCCCGTCCACGGGAGCTCGCGCGCGCACTCGGTCGAGGAGCTGAGGATGCTCGTGGAAGAGACCCGCGCGGCCGGGATCCTCCGCCACGTCGAGGCGGAGGCGGTGAAGAACATCTTCCAGCTCCGCAACAAGCGCGTCGAGGAGATCATGATCCCGCTCACGCGCGTCGCCATGGTGGATGCGCGGTGGCCGGGCCAGCAGGTCCTCGACCTCGCGCGGAGCCAGAACCACACGCGCCTGCCCGTCCACGAGGGCGACCCGAGGAAGTGCATCGGGATCCTCAGCACGAAGGACCTCCTCCGGTACTCGACGCAGCCCGAGACCCTCGTCGTCCGCCAGCTCATGCGCTCCGCGGCCTGCGTCCGCGCGGATGCCGCGATCGGCGACCTCCTCCGCGACCTCCAGCGCTACCGGAGGCAGATGGCGCTCGTGTCGAAGGAGGGCGACGAGATCGTGGGCGTCGTGACCCTCGAGGACGTCCTCGAGGAGATCGTGGGCGAGATCTTCGAGGAGCGCCCGCGCGGCGCCCCGGACACGGGGCGGCTCGCCCCGACCAGCACGGCCTCGACGGTCCTCCGCTTCGGGCCCGCGACCCAGGTCATGGAGAAGCTGGTCGTCGAGAAGCCGGCCCTCGACACGAAGTCCGGCGAGAAGAAGCCCGACGACCCCGGCAAGCCGGGCTGAGCTCGCTAGAACTGCCCGCTCAGGCTCAGGCTGACCGTCCGCCCGACCTCGTAGCGCTCCGTGATCTTGCCGTCCTGAGTGAAGGTCTGCCGCCACCCGAGCAGGTTGTCCACCTGGACCTTGACCGTCAGGTTCTCGAGGAAGCCCCACGAGAGGACGAGGTCGAGCTTGTGGAAGGGCTGCTCGTAGATGTCCGGCAGCCCGAACGTGCCGACGCCGACGAGCCGCTGCGCCGAGACGTTGTAGAGGATCGCGGCCGCCGTCCGCGTGTCGGGGTCGTCCCAGCCGAACGACGCGTTCACGACGAAGCCCGACTGCCCGGCGAGCGGCCGCTTCTTGTTCGTGCCGACGCCCGTCTTGTCGAGCTTCACCTCGGACTTGATGAGCGCGAGGTTCCAGCCGAGGAACAGCGGGTCCAGGACGTCGTCGAGGAAACCCAGGCGCTTCCGCGACTCGACCTCGAGACCGTAGTTCCGTCCGCGCGGCGCGTTCTCGAGCGTGATCGTCCGGTTCGCGCCGCCGCGGATCACGGTCTCGATCGGGTGTCGGAGGTCCTTGTAGAAGAGCCCGATCGACATCTGCTCGTCGCGCGAGAGATACCACTCCCAGCGCAGGTCGAAGTTGTCGATCGTCGCGCGCTCGAGCTTCGGGTTGCCCATGAAGACGCCGGCGCCGACGACCTGATCGTAGGGCGCCGCCGAGAGCTCGCGGAAGTCGGGCCGCGAGAGCGTGTGGCCGTAGGCCAAGCGGAGCTGCATGTCCTCGCGGAACCGCCAGACGAGGCCGGCGGCCGGGAGGTAGTCCGTGTTGTCGAGGTCGGCCTTCTGGGAGGTCGGCGCGTGGCTGAACAGGTCGAAGGTCGCGACGCGCTGCCGCGACCGCTCGACGCGGACCCCGAGCGAGAGGTCGATGCTCTCGTGCACCGGGACGATCCCGTTCACGAAGCCCGCCGCGATCGTCTGGTCGGCCTCGTAGTTGTCGGTCGCGCGGGTGATCTCCTCGAAGGAGAAGCCGTCCGGGCTTATGTTCTGCTTGCTGAAGACCCGCTCCGGCGTCTGCGCGAGGACCTGGGGGTCGCGGCTGACCGGGCCCCGGTGGATGAACTTGAAGCGCCGCGTGTCGGCCTCGCGGTCGCGGACGATGTAGCCGCCGCCCGTCTTCAGGTGGGCGGTGAGCTTCGGCCAGACGGGGATCGGGAAGTCGAGCCCCGCCGCGACATCGTGGTTGTCGTCGTTCACCTTGTTGTAGAGGCGCTGGTTGCCCTCGGGTCGATTCGAGAGGAGCCACTGCCGGAGCGAGGGGTCGAGGTCGTAGCGCGAGCGGCGCCAGTCGGGCTGGTCGCGCGTCGCGTTCGCGAAGGTGTAGCGCCAGTCGAGCTCGACCCCGGCGAAGAGCGCGTGCCGTCCGCGGAGCTGCGTCGCGATGAGCTGCTCCTCGACGAAGTTGAGGCTCGTGAGGCGGATCTGGCGGTCCTCGTTGGCGAGGTAGCCGCCGTAGATCTCGGCTTCGTCCTCCGTCGAGCGCGTCACGAGCGTCGTGACGGCGACCTCCTGCCCCTTCACGGGCTGGTAACCGACGGTCGCGAGGCCGCTCATGTCCACGGTGCGCCGGGTGAGGTTCGTCTTGTAGTCGGTGATCGGCTCGAGCTTGTTGTTCGCGCCGAGGCCGAAGACGCGGTTCACGCCGCGGCGGTTGCGGAACTTGTGGTCGTAGGAGACGCCGGCCGAGTAGCCGATCGCGCCCGGCCCGAGCTCGAAGCGGTCGCCGAGCGAGCCGGTGAGGCCCACGTCGGGCGCGAGCGACGAGCGGCGCCGCGCCGACCAGTTGTTCGGCATGGTCTGCCCGAGGGCCGTGAGGACGGGGAGCGAGTAGCCGTCGTTCGAGATCGAGTCGGACAGGTGGAGCGGCCGGTGAGCGCTCGCGGTGATCACGGCGGGCGGCAGGTTGCGCGTCCCGTCGTCGAAGCCGGCCCAGTCCCACGCGCCCGCGTGCCCGCGGAGGCCGCGCCGGAACGTGCTCGCGTCGTTCCACGCGGACGAGACCGAGAGGCTGGAGTTGAACCTGTCCGGGATCCCGCGCGTCTTGATCTGCGTGACGCCGCCGCCGAACTCGCCCGGCATGTCGGGCGAGAACGTCTTCTGGACGGAGAGGCTCTCGATCGCCCCCGCCGGGAAGAGGTCGAGCGGGACGACGCGCCGCTCGGGGTCGGGGCTCGGGAGGCTCGCGCCGTTCAGGAGCGCGCTCGAGTAGCGCTCGCCCATGCCGCGGACGTAGACGTAGCGGCCGCCCACGACCGTGAGGCCCGAGAGGCGCTGGAGCGCCTCGGCCGCGTTCGAGTCGCCCGACTTCGCGATCTGGTCGGCGCCCACGACCTCGAGGAGGCTGTGGTCCGTGCGCCGCTTGTCGAGGAGCGAGGCGAGGCCACCCTCGATGTCGTGGCCCGTCACCTGGATCGCGTCGAGCTCGACGGACGAGGAGGTGAGGTCCACCGTCACGTTCGCGCGGCCGTCCGCGGGGACCGTGATCGCACCCATCGTTCGCGTTGCGTAGCGCGGGTGACTCACGGCGATGAGGTGCGTGCCCGCCGCGATGTTCGCGAGCACGAACTCGCCCTGGGCGTCCGACTGCGCGTCCACCGTCTGGCCGCGGAGGACGACGAGCGCGCCCGCGATCGGGGCCTTCGTCGCCGCGTCCACGACGATCCCCGCGAGCGTGCCGCGCGCGGCTCCCTCCTCGAGGGGCGGCCCGTCCGCGATCTTCGGCCACGCGGGCGCCTCGACGTCGATCCGCGCCTCGCCGGTCGCGGCGACGCGGACGACGACCTCGGTGACGCCGCCGGCGGCGACCTGAGCTCTCCGTCGCGCGACCTCGCGCTTCCCGTGCGTGAAGACGAGCTCGTGCTCGCCCACGGGCAGCGAGAGGTGCGCGACGCCGTCGCGGCCCGTGCGAGCGCCTCGCGTGCCGGTCTTCGCCTCGAGCCCCTCGAGCGCGCCGTCGGGGCCGAAGGCGTAGATGTCCACACGCCCCGTCGCGTCCTGGGCGCGCGCCGTCGCGGCGGCGGCGGCCGCCGCGACCGCCGCGAGGAGGATCGGAACGACCCAGCGGTTCCTCACGGTCCGCGTTCAGTTCGCCGCGCTGGTGGTCCAGCCCGTGGTCCAGTCGTTCGCGGCGTTGTCGTCCACGCCGCCCAGGAAGTCCACGGCCACGAAGAAGGCGCCGCCCGGGTTCTGCCACGCCGTCGTCGAGGCGGGCCCGCTCGTGCTGGGCCGGAAGTTCGGCGTCGCCGTGTTCGTCGGCGCGAGGAGCTGCGGGTCCACTCCGGCCTGGTTCGCGGGCGTCTGCTGGCTGCTGAAATTGGTGTCCGTCTGCGGGTCGGTCCCGGGCACCGCATCGTTGCGGAAGTGGACCGTGCCGCCCGCTCCGTTCAGGTAGAAGATCGTGTTCGACACGGTGAGCTGGCCCGAGAGCGCGGCGTAGCTCCCCGGGTCGTCGGTGTAGGCGTTGTTCCACGTGGCCGCGCTGTCGATGTCGAGGCCGGCGGCGTTCATCTCCATGACGATCGCGTTCGAGATGTTCGCGCCCGTCCCGCGGCGGAGGAGGAGCCCCGTGTTCGACTGGGCGCCCACGTTCGCGGGCCCGACGATCGTCAGGTTCGAGATCGTGGGGCGGGAGCGCGGCGTCGCGTCGTTCGCCGTCTCGCTGTTGTCGGCCTCGATCGCGCAGTCGGCGCCGCCGTCCCACTGCTGGAGGATCACGAACTGGGCGCGGCCGACCCAGCCGAACGTCCAGTCGAGCGAGTCGTCCACGGCCCCGGTGATGAGGACGTGCCGCACGTCCACCGTGCCGCCGAAGAACTCGACGCCGTCGTCGAGGGAGCGGTGGACCTGGATGAAGTCCACGACCGTGCCCGCCCCGACGCCCTGGAACGCGATCCCGTTGAGCTCGTCGTCCGACGTGAAGACGTGGCCGGCGAACTCGACGCGCACGTACCTGAGGACGCCGCTGTCGTCGTTCGGGTCGGTGCCGCCGTACTGGCCGGACGCCCCCTCACCGAGCGGGAGCGCGCCGCCCGCGCCGAGGTTGTTGACCGGCGCGCGCCCGTTGATGACGAGACCGCCCCAGTCGCCCGGCGCGCGGCTCCCGACGGGCTGGGCCGACGTGAAGACGATCGGCTCGGCCGCGGTGCCGTTCGCGACGATCCGCGAGCCGCGGCGGATGATGAGCATGCTCGGCGGCGTGCCGCCACGCCCCTGGATCGTCGTCCCGGCCTCGATCGTGATCGTCGCGTTGTCGGACGCGTCGTCGGTCCCGATGAACGTCGGCGCATCGAGGAACCAGGCGTACTTCTTCTCCACGAGCACGTCGTCCACGAAGCGGCCCGAGATCTTCCGCGTCGAGTGGTCCGAGCTCTCGAGGATGATCCCGCCGCCCGGGTCGGTCGTGACGACCGTGAAGCCGGTGGCCGATCCTCCCGAGCCGGACGAGCCGCCCGTCCCGGAGTTGCCGGTGCCCGAGGTCCCGCTCTGCGAGCCGACCTGGCCCGTCCCGCTGCCGCCGTTGCCCGAGTTGCCGCTCGTCCCGGACGAACCGGTCGAGCCCGAGCCGTTCACGATCACGAGCGGCCCGCCGTCCGGGTCCTGGCAGCCCGCGAGGGCCGCTCCGAGGAGCAGCACGAGCCCCGGCACCGCGAGACCGGGGAGCGCCACCGAGCTCCGCGTTTGCATGTCCTACCCTCTCCTTCTTGGTGGCCTTTCTATTCGACCACCGTCAATCTGATGAGGAGAGGATGTGAACTTAGTAATAATTAACGCGTCTCTTGACCGTCAACATTACTGGAGGGACAGGCGCGCCCGCGCCGCGTCGCCCACGTCCGATGGCGTGCCGCTCTCGGTGGCGAGGGCCGCGAGGATGCGCCGGGCCTCGGCCCGGCGGCCGAGCTGATGGAGCGCCTCGGCGCGGAGGAGCCGCGCGAGCGGCCGGCCCGCGCCGCGCGCGAGCGCCTCTTCGGCGGCGAGGAGAGCGGCCTTGGCGTCGCCGGCGCGGATCCGTGCCGACGCGAGACGCTCGAGGCCCTCGGCGTCGCGCGGGCCCTTCTCGAGCGCGGCCTCGTACGCCGCGGCGGCCGCGAGCGGGAGGTTCGCCTCGACCTCGAGGTCGCCGAGGAGGACGAGGGCCGCGCGGTCCGCGGCGCCCAGGCGCGCGGCCATCTCGAGGGAGACGATCGCCGCGTCGCGATCCTCGCCGCGGGCGTGCGCGAGGCCGAGGAGGACCCACGCGTCGTGGAGCGTCCCGTCCCGC
>CAZYLP010000146.1:0-13373 GCA_964648345.1 uncultured Planctomycetota bacterium
CTCACCTTCACGTGCGACTGCGCGCCCAGGTTGTAGATCTCGTCCGGGCGGACGACCTTCAAGATGCGGTTGATCGAGGAGGCGTCGTTCAAGTCGCCGTAGACGAGGTGGAGCCGCACGTCGTTCTCGTGCGCTTCTTGATGGAGATGGTCGATGCGCCCGCGGTTCATGGTCGAGGAGCGGCGGACCATGCCCCAGACCTCGTAGCCCTTCGCGAGGAGCAGCTCGGCGAGGTACGAGCCGTCCTGCCCGGTGATCCCGGTGATGAGGGCCTTCTTCCCGTTCTTCTGGGGCCAGCGCGGCATGAGGCGTCCTTTCGAGGGCTAGGAGGCTATCACGACTTCTTCACGAAGCCCTTGATCGCGTCCACCACGTAGTCGATCTCCTCGGGCGCGAGCTCCGGGAACACCGGGATCGCGATCGTCTCCTTCGCGGCGCGCTCGCTGACCGGAAACGAGCCATCGCCGTGACCGAGGGACTTGAAGCACTCCTGGCGGTGGAGCGGGACCGGGTAGTAGATCTCGGCCCCGATCTTCTTGTCCTTGAAGTGCGACATCAGGGCATCGCGGCGCCCCTCGCCCGGCACTCTGAGGACGAACTGGTTCCAGATCGGATCGGGCTGGCAGACCTTCGGGAGCTCGATCGGAAGATTCGCGAGACCGTCCTTGTAGCGCGCGACGTTCCGGCGGCGAGCCTCGGTGTAGCTCGCGAGGCGCGGGAGCTTCACGCGGAGGAGCGCCGCCTGGAGCGCGTCGATCCTGAAGTTCGCGCCGACCATCTGGTGGTAGTACTTCGGCTTCGCGCCGTGGACGCGGAGGACGCGCGCCTTCTCGGCGAGAGCGTCGTCGTTCGTGACGAGGAGCCCCGCGTCGCCGAAGGCGCCGAGGTTCTTCGAGGGGAAGAACGAGTAGCAGCCGAGCTCGCCGAGCGTGCCGGCCGCGCGGCCCTTGTAGCGCGCGGAGAGGGACTGCGCGGCGTCCTCGACGACGGCGATCTTCTTCCGGCGCGCGATCTCGAGGATCGGGTCCATGTCGCAGACCTGGCCGAAGAGGTGGACCGGGCAGATCGCCTTCGTGAGCGGACCGATCGCCCGCTCGAGCTGCGCGGGGTCGAGGTTGTAGCAGCAGGGAGTCACGTCCACGAAGACGGGCGTGGCGCCGAGGCGCGCGACGCAGCCCGCGGTCGCGAAGAAGGTGTAGCTCGGGCAGACGACCTCGTCGCCCGGCCCGATCCCGAGGGCCATGAAGGCGAGGAGGAGCGCGTCCGTCCCCGAGGAGACTCCGAGCGCGTGCTTCGCGCCGAGGAGCTTCGCGCAGTCGGCCTCGAAGGCATCGACCTCGGGGCCCATGATGAAGTGGCCGCTCGCGAGGACGCGCTCGAAGGCCTCGCGGAGCTCGGCCTCTATGGCCTTGTTCTGCCGCTTGAGGTCGAGGAGCGGAACGTCTGAAACAGGATGCGACCTTCGGTCGGCGTCGATCGTCCTGGTCTTCGTGCTCACTTCTTCTTCTTCTTCCCCGGCTTCCTGCGGCGAGCGGCCTGCCGCATCTTCATGAGCTCGTCCCGGCGCTTCTTGTCCTTCTTCGCGCCCTCGGTGTCGCCCATCTTCTCGCGGAGCCGCGCGCGCATCCCGAGGGCCTCGGGCCACTCGACCTTGGAGAGGCCGCGGTCGAGGTCGGCGAGCGCCTTCTCGCGCTCGCCGATCACCATGTAGAAGCGCGCCCGGTCGAAGAACGGCCAGCAGCTGTGGCTGCCCGACAGCGAGCACGCGAGGTCGAGGTCGGCCTTCGCGCCGTCGAGGTCGCGGAGCTTGTGACGGACGCGCGCGCGCACGCAGCGGAGGGTGTTGAGCTCCTCGCGCCAGAGCTCGCCGTCCCAGTCGCTCTCGTCCGGTGCCTCCTCGTCGTCGTAGAGCTCGACGAGCTCGTCGAGGTCGCGGAGGGCCGCGTCGAGCTCGTTCCGCTTCTCGAGGACCTCGGCGCGCATCTTGAGCGCGTTGTAGGCGCCGGGGAACTTCTCGACGGCCGCGTTCGCGTGCTCGAGGGCCTTGTCGAGCTCGCCGATCCGCTCGTAGCAGGCGGCGGCGTCCACGTGCGCGTCCTGCCAGCTCGGCGCGAGGCGGACGAGCTTCTCGTGGACCTGGTCGTCGTCGCGGTCGAGTCTCGCGAGGCGGATGAGGAGCGGCACCTCGTCCGGAGACTTCGCGAGGGCGGCCCGGATGTGCTTCGCCTGCGCGCGCTCGCGGCGCGTCGCCGCGACGGCGTGGAGGGCGTCGATCGCCCAGTGAGAGCCCTCGAGCTTCGCGAGGAGCGCCTTCGCGGAGCGCGGCTTCTTCTTCGTGAGCTTTGCCCAGACGTCGATCAGCTTGAAGGCGAGCGGATCGCCCGGGACCTCGGAGCGGATCTTCTTGAACCCGCGGAGGAGCGGCTCGAAGTCCTGGTCGGGCGTCGGCGTCCACCAGCTCACGCACAGGGAGCGGACGAGGTCGTGCGCCGCCTCGTCGTAGCTGCCGTTGTTGAAGCGGATGAGACCCCTCCGCGCGTAGAGGCGCTCCTCGTCGGGAGCGAGCGCGATCGCGCGGTCGATCAGCTCCAGAGCCTTCGCGTGGTCGAAGGCGGCGGCCTGGGCGAGGGCGTGGGTGACGAGGTCCTCCGGGTCGTCGCTCGGCGGGAGCTCGTTCGAGAGCTTGCGGGCTTCGTCCTCCTGCCCGGACTTGGTCAGCGCCTCGACGAGGAGCCTCGTCGGGACCGCTTCCTCCGGGTAGAGCTCCCTGGCCCAGCGGAGGATGGTCGCCGCCTCGTCGTAGAGGTTCCAGTCCTCCATGAGCATCTCGGCGAGGCGAACCATCTCGGTCAGGTCCGGCATGCCGCTCCCGCCGAGCGCTGCTCTATCTCGTTCATGAGGGCTAAGTTAGCAAGTCTCCGGAGGATTCTGAACTGGATTCGGACAGCCAAGGTGGTATCCTCTGGAGTCTCCGGGGGAACGGTCCAAAGACGCATGCGGGGTCTCAAGATCGACTTCGAGAGTCCGGGCCAGGAGCCGCGGCCTGAGGGTGACGCGGCCTCGCCGCAACCCGATCCGGCCCAGACCCCTGCAGCCGAATCCGTGCCCCAGGACCCCGTATCCCCGAGCGAGGGATCGCCGACAGCTTCCGTGTCCCCGAGCGAGGGATCGTCGGCGAGGAACGAGCCGACGATCCCGAGTCGAGGGGCTCCTCTCGCCTCACTCCCGCTCGCCCGCGCCCTCGAGAACGCGATCGCCTCGGTCGTGATGGGCCCGTCGAAGCTCGTGCTCGCCCTCTCCGAGGACGGGAGCGAGCTCGAGGCCAGCTTCACCGCGGCCCAGGAGACGACCCGTCGCCGCACGGTCCACATCCGTCTCGCTCCCGGAGTCGGGATCGGCGCCCGGGCTCACGTCGGCCTCATCGATGCCCTCCGCGAGCGGACGAACGGCCGGCCCGGGGTGGCCGCGATCCTCGACTCGCTGATCAAGGGCGCCTCGTCCTTCGTGCTCGGCAAGGACCTCTGGTCGCTCGAGTCCTTCCTGACGCCCGAGGCCCTCGACGAGGTCCCCGCCGTCGCGGCGCGCGTCCTCCTCACCCGCTTCGTGCCGGCGCTCGCGGCCCAGCTGCCGGACGTGCCGCGCGAGCTCCTCGCCGCGCTCCTCGCCGAGCGCACGGGCTCCGACGAGGCGTCGCTGTCGGCGATCGCGGGCGCCATGGCGCCCGCCGACCTCCTCCGCGCGATCGGCCGCGTCGCGGCCCGCTCGAACGCGGTCGTCGTCTTCTCGTGCGCCGTCGCGACGGACTTCGCCGCCGCGAGCGCCCTCGAGGCCGCGGCGTCGCTCGAGCCGGGCCCCACGAACGTCCTCTGGGCCCTCGGGTCGCGGCGGGACGCGTGGGAGGTGCAGCGCTCGCTGCTCGATGACGACGAGCGTCGCCGCGTCGAGCGCGCCCTCACTCCTCCGGTCGTCGAGCGCGTCGATCCGGCCGCCGAGTCCGCGCCCGCGGACCCCGCCCCGGCACTCCCCCTCCCCCACGAAGTGGGGGAGGGCCGGGGAGGGGGCGCGCCCGAGATCAGCGGACCGACGATGGGCGCGAACCTCGCTCCGCGCGCCCGCGCCGCCGCTCGTCGCGCGGCGACCGGGCCGAGCTCCCAGCCCGCCCAGCCCGAGGCTGCGGCCGCGTCCGGCGCGAAGGACCGCCTCCAGGGTGCCGACGAGACGCCCCCGCTCGCGATCCCGAGGCCGCTCAAGCTCAAGGCCGGCTTCGCGGACCGTCTGAAGAAGTCGGTCGCCGCTCGCGTCGCGAAGAAGCCCCAGCCGAAGAAGCCGGCCACCGCGACCCAGACGGCCACGACCACGCGCCGTGGCTCGGCGGGCCGCCGGACGATCAGCACGTCCATGCCGGTCGCCTGGGCGCCCCGTCCCTACTCGGCCGCCCAGCCGACGGGCCTCAAGCGCGCGGTGGTCGTCGCGCTGCCGTTCCTCTTCCTGGCCTCGCTCGGGATCTTCGCGCGCCGCGAGGCGGACTTCCGCGCTCAGCGCGGCCCGACGCCGGCCTGGGTCCTCCAGACCGCCGCGGGCAAGACGAAGCCGCCCGCTCCCGCGCCCGCGCCGAAGCCGGCGCCGCTCAAGCCGGCCCCGCCGCAGCCCGCGGCTCCTCCCGCGCCCAAGGCGCCGGCGCCCGCGCCGCAGCAGACCCACCAGCAGCCCCCGAAGAACAGCACGCCCGTCCCGGTGGTCGTCACGCAGAATGGCAACAGCAGCGGGGGGAACGTCGCGACCGCGCTGCCTCCGCCGCCGCCGCAGCCGAACCGTCGCGGCGGGCTCCGCATGCCCGACCACGCGGCGCCCAAGCCCGCGATCCAGGGCACGACGGTCCAGGACCGCCTCATCGCGGCCGAGCGCATGCCCCAGGGCCACGAGCAGCTCGCCGCCTACATCCAGATCTACGATCAGAAGCTCGACACGGACGCCGACACGAACCTCCAGCGCCGCGGCGTGCTCCTCCGTCTCGCGCAGTATCGTGGCGAGCCCGAGGCGCTCGACCGCATCACCAAGGCGCTCGACGCGACGAGCCCGCGCGACCTCCGCCTCACCGCGATCCAGTCGCTCTCGATCGGCAACACTCCGCTCCCGCCCTCGGCGAGGACGCGGCTCCAGACGCTCGCCAACGAGGACCCGGACGAGGCGATCAAGTCCGCGGCGCAGATCGCGCTCGCGGCTCAGCCTCGATAGTTCCCGTATCCCCGAGCGAGGACGCGAGCGCAAGCGAGCGTTCGAGTCGAGGGGCTACTTCAGGATCGCCCGCGCGCGCTTGCGGACCTCGGGGTCGCGCTCCGCGGCGCCAGCGACCTGCTCGAGCACCGTCTTCGCCGCCGGAGGGACCGGATCGGCGAGGGCGTCGAGGGCCGCGAGCCGCTCCGAGCGGGTGAGGCCGTTGCCGGCCTCCGCGATCAGGAGGTTGAGCGCGCGCGGCTCGTTCCTGAGCTTCGCGAGCCTCGTCACGAGCTGGGCGCGGTAGGCCTCGTCCGTCGCCGGCCGCGACTCGAGCTCGCGCTCGATCACCGCGAGCGGGACGGCCGGGTCGGGCGACTGGAGGGCGCGGTCGATCTCCTCGATCGTCTTCGGCCGCGGGCGCGAGACTCCGTGGATCGTGCCGCGGCGGCGGCGCGAGGGCGGGAGGCTGCGCTGGAGGACTTCGGGTGGGTAGGCCTGGGCCATCGCCGTCGCGGTCACGACGGGCGCGACCTTGGCGGTCGGAGGTCCGAGGGGTTCGCTCGCTGGCGTGAGGACCGGGCCCGAGGGAGCGCCGCTCGCCGCGGTGGCGACCGCGTCGGGCGACGCCTCTCCTCCATGCTTCCCGTCGTCACCCCGCAGGAAGACGAAGGCCCCGAGCCCCAGGGCCATGGCGCCCCAGAGCGCGGGGAGGACGAGCTTCGAGGCGGGGCGCGGCGGTGTCACGACCTCACTCGCCGCCCGTCGTCGTGATCGACACGCTGCCGAACGTGCCCGCGTAGACCCTCTGGGAGTCCGAGGGATGGATCGCGAACGCGTTCACGGACATGAGGCCCACGATCCCGTTCGAGGTCGCGCCGGCGTCCTTCGACTTGATGGCGCCACCAGCCCCCAGGTAGAGGACCGCCGTGCCCCCGGTCGTGCCGGGATCCTTCACGAGGGCCCGGACGCTGTTCGGGAAGTTGTTGAAGAACAGCTGGTTCCAGCTCGGACCGCCCGTGTCCGCGTTCGTCGTGAGGAAGACGCCGCCGCTCGAGCCCTGACCGCCGTTGTCAGCCGCGAAGACCTTGTTCACGCCGTCGAGAGCGAGCGCGACCATGTTCGAGTTCCCGATCCCGTTGTTGATCGCGACCCAGTTCGCACCGCCGTCCGACGAGCGATAGACACCGCTCTGCCCCGGGTTGTTGTTCGCGCCGAGGAAGAGGAGGTTGTTCGTCTGGTTGAACGCGATCGACGGATAGTTGCCGGTCGGGATGCTCGTGTTCGCCGGTGCGTTCCAGCTCGTGCCGCGATTCGTGCTCGTCACGACTCCGCGATCCGTCGCGACGATGACGGTCGGCGGATTCGTCGAGGTGTCGAAGGCGAACGCGAACGCTCGGGCGTGCGAGCCGGGCAGATTCGCGGCCTGGGTGAACGACGCACCGCCGTCGAGCGACACGTAAACCGCGGTGGACGTGAACGTGTTCATCGCAGCGTAGATCGGAGTGATCGCGGGGACGAACGGCCCGGGCTCGACGGCCACGGAGTTCACGGCGGAGAACGGCAGCCCCGAGGAGGGCGTCCAGGTGTCCCCGCCGTCGCTCGAGCTATACATGCGGTCGCCGCCCGCGGCGATCGTCTGGAAGGTGCCCGCCGGCACGGCGACGGACTGGATCCTCACGGCCTTGAGACCCGAGTTCGCCTCGACCCAGGTGGGCGTCGGGGCGCCGACGTCGGGCAACCGGAAGACGCCGAGCGCGCAGCCGTTGAAGCCGAACGCGTCGCTCGAAGCGCTCGAGTAGAGGGTCGACTGGTTCTGGTCCACGGCGAGCGCCTGGATCCCGACGAACGCTCCCGCCGCCGGGAGGCCCGTGCTCAGGTTGTTCCACGTGCCGAGGTTGAACCGGAACACATTGCCGCTCTGAGTGCCCGCGTAGACGCCGGCCGTGGCCGTAGGATCGATCGCGAGCGAGAACACGGGGAAGGCGAGCCCCGGGGTCCCTACGTTGCTCCACGTGTCGCCGGCGTTCAGAGTCGTGTACACGTGGCTGCTGCCGTTCGACTGGGGCGTGGCAGCGAAGGCACGCGACGTCCCCTCGCGCCAGACGACGGCCGAGACCTGCGTCGAGCCGTTCGGGAGACTCTCCTGGGTCCAGTTCGCGCCGAAGCTGTCGCCGCGGACGATCGCGTGGCTGTTGGTTCCGACCATGAGGTTTCCGGACACCGAGAGCGAATCGGCCGCGATCGACGTGATGCCGTCGTTCTGGAAGCCGATCGCCGCCTGGACTCCGGCCGAGAGGTCGGTCCACGAAGCCCCGCCGTCCCTCGACCGGTACACGACCGGGACCTGCTGACCGGTCGAGGACGAGCTACCCGCGACGTAGTACGTGTTCAGGCCATCGAAGGCGATGCAGGAGAGCTGCGGCGACGCGCCCTCGGGCGTCACGAGGCCCTGCCCGATTCCGCCCAGATCGGACCAGGTGACGCCGCCATCCACCGACCTGAACACCTGCCTCGCGTTCGGTCCGAACCCGATCGGCGAGCCCGAGACGACGAAGACCCTCGACGTGGAGTCGACGAGGACCTTCGCCTGGCTGAGGCTCGCCGAGGGGAGCACGCCCTGCGGCGTGTTGCCGAACGTCGCCATTCCGATCTGCGTCCACGAGACGCCGCCGTTCGTCGTCTTCCAGAGACCATTGCTCGGAGTCGTCGCGTAGACGATCTGGGTGTTCTGCGGATCAGCGGCGAGCGAGCTGATCGTGCCGCCCTCCATGCCGTTGTTGGTCGCGCGGAACCCGTCGATCTGCAGGTTGAGGTTGTTGATCGTGAACTGGCCGTTCGGTCCGTTCGCGAACATCCCGTAGAAGCCAGCCTTGTCGATCGTCAGGTTGTTGAAGGTCGCGACGCCGTTCACCGTGCCCTGCGTCGTCTGACCACCGAGGACGGCGCCGTTCGACTGGAAGCCGATGCTCGCCGTCACCGTTGTGCTGGCGTTCGGGAGCACGTTGCCGAACGCGTCCGTGAGCGCGATCTGCACGTTCGGGATCGTCGCGGTGACCGGCGCCGTGACGCTGAGCGGGGAGACGAACTTGAGCCCCTGCGGGCTGCCGACGTTGCCGATCAGCAGGGCCGAGAACGTCGGGTACTGGAACTGGCTCGTCACCGGACCACCCGAGTTGCCGGTCGCCTGGAGCCGGTACTGGCCCTGGTTGTTGATCGAGAGGTCGTTGAAGGTGACGACGCCCGAGGGGTCGCTCCGCGTCACCGTGCCGTTGAGCTGCGTCCCACTCCCCGGGAAGAAGGCGAACTGCATCGTGATCGGGTTGTTGTCGGCCACGACGTTCCCGAAGTTGTCCGTCCACGCGACCGAGAACGGCGGGTTCAGCGTGCCGCCCGGGGTCGTCGGCTCGATGTAGCCGAAGCCCGGCGCCCCGTTCGCACGGCGGAAGTTGAGCTGCCGCGGCGCGGCCGCGTTCGCGGTGATGTTGAACGGCTGGCTCGTCACGCTCGTGAGGTTCGGAGCCGTGGCCTTGAGCGTGAGGTTCGTGCCGGCCGTCGTGAGACTGAGACCGTTGAAGGTCACGACACCGTTGTTCGTGTTGGCGTTCGTCTGCCCCATGAAGTTTCCGGGGATCTGGAGCTGAACCTGGAAGCTCCCGGTCGTGACGAGGGTACCCGTCGTGTCGACGACGCGGACGCTCACCGACGGCGTGAAGCCAAGACCGGCCGTCGCGTTCGTCGGCTGCTGCAGGAACTCGAGACGAGCGGCCGTGCCGGCGTTCGAGATGCTGAACACCTGGCTCTGCGCCTGCGGGAAGCCCGCGACCGTCGCGAGGAGCGTTACGTTGGAGCCGGTCTGGTCGAGCGTGAGGTCGCTGAACGTCGCCACGCCGCTGGTCGTGCCCTGGGTCAGCGTGCCGCCGAGCGTCCCCGTCCCACGACCACGGCTCAGGGTGATCTGGGTGCCGTCGGCGATCGACGTGTCCACGTTCCCGCCCGCATCCACGAACGCGACCTGCACCTGGTTGAGCGTGCTCGGGAGTGCGCCGCTGTTCTGCGGCTGGGCGACGAACGCGAGCTTCGATGCGAGCCCGAGGCCGGCGTTGACGTTGAACGCGTTGCTGAGCGCTGCGGCCCCGAGATCCACGTCACCGAGGTTCGAGAAGCTCTGGTTCGGCTTGAGAGAAGCGATGAGCCGGTAGCCCGTGCCCGCCGTCGCGATTCGGAGGTTCGGCGAGAACACCGCCTGCCCACCCGAGGTCGAGACGACGGTCAGGCCCGTGAGCTGCCCCCCGTTCGTGACCGGCGCGAGGCTGATGTACACCGGAACGTTGGTCGCGGCGCAGAGGTTGCCGAGCGAGTCACGCACATCCACCCGGATGTTCGGTGACCCTACGAGAGCGTTCACGGCCGACGAGTCGACCGGCTGCCCCGAGAACGTGAGCCGCGTCGGAGCGCCCGGGAAGACGATGAAGCTCGGGCTCTGCGGACTGTTGCTGATCCCGGGCTGCGTCGTGCTGGCGGTGAGGCGGTTGTCGAGCGCGGCGGTGTTGATCACGAGCGTCGTGAAGCTCGCGATGCCGTTCACCGTGTTGACCGTGCCGGGATTGCCGTTGAGAGGACCAGTGCCGGTCGTGAGTGCGATCGTCACCGGCACGTTCTGCGCGTCCGTGACGAGGTTGTTCGAGACGTCCTCGACCCTGACCTGGACCGTCGGGATCGTGAAGCCCGCCGTCGTCGAGACGGCCGAGAGGGCGACCCGGAGGTGGTCCGCGTTACCGAAGATGTTGAACGAAGAGCTGTTCGCAGCCGTGAGCGCCGCGCCCTGGTCCTGCGCCCGGAGGACGTAGCCCGTCCCCGCGGTGCTGTAGAAGACGTTCGCGAACGTCGCGATGCCGTTCACCGCGTTGACGGTGAGCGTGAACTGGCCGGGGATCGCGTTGAACACCGCCCCCGGAGGCGACGAGAAGAACGAGAGCGTGACCGGGAGCGTCGAGTTGGTGCAGGTGTTGCCGTCCGCGTCCTGGATCGCCACGCGGACGTCGGGCGTCATGTTGATGTTGATGCGCGTGTCGCGCGGCTGCGTGACGAACGCGACCTTCGCCGGAGGCCCGAAGACCGTGAACGGCTGGCTCGTGCCCGAAGCAAGGCCCGGAGCGCTCGCGACGATCGTGTAGCCGCCGCCGGTCAGTGAGACCTGAGCGTCGGCGAACGTCGCCGAGCCACCCGCCGCGTTCTGTGGCGTCGAGGTCAGCACGGCGCCCGACGGGTTGTTACCGAGGGCGAGGCTCACCTGACCGGCGAAGCCCGTCACCGTGTTGCCGCCCTGGTCTTGCACGAGGACGATCGGCGCCGGATTGATGTTCGCGTTGGGAGCCGAGTCCGTCGGCTGCACCCCGAACGCGAGCTGGAACGGCGTGCCGATCATCGTCTTGTGGACGCCGAGACCGCTCTCCACGAAGTAGGCCGTCGTCGCCGCCTTCGGATCGACGAAGACCTTGCCCTCGTTCTCGACGCAGTAGAGGCCGTGCGTGTCGGGCGTCCACGTCTGGCCGCCGTTCGTCGTCTTCCAGACGCCGTACGGGCCACCGACGAAGAAGCCCGAGTCCTCGTTGTGGTCGATCGTCGCGAAGAGGACCGCCGTCGCGCCCGTCCCGGATGCGTACGACACGCTCGACGCGCCCGAGTTACGCGGGAGGCCGCCGTTGATCTGCTGCCACGGGCCACCGATGCCCGGGAGGACCCACATGCCGCTCTCGACGTTCGCGTAGTAGAGGTTCCCGTCGGGATCGAGCGCGAGGAGGTTGCCGAACTCCGCGGTCGCGCCCGGGTGGTTCGTGCTGAACCACGTCTGGCCCTCGTTGTTGGACCTGAGGATGAAGCAGTTGTCGGTCGTATCGACGGCGACCGCGTAGAGGACCTGCGAGCGGTTACCGAACTGCGGCCCCTGCTTGTAGGCGATGATCTGGAGGACCGTCGAGTTCGCGGGGATGCCGTTCGTGACCGTCTGCCAGCTCGTGCCGCCGTCGATCGACTTGTAGATGCTCCCGTTGTTCGCGAACTGCCCGACGTAGACAGCCAGGTCGTTGTTGGGGTCGACCATCGGGAGGAACGCGTTCACGCCGGCCGGGATGTCGTTCGGCGCCGTGCCGTTCGAGAGGACCCAGGTCTGTCCGCGGTCGGGCGACTTGAGGATGTTCTGGTCGCTACCGAGGTAGACGTTGCCCGCCCCGTCCGGGGCGATGCCGCCCGCGAACTGAAGGCTCGACGGGATGCCGAGCAGCCGGGTCCACGTGCCGCCGCCGTTCGTAGACTTGAAGACGCGGCGATCGGCCGTCGCGTAGACGACGTCCTCGCCGACGGGCGGAGCGGGGTCGATCCCCATCATGTTCACGTCGGGGTTCGGCATGCCCGCGCGATTCGAGACCCACACCGGCGGAGTGCCGGTGACCGCGTCCGTCGCCGAGAAGACACCCGGCCCGAAGAGGCCGACGTGGAGTGTGCCCGAGCCCTCGAAGACGGCCGAGGTGACCTCGGTCCCGAAGACCGGGAGACCGGCGTCGATCCGGACGAAGGACCCGGGAGCGCCGCCGAGGACCGAGCGCCAGTAGCCGCGCGAAGCCGGGGCATCGCCCGAGTCGTAGGTGCTCACGAAGACGTTGTTCGAGTTCGACGGATCGACCGTGACCGCGTACGAGCTGTCGTGGCCGCCTATGTTCTCGGTGGTCCACGTCGTGCCGCCGTCGATACTCCTGAAGAACCCGTCCTCCTCCGTCGTCACGAGGATCGTCGAGCCGGCGATCGCGATCTTGTCCAGGAACTTGTTCTGGAGGTTCGGATTCAGCGACCCGGAGATGTTCGTGAAGGTGTCGCCGAGGTCCGTGGAGCGGAAGAGCGTGCTGCTGCCGAAGGTGACGACGTAGAGGTCGTTGAGACCGGAGCGGACCATCTCGGGCGCGAAGCCCCCGGGGAGACCCGTCGCGCTGACGTTGGTGAAGTTGCTGCCACCGTCGGTCGAGACGCGGAGTTGCCCGCTGAAGACCCAGAGCTTGTCGCCGATCGCCGGGTCGAGCTCGAAGCAGTTCGAGAAGTTGAAGAAGCTCCCGCCAAGCAGGATCCAGCTGCTGCCCCCGTCCGACGACTTGTAGAGGTTCCCGTTGAACGACTGGAGGTAGACCGGCTTCGGGCTCGCGGCGGAGTTGTTGTCGACCGCGATCTTGCGGAACCCGCCGTCGGTGATCCCGTTCGTGATCTCCGTCCACGGGCCGGTCGTGCCGTTGCTGTTCTTCCAGATCCCGCACTTCGTCGCGGCGTAGAGCGTGTTCGAGGCGTTGTCGAACGCGAGCGCGTCGATGCCGCCGCCCACGAACTCGCCGTTGCTGACCTGAGGCCAGTTGGGCGTCGTGACGATGCTGAGCGGCGCCGTCGTCGCCGGGTTGAGGCCGTTCGACGTCGCGCGGATCGTGTAGCCCGAACCGACCGTGTCGATCACGAGCTGGTTGAGGGCCGCGATGCCGTTGTTGAAGCCGAAGCTGTTCGTCCCGCTGAGGGTCGCCCCTGGAGTCCCGCCCTGGAGCTGGAAGTTGAGCTGCGGGAACTGACCCGGGTTCACGAGACCGCCCGAGGTGTCCTGGATCTCGAGCATGATCACGGACGGCCGCATGGCCTTGTTCACGGTGTAGACGCTCGACTGCACCGTGAAGGCGAGCTTCGCCGCCACGCCGGGGCCGCTGATGTTGAACGGCAGGCTGTCGAACGTCGTCGCACCGATCGTCGGCGCACTCGCCCCGGACGGCCCGCAACTGCTCTTCGTGCATCTGCGCGAACCCGACTCCACCGGGCATCGCGCCGGCTGGATGTCCGACGAATACCTCGCGGCCGTCACGCGCATGGACGCCATCGTCGCGCACATCGCCGCCGCCGCCCAAGCCGATTCAACGCACGCGCTCTACCTGCTGATCACCGCCGATCACGGCGGCGCGGGCACGAATCACTTTCTGAACACGCCCGAGGACCGCCGCATCCCGTGGATTCTCGTCGGCCCGGACGTGCCCGCCGGCGCTTTGATCGACGCCGCCGACCTCTCCACGCTCGATACCGCGCCGACCATCCTCAGCCTGCTCGGCCTCCCGTTGCCCCCGCAATTCACCGGGCGCGAG
>CAZYLP010000147.1:0-13367 GCA_964648345.1 uncultured Planctomycetota bacterium
TAGAGCGCCTCGGGCGCGAGCTCGTGCTGGTCGCGCGCCTTGACGAACCGCTCGAGGACGTCGATCCCGTAGCCGGCGTCGGCCCTGTCGACGCCGATGAACCAGGAGGGCTTCTTCGCCTTCTCCTCGATGAAGAGCTTGCCGGTCTGGAACTGACGCTTCACGACCTCGGGGTAGTGGCGCGTCGTCGGGTAGAGGAGGAGGAGCTTGTCGAAGAGCTCGAGCGCCCGGTAGTACCGGCCCGCCTGGAAGTGCTCCTCGGCCGCGCCGTGGAGCGCCTCCTCGGCGAGCTTGCCGCGGGGAGAGAGGCGGTAGGCCTCCTCGTAAGCGAGGGCGGCGTCGCCGTGCTCGCCCGCGTCCGCGAGTGCCTTCGCGGCGGCGAGACCGGGGAGCGGCCCATCCTTGCGCGGAGAGGCCTCGCTCGTCGCGGCCGCGGCGTCCGCGGAGGCGACGGGCGCGAGGTCGGCCGCGGCGCCGTCTCCGCCGACGGGCGGAGCGGTGCACGCGGCCGTCCCGCCGAGGAGCGCAAAGGCGATGAGCGTCGCGGTCTTCCCGACGGGGCGGCTCACGGGGCGACTCCCACGGAGAGGTGACGGGGCAACCGGAGCTCCTTGCCGAGGCGGTGAGCGATGAACGCATCGAGGACGCGCCGCACCTCGCGGACGACCTCCGGCCCGAAGGCGACGCGCCCGCGGGGCCGCTCGTCGGCCCCGAGGACCGTGAGCGCGTGGAGCGCGGACCGCGGCGCCGTGAAGGCGTGGGCGTCCACGCCGCGGTGAGCGCGGCAGACGACCCCGCCCGCGACCGGCGCGAAGTCGATCACGTCCGCCGTCGGCACGGCGTCGCACTCGACGCAGCGGTCGAGGGACGGCTCGAGGCCCGACGCGCGGAGCGCGCGCACCTCGAACGCCGCGAGGACCGCATCGAGGACGCGCGCCTCGCCGCGCGCGAGCGTCTCGAGCGTCGCGACCGCCGCGTCGTAGAGCGCGGGCATGGGCTCGTCGGGCATCGAGAGCTCGCGGAGGAGCTCGGCGACGTAGCTCCCCCGGTAGAACCGTCCGAGGTCGCTCCGGATCCCCGGGTAGCGGTCGGCCGGGTCGAACTCCTTGAGGAGGTCGAGCGACTCCTCGTCCGTCGCCTGGCGCTTCTTCCGGTAGAAGAGGATCTCGCCGCGGACGAGCGGCTCGAGCGCCCCCTCGAAGGGCGAGCGCGGCCGGCGCGCTCCCTTCGCGATGACGTGGACGCGCCCGTGCTCGCGCGTGAAGAACCACGCGACCTGGCTCGTCTCCGAGTAGTCGATCGCCCGCAGCACGAGCGCGTCGGTCTTCTGGATCGCCATCGGCAGAGAGAGAGGTTAAGTCCTGCGGACGACGATTCAAGACTCGTTCCGGATGCCTACTCGTCCTTCGCCTTCGCCTCGACGTCGATGCGCTTGCCGAGGATCGTGAAGGCGCCGACGCGCTGCTCGCCCTTCACCGCGACCCAGCTCTTGGACACGCAGCGCTGGATCCAGGCCGCGCGCTGCTTGCTCTCGAGGAAGACGATCGGCCCCTCGGCGTAGATCGAGTTGTGGCCCGAGAAGTTGCCCGCGATGACGATGATCGCCTTCGGGTCGTTCGAGATGACGGCCTGGTAGTTCTGCGTCTGGTTCCCCGAGATCTTGAAGCAGCTCATCTCGTCGAAGGCCTTCTTGCCGACCTCCGAGATGACCGCTTCCCGGACATCCGCCGGGATCGTCTTCTCGACCTCGGTGCCCTCGTTGTCCTTCGAGGGGTCGAAGATCCGCGAGCCCTCCCACAGGTCGCCCTGGGCGTGGGCGTAGTCCTTGAGCTTGGCGTCCTGGAGCGCGCGGCGCTCGGCCTCGGCCTCGCTCAGGTTCTCGACGCCCTGCACCTCGACGATGACCTGCGAGTGGAACGTGCCCGCGTTGTCGTAGCTCACGCGGCGGTCGCCGTGGAGGCGGTCCGAGAGCGCGAAGATCGGCGCGCCGCAGATCACGCTCTGCGTGTAGGACTGGTCCTTCATGACGACGGCGCTCGCCGAGAAGGTGAGCGGGAGGACCGCGTTCCGCCACGCGAAGACCGGCCCGCGCGTCACGAGGAGCGGCGTCGCGGCCGCGGAGCGGGGGCCGTCGATCACCAGGACGGTCTTCTCGTTGTCGACGATCGTCGCCTCCTCGCCGCGGCCCGTCTGGTCGGTGAGGATGCACGCCTTCCACGTCTCGATGCCCTTCAGGCTCGAGTTGACCGCGGCGATCGCGGCCGCGAGCTGGGGCTCCGACTTGAGCGGGTTCGCGCACTCCTTCGTGCGCGCGGCGCGGCGGCGGGCGCAGAGCTTCTCGATCGCCTTCTCGATCGTGCCCTCGCGCGCGGCGCGGATGAGCCGCTCCACGGTCCGCGAGGAGCGAACCGCGGCGGCGCCGCCGAAGTTGTTCGGGTCCGGCTCGTCCTCCTCGCTCGGAGGCTTGACGGGCGAGTCCTTGTCCACCTGGAGCCCCTCGACGTCGCAGAACGCGAAGGGGTCGTTCCCGCCGCGGCCGCCCATCTGGGCGCGGCGGAGCTGGTCCATGATCCGCTGCTGCTCCTGCTCGGCGCGCCGGCGCTTGGCCTCCGGGCTCTCGCGGCGCTTCCCCTCGCCCGCGCGCTTCACGGTCCGGTCGAGCGCGGAGCACCAGCTCCACACGACGTCGCGGAAGTCCGCGTTGACGAGGTTCGTCGAGCGGACCTGTGTCTGGGTCCGCTCCTCGAACGACCAGACGCTCGCGAACTTGACGCCCTCGAGGCACGAGCCGCGGAAGGTCGCGCCCTCGAGGTTCGAGAAGGCGAAGCTCGTCCCCGGCGCGAAGATCACGTTCGTGAGGTCCGCTCCGTGGAGGTCGAGGCCCTCGAGCTTGAGGATGAGGTCGTCCCGGCCCTTCGCGTCCCAGGTCTTCGCGGCGAGGTCGAGGACCTTCCCGCCGTCCTTCTTGCGGCGCTTGTTCCACGCCTCGACGTCGCCGTCGGCGAGGAGCTCCATGTAATTCTCGACCGCGGAGCCCTTTATGATCTCCTTCTTCGCGAGCTTGAGGCAGAGGAGCGCTTCGGGCGCGAGCTTCGACGTGTCGAGCTCCGTCTCGTCCTCCGCGCTCGCGGCGAGCGCGAAGCCGAGGAACGCGAATGCCGCCGCGAACGTGAGCGTCAACGGACGTCGCCGCATGGCCCAGACCTCCCGAGACCAGAGACCCTACACGCGCCGGGCGCGATGACGCAACGGAGACAAGGGCGTGACCGCGGCGAAATCCTTTCCGGCCAGGCTTGTAGCTCTGGACGGACCACGCGCCTCTGCGCTAGACTCTCGGACTCACCAACACGGCAGGAGACCCATGCTCAGGACCCAGCTCGTCGTCGCTTTCCTCCTCGGCGCGGTCGTCGCGCTCTCCGCGGCGCTCGTCGTCGGTGCGGGCCGGATCGGCCTCCCCGAGGCTCACGCGCAGACGGCCGGCAACAACGAGATGATCGCGATCATGGGGACCATGAACACCCAGAAGGGTCCGTGTGACAACGTCTACATCGTGGACTCGAAGACTCTGAGGCTCGCGGTCTACCAGTGGAACGGCCAGCAGATGGTGCTCGGCGCGGTCCGCAACATGACCTACGACCTCAAGTTCGAGGAGTTCCCGGGCAAGAACCAGCCGCAGAAGCCGACCGTCGAGGAGATGCGCGACCTCACGCGCAGCGAAGACGGCAAGTCCGGCCCCAAGAAGAAGTAGTCGGTCGTCCTCTCTCTCAACGCGCGCGCTCGAAGAACCAACGATCCCAGTCGCACCAGGAGTCGAAGATGGCCATCGAGTACATGAGCTTCGAGGACGTCCTCGCCGAGCTGCAGATCGACGAGGAGGAGCTGAAGAAGCTCGTCTCGCAGGGTGAGCTCCGCGGGTTCCGCGACGGGCTCAGCATGAAGTTCAAGAAGGACGACGTGCTGAACCTCAAGCAGGGCCGCGAGACCGAGCCCACGATCATCCTGACGGACTCCGATCAGGAGATGGGCATCGCCGAGTCGTCCGACGAGCTGATCCTCGAGGACTCGACCTCGGACACGGTCATCAACATCGGCGACATCATGGCGCCGGGCGCCGCCAAGAGCGGGGCCAAGAGCAACATGTCCTCGGGCTCCGCGAGCGCGCTCTCCGGCTCGGGGATCACCGGCGCGTCGGGCTCCTCCGTGTCGGGCGCGCCGCAGTCCGACCAGCAGGAGATCATCTTCGACACGACGGAGGAGCAGTACACCGTCTCCCCGCACGACTCGGACCCCGAGGCGGCGATCCCGACCGTCGAGGTCCCCTCGGTGTCGGAGGACATGGGCCTCGTCGAGACCGAGTCCGACGCGCAGCTGGTCGAGGTCGGCTCCGACGAGTCGATGGAGACCGAGGCCTTCGAGCTCATGGAGGAGTCGGGGGAGACCTCGGCCGCCGACGTGGCTCCGGTCAGCAAGCGCGCGGGCGCCCAGAGCCGCCGCGCCTCGCAGCGTCAGAGCGCGCGCCTCCGCGCCCTCGAGATCGAGCAGAAGCGCTCGCACTCGGGCATGACCTTCATGCTCCTCGTCTGCATGCTGCTCCTCGGCCTCGAGGCCGGCATCCTCTCGAACGACATGCAGGGCGTGACGCCCGAGTGGCTCGAGGGCTGGACCGGCGCGTTCCGCTCGCCGGTCGAGGGCCTCTTCAACGCCTTCGCGGGCGGTTCCTGAAACTCGTTCGACGGGACCGATGAGCCCGACCCTCCTGCGGCATTGATTCTGTCGGAGGAGGCACCGCCGGATGTCGAGCGACGAGGCTCTCTACGACGCCTACCGGGACCGCAACGACGAGACGGCTCTCCGCCAGCTCGTCGAGCGGCACTGGCCGGGCGTCTTCCGGCTCGCGCACGCGATCGTGGGTGACGCCCCGGCGGCCGAGGACGTGGCGCAGGAAGCGCTCGTCCGCGTCGTGCAGGCCGCGCGCGCGAAGAAGCGCCTCGATCCCTTCGCCGGATGGATGAGGAGCGTCACCGTCAACGAGGCGCGCATGTCGCTCCGCTCGAAGCGCCGCCGCGAGCGCCGCGAGGAGGAGGCCGCGCTCCGCGCGCGCCCCGCCGCCTCGCCGCTCGACCCGGCGGCCGCGGTCCGCGAGTACACGGAGGGGCTCGACGAGCGCGTCCGCTTGCCGCTCGTCCTCCACTACGGCCTCGGCCTCTCGCACGCCGAGGTCGGCGAGGCGATCGGCTGCCCCGCCGGCACGGCTTCCTCCCGCATCCGCGAGGGCCTCGAGGAGGTCCGCTCGGGCCTCGCGAAGTCCGGCGTCGCGGTCGAGCCCCCCGCGATCGGCCCCGCCTTCGCCGTGCTCGGGGCGGGGAGCGTCCCCCCCGTGCCGAGGATCGAGACGCTCGTCGCCAAGGCCGCGGCCGCGCAGGCGGTCGGCGTCGCGGCGGGCGCAGGGAAGAAGCTCGGCGTCGCGGTCGTCGCGTTCGTCCTCTGCGCCGGCGGCATGGGCGCGTTCGTCGTCGCGAACATGGGCGAGCCCGCGCCCGAGGTGAAGAGGGTCGCGATCGACCCGTCCCTCACGGTCGCTCCGCCCGCGACGCCGCCCGTGCACCATGCGCCGGTCGTCTCCGGGACGGAGACGCCCGTCGCCGTGCCTGCTCCTCCGACGAAGGAAGAACCGGTCATGGTCCCGTTCAACGGGCCCGTGCCCGGCCCCGACGGTCCGGGCCCGAAGCGCATGGTCCTCGGCGGCGGTCCCGACGGCGGTCCCAGGTTCACGGCCGGAGCCCCCGCGGCGCCGGTGCCGGCGCGCGCGAAGGGTCGCGTCGTGGACCCGCAGGGGAACGGCGTCCCGGGCGCGAAGGTCTCCGTCCTCGGGTCGGGTCCGCGCGGCGCGCGCGACATCGGGATCCGCATGAAGCGGCGGGCGCGCGGCGTCCGGGTCCCGGGCGGCGAGCCCGGGAAGATGCCCAACTTCAAGGTCATAGATGATGAGGTCCAGCGCGCGATGGGCGCGTCTCTCACCATGCGCGGTCTCACGGAGCTCGCGACGGCGCAGACCGGCCCCGACGGCACGTTCGAGCTCGGCTACGAGCGGATCCCCGGCTCGGAGGTCTTCGTCGCCGCCGAGATCGAGCGCGACGGCGCGACCCTCGGCGCCGAGAAGCCGCTCCCCGGCGAGGACGCGGGGGACATCGCGATCCAGCGTCTCCCCGCGCTCGTCGTGAGCGTGACCTCGGGTGGAGCGCCCGTCGAGGGCGCGTCGGTGGACTTCGTCGATGCGGGCGGCGACACCCGCAGCGCCTCGACCGACACGAAGGGGCTCGCGCGCCGCGCGACGCGCGCGCCGCGCGTGCTCGTCACGGTCCGCAAGGCCGGCTTCGCGACCGCGCGGGCCGACTCCGTGCTCGCGCCCGCGACCTCGGGCACGGGCGACACCCGCCTCGACGTCCTGCTCGTGCCGTCGGCGCAGGTGCTCGGCACGATCCGCGGCCCCGACAACCAACCGCTCGCCGGCGTCCCGATCGTCCTCGAGGACCCCGAGGGCCCGGACGTGATCGGCGACACCCCGCCCTTCGCGAAGACGACGACCGACGAGCACGGCCGCTACTCCGTGGACGGGCTGGCGCCGGGCCGCAGGTACGAGCTCGAGGCGACCCCCGCGGAGGTGGCGATCCTGAAGGGGCATCTCTCCGTCACCGCGCCCGACAACTCCGCGGACCTCGCCCTCGGCCGCGCCGGGAGGATCGTCTGCGAGGTCAAGGTCACGGGCGGGACGGACGACCCCCGGTTCAAGGAGTGGCCCGGGATCGACGTCCAGCGCCAGGAAGGCGGCCAGTGGGGCCCCGTCATGGGCGAGCGGACCGTCGCGGGGACGAAGGTCACCTTCTCGCGGCTCCCGGCCGGGACGTACCGCGTCTTCTCGCACCCGCTCATGTTCCCGAAGGCGGAGAGCGAGCCCGTCACGGTGCCCGCGGACGGCGGGACGTTCGAGACGTCGATCTCGCTCAACGCGGGGAGGACGATCACGGGGCGGGTCCTCGACCCGACGGGTCAGCCCATGAAGCGCGCCCGAGTCATGCGCGCCGAGCAGGGCATGATGGTCGCGATGATCGTCCAGTCCGACACGGGCCGCTTCGAGCTCGCCGGCGTCTCGAACGAGCGCTTCACCTTCACCGTCGCGGCGAACGGCTACGAGGACCGCTCGGTCACGGCCGAGCCCGGCCGGAACGACGTGGGCGACATCGTCCTCACCCCCGCGAAGCCCGATCCGGAGTCCGAGAAGTCGCCTCAAGACAAGACGCCCGAAGACCGATAAAGGGGACCGGTGGAGGTCCCCGATCATGCGGCGTCTCGGTCTCGGCGCGTTCGCGCTCCTTCTCGCTTCGGGCTGCGTCTCGGAGAGCAAGTACGAAGATCTCAAGTCGCGCGAGCGTGACCTCGCGTGGCGCCTCGACGCCGCGGAGAAGGCGTCGCGGACGGAGGACGCGGAGAAGCGGACCCTCCTCAAGAAGATCCAGGTCCTCGAGGACGACAACAAGGTCGCCCGCGAGAAGCTCGCCCTCGCGAACGAGGCGCTGAGCACCGCGAAGACGAACGTCGACGAAGAACTCAAGGCGCGCCTCGCCGAGCTCCAGGAGAAGGCCCCCGGCAAGCTCGAGCTCTCGCCCTGGGGCGGCGTCGTGCTCGAGAGCGGGATCCTCTTCGCCTCGGGCCGTCACGAGCTCACGAAGGACGGCGAGAAGGCGCTCGAGCCGCTCGTCGAGTCCCTCACCTCCTCCAAGTACGACGAGTTCACGGTCGAGCTCTCGGGCCACACGGACTCGGACCCGCTCCGCGCGACGGCGAAGGTCTACATGGACAACCACGACCTCGCGGCGAAGCGCGCGAACAGCGTCCGCCGCTTCCTGATCGCGAAGGGCGTCCCGGCCGGCCGGATCTACCTCTCGGCCTGGGGCGAGACGCGTTCGCTCGCGAGCGAGACCTCGAAGGAGGGCAAGGCCCAGAACCGCCGCGTCGAGATCCGCCTCCACCACGAGACGAAGACCGTCGAGCTTCCGGCCGGGTCGCGTCGCGGGACGGACACGACGAAGCCCGCCTCGGCGCCCGGAGAATCCGGCTCGGTCTTCGACCTCGACTTCGAGTGCGGCGAGGAGAAGTAGTAAGATCGCGGGCGAGCCCCCGAGGCCGCTCGAGACCCACGCCGAGCGCGTCCCGAGAGGGGCGCGCTCGCCGCGCTTCCGGAGCCCGAACGAGATGCCCGAGAAGACCGACACCCCGCCCGCGCAGGACCGACTCTCCGCCGAGGAGCAGTCGATGCTCCTCGGGATCGCACGCGAGGCGATCGTCGCGTTCGTCCACCACCGCGTCGCGCCCGCGCTCGACGCGCGCACAGAGACGCCCCGCCTCCGCGCGGACGGGGCCGCGTTCGTGACGGTCCGCGTGACCGGCGAGCTCCGCGGCTGCATCGGCACGACGCGCTTCGAGCGGCCGCTCCGCGAGGTCGTGGGCGAGCTCGCCGTCTCGGCAGCGAGTCACGACCGCCGGTTCGACTCGATCCGCCGCGACGAGCTCGACGCGCTCACGGTCGCGGTCTCGGTGCTGACGCCGCTCGAGCCCGCGAGGGTGGACGCGATCGAGATCGGCCGGCACGGCCTCGTCGTCCGGTGGCGCCAGCAGTCCGGGCTCCTCCTCCCGCAGGTCGCGAGCGAGCACGGCTGGGACACGGCGAAGTTCCTCGCCGAGACCTCGCGCAAGGCGGGTCTCCCCGCGGACGCGTGGCAGAAGCAGGGCGCGCAGGTCTTCTGGTTCGAGGCCGAGCGCTTCTCCGAGGACGGCCTGGACTGATGACTCGCCTGCTCTGCGCGGCGCTCGCGCTCCTCGTCGCGGCGCTCGCCCTCGCCGACGACTGGAAGTGGGACGCGAAGAAGGAGCGGAAGCCCGAGAAGGGCTATCGATCCGTCTCCGAGTCGGAGAGCGTCGAGAAGACGAGCCGGGCGTCGCGCATGGGCCGCCTCCGGTCCAGGGAGGCGAGCGAGGCGAAGACCGTCACGCGCTACGAGCAGGAGATCCTCGAGGTCGCGGACGGCAAGGTCTCGAAGTCGCGCGTGAAGATCGAGAAGTGGTCGCGCACGGCGGACGGTGGCGAGGCGGACCGCTGCCTCGAGGGCCAGGCGATCGTCGTCGAGGGGCGCGGCGCGGCGATCAAGTGGCGTTGCGAGGACGCGACCCGCGAGCTCACGGAGGCCGCGAAGGACTGGATCGCCCAGACGCTCGCCGCGAAGGACGAGGACGCGAACGAGGAGGCGTTCCGGTCGTGCCTCCCCGCGAAGCCGATCGAGCCTGGCACGGAGTGGACCGCCGACCCCGCCCCGATCGCCAAGGTCTTCCTGGGGCCTGAGCTTGCGCTCGACGCGGCGAAGTCGAGCGCCAAGGGCAAGCTCGGCGAGGTGAAGACGGAGGACGGGGTCCACGTCGGAACCTACACGCTCGAGGTCGTGATCGTGTCGAAGGCGGAGAAGGAGGAGGACGCCGTCCGGATGAAGTTCTCCGCCGTCTTCGAGGGGTCGCTGGAGCCGGACCGGAGGGACGCCTCCTCGATGACGCTCACGCTCGAGGCGAAGGCCCGGCAGACGGAGCAGACCGAGGAAGGGCTCGCGACTCTCGAGATCGAGAACTCCGTCACGGCCAAGGAATCCGAGCGCCCCGCGGCCGTCGCCGCCCCGAAGAAGTGACGCTTTCGTAGGATTTGCGCTCCCCCTGGAGGTGATCGTGGCTCGTAGCTTTGCGCTCGTCGCGCTCCTCGTCGCCCTGGCCGCCCCCGCGCGCGCCGACGATGAGAAGGACTGGAAGTGGGACCCGCTCTCGTACCCGAAGCCGAAGGCGGTCGTGGGTGACCGCTGGTTCGGCGAGGGCGAGGAGGCGAGCAAGCAGGTCATCGAGCAGACCGCCGGCAAGGCGAAGCCGGTGAAGCGCGAGGAGGGCCGCCAGACGTCCTACCGCTTCACGGGCGAGACCCTCAAGGTCGAGAACGACAAGGCCGTCGAGAACCACTTCAAGATCGAGAAGTGGTCGATCACCGCCAAGGGCGACACGGACAAGTCGCTCGACGGGAAGTCGCTCGTCGTGACGGGCACCGGCGCCGACACCAAGTGGGAGTGCAAGGAGAAGGACGCCGACCTCTCCGAGGCTGCCAAGGCCTGGATCGCGAAGGAGCTCGCGAAGAAGCCGAAGCCCGGGAAGTCGGACAAGCCCGAGGACGACGACGACGAGAAGAAGCTCCTCTTCCCGGAGAAGGCCGTCGGCGACGGCGACGAGTGGACCCGCGACGCGGCCGCGATCGCCAAGCTCATCCTCGGCCAGGGGATCGAGATCGACGCCGAGAAGTCCTCGTTCAAGGGGAAGCTCACCAAGGTGACGGTCGTGGACGGCTGCCACGTGGGCCACGTCGAGATGAAGCTCATCCTCGCGATCAAGCCCAGCAAGCAGTGGTCGGAGGGCGGCAAGCTCGACCTCGACTTCGTCGTCGACGGCTCGCTCGAGGAGCACAAGAGCCAGGCCGCGGAGGAGAAGCTGAAGCTCGTCCTCGAGCTCGCCTCTCACCGCAAGGCGGGCGACGGCTCGGACGCGACCGTGAAGCTCGTCCAGACGAGCGAGGGCAACAAGAAGCACGGCCCGACCAAGTCGGAAGAAAAGAAGCCGGAAGAGAAGAAGCCGGACGAGAAGAAGCCCGAGGACGAGAAGAAGCCGGACGAGAAGAAGCCCGAGGACGAGAAGAAGGACGAGAAGAAGGAAGGCGACAAGTGATCCGCACCGCGCTCGCCGGCGTCGTGATCGCCGCGGTCCTCGCGCCCGCGGCGCTCGCGGCCGACTGGAAGTTCGACCCCAAGGCCCGCCCCAAGGCGAAGGCCGGTCAGAAGAAGACCGAGGAGGGCGAGACCAACCAGAAGGAGAAGTCTTCGATCTCCGTCGAGGCCGAGGGCGAGTCGAGGGAGGTCAAGAAGGAGGACAAGGAGGACAAGGTCGTCTTCAAGCTCCAGCGCGAGGTGAAGAAGGCCGAGGACGGCAAGGCCACCGAGGAGTCGATCAAGATCGAGCAGTGGGTCCGCACCGCCACGGGCGAGCCCGAGGACCGCTGCCTCGAGGGCCAGACGCTCATCGTCACGAAGGGCGCCGAAGGGAAGACCTACAAGATCGTCGACGAGAAGGAGGGCGCGATCTCGGACGGCGCCCGGGCGTGGATCGAGGAGTACTACGCCAAGAAGAAGAAGAAGAACAAGAAGGACGACGCCGAGGACGACGACGAGGGGCCGGGCAAGTTCCTCCCGCAGAAGCCGATCTCCGACGGCGAGGAGTGGACGGGCGACCCCGAGGCGCTCGCGAAGGACATCTTCGGCGAGGAAGGCCTCATCGACCCCGCCAGGTCGTCGGTCAAGGGCAAGCTCTCGGGCGTCAAGGTCGTGGACGGTCTCCACCACGGCGTCGTCGAGGTGACGATCAAGCTCAAGCTGAAGTCGCTCCCGAACATGCCGAAGGAGATGGCCTTCGAGTGGACGAAGGGCGGCGAGTTCAACATGACCGTCACGATCGACGGCTGCCTCGAGCTCGAGAAGCTCGGCGGCGGGACCTACAAGATCGGGGGCGAGCTCAAGGGCGAGGCCAAGTTCAACGCCCAGGGGCAGAACGCGTCGCTCAAGATGAGCGTGAAGCAGAAGATCGCGGTCAAGAGCACGCCGGACAAGGAGAAGTCGGAGAAGTGAGGCCGCAGGCCCGGCGCTGAACGGCCCCCGTTTCAGCGCCGGCCGCGTAGCTGAGCGATCTTCCGCCGGAGGATGCCCGAGGCCTCGTTGCTCGGGTCGAGCTCGAGGGCTCGCTCGTAGGCCGCGAGGGCGCCCTCGCGGTCGTTCAGGTTCTCCTTCGCGTTCCCCATGTAGAACCACGCACGCGCGAAGCGCGGCTCGATCTCGAGCGCCTTCTCGAGGTCCGCGGCCGCGCCGCGCGGGTCGAGCTGCCTCAGCTTCACGGTCGCGCGCATCGTCCACCCGTCGGGTTTCGCGGGGTCGAGCTGGACGGCCCGGTCGTAGTCCGCGAGCGCGCCGGCGAGGTCTCCCTTGTTCGCCTTCGCCGAGCCGCGGTTCCCCCACGGGACCGGGCCCTCGGGGTTGAGCTCGATCGCCCTCGTGCAGTCCTCGATCGCCCCGTCGAAGTCGCCCTTGCGAAGCTTCGCGTTCCCGCGGTTCGACCAGGCGACCGCATTCTCCGAGGCGATCTGTATGGACCGATCGCAGTCCGCGATCGCGCCGTCCAGGTCCCCGGAATTCATCTTCGCGAGCGCACGCGTCGCCCAGACGCCGCCATCCATCGAGTCCTGGTCGATCTCGATCGCCCTCGTGCAGTCCTCGATCGCGCCCGCGTGGTCGCCCCTGAGCGACCGCGCGGCGCCGCGGTTCGCCCACGCCGGCGCGAAGGTCGGGTCGCGCGCGATCGCCGCGTCGAAGTCCTCCATCGCCCCCGCGATGTCGCGCCGTTCGAGCTTCGCCATGGCGCGCGACGAGAGCTTCATCGCGGCTTCGCGGTCCGCTTCGCTCGGAGCCCGCGGCCCCGGCGGGGCGGGAGGAGCCGGCGGCGCGACGGGGCGGTGAGGCGGTGGCGGCGGCGCCGCCGTTCGATCCGCCGGAAGCACGGCCCCCGGGTCCCTCCCGCGGAGGAGCACGAGGCCGAGCGCCGCTGCGATGGCGAGACACCCGGCGAGTCCCGCGATCACGAGGAGACCGCGTCGCCCGCCGGGCGGGGGTTCGAGGGACTGCGCGAAGGAGAGCGCGTCGCCCGGTCGGGCGGCGGGGTCCTTCTCCAGCGCGCGGTGGATCGCCGCGGCGAGCCACACGGGCACGTCGCGACGGACCCGGCGCAGCGGCGCGACCTCGCCCTGGGTGACCTGCTCGAGGACCTCGACGAGGCTCGCCCCTTCGAACGCGGGCTGCCCGGCGAGGCTCTCGTACAGGATCGCTCCGAGCGAGAAGACGTCCGCGGGCGGGCCCGCGGTCTTCGCGTCCCTCGCCTGCTCCGGCGCCATGTACCCGAACGTGCCCTGGAGTGCGCCGGTCCGCGAGAGCGCGGAGCTCTGGCTGGCCCCGGGCGCGTCGCTCTTGAAGTGCTTCGCGAGACCGAGGTCCACGACGAACGGCCTCCCCGTGGCGGCGTCGAAGATCACGTTCTCGGGCTTCAGGTCCCTGTGCACGATCCCGAGGGCGTGCGCGTGGCCGAGAGCCCGCGCGAGCTCGCGGCCCACCTCGAGGGTCTCGTCCACCGCGAACGCCCCGCGCTTGAGCCGGTCGCGGAGCGTCCCGCCGGGGAGGAGCGGCATGGCGACGTAC
>CAZYLP010000148.1:0-13363 GCA_964648345.1 uncultured Planctomycetota bacterium
AGCGCGCGCGCGGCGAGCTCCTTCCCCGTCCCCGACTCGCCGCGGATGAGCACCGTCGCCCGCGACGCCGAGAGGAGGCCGAGCGTCTTGAAGACCTCGCGCAGGGCGCTCGAGTTGCCCACGAGCTCGATCGCGCCGCCCGTCTCCTGCTGGATCGGCTCGGGGAGCTCGACGACCGGCGACGACCGCGACGAGAGCTTGATCGCGCGGTCGATGAGGTTCTCGAGCTCGTCGAGGTCGATCGGCTTCGACACGTAGTCGAACGCGCCGTCGCGCATGGCCCGGACGGTCGAGGACATCTCCGTGTCGGCCGAGATCACGATCACGGGCGTCTCGTTGCCCCGGGTCCGGATCTCGGAGAGGACGTCGAGACCGTGACGGTCGGGGAGCCGGAGGTCGAGGAGGATGATGTCGAACCGGGCGTCCTTCTTCATCGCGGCATGAAGGGCGTCCGCGGCCGTCCCAACCGCCTCGATCTCGTGCCCGCACTCCGAGAGCCCGATGGTGAGGGCCTCGCGGACGGCCGGTTCGTCATCGACGATCAGTATGTTCGCCATTCATCCCCCGAACGTTGCAACTCGATCCACGAGGAAGCAACGAACGTTCCAACAGGGCCCTGCAGGAGAACATTTTATCGAGACTTTTCCTTGCCATCCTACGCCGCGTTAGCACTCGACAGTATCGAAGCTTGCAGCAACATGAGTCACTCCTGGCCTGTCTCCATCGAGGTCGGTCCCTCGAGGAGGCCCCGAGGGAATGCGACGTTATGTTCAGCTAGATCGACAAATGTTGCGACTTCACGTTCAATCACTCCGCCCGGCAAACTACCCTCGAAGGACGCAACCCCGCACCAGGGCAGCGTCGCCCAAACGCGCCGAGTTTGGACCCGCGCGTGCTCTCCTCCCCCCCGACGACTGGTCATGGCAGCGCACCCCCCGTGCTTGTCATGACCCATGAAGGCTACGCGCGTGAGCGCGAGGCCTAAACTGCAGGAGCTTCTAGGTCGCGTACCGGGGCGGCCGTTCCCCCCGAATCCCCCGTTCCCCTCGGCCGAGTCGGTGTCGGGACCATGGGGCTCAAGCATGTCGTCCTATACGGACACGAGGCCCTCGGCCTCGTGTCCGCGTTTCCGGAGACCTCGCAGTCCGGCCCATCGCCCTCGCGGAACTCTTCCGGCGGCTCCGGGTGAGAGCACGGTGGCGCGCCGCCACCCCCCGGCCGGGAGGACTCCATGGGTATCTGCAAGTGTCCGTTCTGCCACGAGCCGCTCGAGTTCCAGCACGTCGCGTGGGTCGCGTGCGCGGGCTGTCTCGCCCGTCACCACCAATCGTGCTGGACCGAGTCACCTCGCTGCGCGGCGTGCGGCGATCCGCGCGCGCTCACGCTCCCACCGCCGCGTCCGAAGGCTCGTGGCCGCCTCGTCCGTCTCGCCGCGGGCGCGGGGCGGCTCGCGGCGAGCGCTCTCGTCGTCCTGGGGCCGGCGGCCGCCTCGACGGTCTGGCTCACGATGCGCCTCGACCAGCGCGTCGACCGGGAGCCCGTCTCCTCCGTCGCGGAGCAGGAGGCGCTCAAGGTCGCGACGAAGCGCATCGAGAAGGCCGCGGCCCGCGCGGAGAAGGAGAGGGAGAGCGAGGACCGGACGGACGAGGTCCTCCAGGCCCTCGAGACGAGCGAGTCCAAGATGAAGAAGCGGATCGAATCGGTCGCGGCCGACGTCGCGCAGCTCCGCCGGATCGCGCCGACCTTCCCCCAGCCCGCCGCGCCTTCGTCGGTCGCGGGCATGGCGACGGCGATCGAGCAGCTCGAGACCCTCAAGAAGGACGGTGTCTTGACCTCGAGTCAGCGCGACGCGACGAAGCGCGGCGTCCTCGCGGGGAAGGTGCCGCCCGAGAACGTCGTCGAGGTCGTCCGCCTCGCGAAGCTCAAGGAGAGCGGCCTCCTCTCGGCGTCCGAGCTCGAGCGCGCGAAGCAGGGCCTACTCGATAAGTGAAGACCTCAGCGGCGGACGAGGAAGTCCTCGATCGCGAGCACGTCCATCTTGGTCGCCACGAAGCAGTCGATCGCGTCGGCCGGCGAGCACACGATCGGCTCGTTCTCGTTGAAGCTCGTGTTGAGGACGAGCGGGACCCCGGTCTTCTCGGCGAACGCCGCGATGAGGCGGTGGAAGTCCGGGTTCGTCCGCGCCGCGACGGTCTGTACGCGGCACGTCCCGTCCTCGTGGACGACGGCGGGGATCTTCTGCCGCATCTCCGGCTTCACCGGGAGCGCGTAGAGCATGAAGGGCGAGGGCCACGTCGCGTGGAAGAGCTCGCCCTGACGCTCCTCGAGCACCGAGGCCGCGAAGGGCCGGAACGCCTCGCGGTACTTGACGCGGACGTTGAGCGCGTCGCGCATCTCGACGCGACGCGGGTCGGCGAGGATCGACCGGCCGCCGAGGGCACGCGGGCCGAACTCGCCGCGGCCGCGGAACCAGCCGACGACGCGGCCCTGCGCGAGGAGCTCGGCGACCTCCTCGTGGATCCGGCTCGAGCGCTCGTAGCGGAGGCCCGACGCCTCGAGGGCGCGCTCGACCTCCTCGTTCGAGTAGCTCGGGCCGAGGCGCGAGTGCTCGACGCGGCTCGCCTCGGCGGGCGTCTTGCCGCTCGAGCGCGCCACGTGGAGCGCGCAGCCGATCGCGGTCCCGGCGTCCGTCGGGGCGGGCGGGATGTAGAGGTCCTGGAAGCCGCCCTTCTCGCGGATCAGGAGGTTCGCCGTGCAGTTGAGGGCGACGCCGCCCGCGTAGGCGAGCCGCTTGGCGTTCGGGACGAGCGTCCTCAGGCGCCGGATCACGTGGAGGATCGCGTCCTCGAGGACCGCCTGGAGCGAGGCGGCGAGGTCGCGGTCGCGAATCGCGACCTCGGCGTACTTGTGCCGCGGCGGCCCGAAGACGGCGATCATCTTCTCGGAGAAGATGTCCTCGATGCGCGGGACGTGGTCCTCCCAGATCATGTCCACGCCGTAGACCGGGTGCGTGAAGTACTCGGGGTCGAGCTCGAAGAGGCCGTCCTCCTTGAATTTGATGATCGCCTTGAGGCGGTCCTTGTAGACGGGCTGGCCGAACGCGGCGAGGCCCATGACCTTCCCCTCGTCGCCGTACTTCGAGAAGCCGAGGAACTGCGTCACCATCGTGTAGAGGATCCCGATCGAGTGCGGGAACAGGACCTCCTCGAGGACCGTGATCTTCGAGCCCTCGCCCTTGCCGAGGAGCGTCGAGGAGAAGTCGCCGAAGCCGTCGATCGAGAGGAGCGCGGCGTCCTCCCAGCCGGACGCGAAGTAGGCGCTCGCGACGTGCGCGTGGTGGTGCGGGATCTCCTCCACGGTCGGGATGTCGTCCTTGCGGATCCCGAACTCGCGGGCGAGGACGGCCCTCACGTCGCGGAACTGCGCCACGGCCTGGAGCCGCTTCTGGATCTGGCGGGAGTAGGTCGGGCGTCCGGAGAGGATCTGGAGGATCTCCTCGCGGACGTGGTCGATCGGCTTGCTCGCGATCGCGATCGTGTCCACGTCGCGCAGGTCGATGCCGCCCTGACGGAGGCAGTACCGGATCGCCTCGATCGGGAAACCGGCCGAGTGCTTGATCCGGTTGAAGCGCTCCTCCTCGGCGGCCGCCACGACACGACCGTCCTGGACGAGCGCCGCCGCCGCGTCGGCGTGGTACGCGTTGAGACCGAGGATTCTGGTCATGGGGCAGGACTCTAACAACGCCGGGCGCTTCAGCGCGAGCCTCGGACGGAGGAGGCTTGCCGGACCGCGCCGCACCTGTTTGGATGTGTCCGTGACCCAAGAGCTCACGATCGCGCTGGCCGTCGAGAAGGTCCTCTTCCGGCTCGCGCTCCTCGAAGGCGGCGCGGTGCCGATCGTGAGGGCGTTCCTCGAGCTGCCCCTCGCGCTCGAGGTCCTCGAGCACGAGGCGGACAAGTGCTCGGACGGCGCCGCGATCATGAAGGACGAGTGGGGGGAGTTCCTCGGCTACAGCTTCCCCGAGCTCCAGTCCGCGGCCGCCACCATGCCGGCGCCGCCCCAGGACTGCCCGACGTGCGGCCGGCCGCTCCCCGAGTCGCCGAAGATGCTCGCGCCCGTGGAGGGCCAGCCGGCGCCGTCGCGCGGCCCGCTCATCTGCGAGCCCTGCTACCGCACCGTGCGCCGCGCGTCGCAGAAGCACGACGCGGGCTACGTCGACCGGATCAAGCACTTCTTCAAGGGCGAGGAGGAGGAGCAGGACCTCCACAAGATCGCGCTCGTCGAGCACGAGATCCTGTACATCGCGTACCGCCTGAACCAGAAGGAGCTCACGCACACGGCGATCGCCGCCCAGACGCGGCTCGCCTCGGCCCAGGTCAAGGAGCGGCTCGACCGGCTCGCCGGCCGGCGGTACATCCGCGTCGGCCTCCTCCCCTCGGGCGACGCGCTCGCTTACCGCTTCCCGACCGGGCTGAGCTACCCGGAGAACCTCTACCGCCGCGTCCACGGAGCGGTCATCGCGAACGCGGGCGCCGAGGACTCCGCCGCCGCCCAGGCGGTGCCCGACAAGCCTCCGGGCACCGCGCGGTTCGGCGGTCTCCTCGCGCGCGCGAAGCAGCCGGTGACGAACCACATCGTGAAGGCGCGCCCCGCGGACCGCCGCGACGTCGAGATCGACGACAGCGCGCTCACGACGCCCTCGGGCTCCGTCCCCGCGGCGCCCGCTCCGGCGGCCGCGGTGCCGCCGCCTCCTCCGCCGCCCCCGCCGCCGCCGGCCCCGCCGCCGGCGCCGCGGTTCAACATCAAGGTGAAGGACAAGCGCGAGCGCGGGACTCCGAGACCGCCCGCGCCTTGAACGCATCAGACGAGCGGTAGCGAGGCGCGATGGAATTCCTCCTGCTCGTCATCGCGGCGTCCGTCCCGGTGATCGCGGTGCTCGGCGTGTCCGTCTTCCGCACGCGGCGCCGCGCGCTCCTCCGCCATGAGCTCCGCGCGGCGTACGCGGGCCCCCGGGTCCGCTGCCTCGACCTCCTCGCCTGGCGCGAGGACGGCGAGGAGCACCAACCCGATGCCATGGGCCTCCTCTGCGAGTCGGCCGACGGCACCTTCACGCTCGTCCTCCGTCGCGTCACGCCTCACGGCGCGCCGCTCGGAGCGGCGCCCACGGAGACGCCGATCGTGCGCGGCGAAGCCAAGCTCGGCGCGCTCGTCCGGACGGACCGCTGGTGCGTGCCGCTCGCGTGCGGCGCCGAGCGGTGGCGCCTCGCTCCGGCGTCGGGCACGAGCGCGGACACGCTCGCTCTCCGCGACACGCTGGCTCGCTTCCTGGGAGTCGAGATGCCGGCGCGCGCGTACGGCGAGCTCCCCGTCCGCTCACCGCGCGAGCGTCTCACGGAGATCGCGGTCGGCCTCGCGACGATCGCCTCCGTGTTCTCGCTCATCGCTCTCCTCGACAACAACGCGTGGCGGGACCCCGCGCTCATCTTCACGCCGCCACTCCTCGCCGTCGCGGGCCTCGCTCTGCTCTGGCGCACGCGTCGCCGCCGGGGACGCGTCGAGCTCTACGGCGACCGGATCGTGTTGATCCGGGAGCGCGAGGTCACCGTCGGCTGGAGCGACGTGCGGGCCTTCGACGACAGCGCCCTCGACCTGGTGCAGCTCCAGGGCGTGGAGGGCTGGCCGCTCAGCGACCTCGCGATCCCGACGCCCGACGAAGGCGCTCGCACCGAGGTGCTCGCGCTCCTCGACCGGAGAGGACTCCGCCGCATCGAGGGGTGAGAGGCGCTCGGAGATCGCCCGTAAGCGCGTTTTGACAGACCGAGCGAATTGCGCAATCCGCAAGCGCGCCTTTACGCCCTCGTGACCGTTCCGTTTTGAATGCGCTTCGCGCCTTTCTGGGCAGTCGCCTAAGTGCTTCCGCGAACGCGCTGGCATGGGGCCTGCTTTCCAGAACCTCGGACCAGGGACGCGCCCCGGAGGCGAACGACCGACGTTGACCTCTCGCCTCGAGAGGGGGACGTCCCTGAATCCGGACGGATCGTGCGTCCCGCCCTCGCGGCGGGAGGGGGCCATCATGTCTTTCAGCGTTCGACCGATCGCGGTTGTCTGTCTCGTCGCCTCCCTCCTCGGAGTGGGGGCGGGTGAGGCGCGCGCCCAGGGGAAGAAGCCCGGCAAGGGGAACGACATCCAGTTCGGGGCGATCTCCCCGAATCGCGGACCGCTCGCGGGCGGGACGAAGGTCACGATCACCGGGAAGCACCTCAAGGGGATCTCGAAGGTCACGATCGGCGGCGTCGCCCTCACGGGGCTCGCGCTCAACGGCAACGAGACCGAGGTCACCGGCACGACGGGCGCCGGCCTCGCGGCCGGTCCGGTCGACGTGGTGCTCTACGGCAGCGCGGACACGCACACGCAGCCCAAGGCCTTCACGTACGACGCGCCTCCGGGCATGACGTTCGCGAGCATCACGCCCACGTCGGGACCCGTGACGGGCGGCACGCCGGTCACGATCGCCGGCACGAACTTCAAGAACGTGACGAGCGTCACGATCGGCGGGTCGGCCCTCGCGGGCGTCGTCGTGGATCCGACCTTCACGAAGATCACCGGCACGACCGCCGCTCGCAACGCGGCCGGTCCGTCCGACCTCGTGATCGTCTCCTCGACGCTCGGCACGCTCACGAAGACGGGCGCGTTCAACTACACGAACGTGCCCCAGCTCCTCGCGATCGTCTCCGGGAACAACCAGACGGGCACGGTCGGCTCGACGCTGCCGAACGGGCTCGTCGTCAAGGTCACCGGCGCCGGCGGCTCCCCGATCGCGGGCGTGAGCGTCACGTTCGCGGTCGCGTCGGGCGGCGGCACGCTGTCCGCGACGAGCGTCGCGACGGACGCGCTCGGCCAGGCGGCGACGCGGCTCACGCTCGGCGCGGCGCCCGCGGCGAACACGGTCACGGCGACGGTCACGGGCCTCACGCCGGTCACGTTCACGGCGACGGGCACGGCGGCGACGCCGGGCTCGCTCGCGATCGTCTCGGGCAACAACCAGACGGGCCTCGTCGGCGCGAACCTCGCGGCGCCGTTCGTCGTCGCCGTCAAGGACGCCACGGGCGCGCCGCTCGCGGGCGTCACGGTCGCGTTCGCGGTCGGCTCGGGCGGCGGCACGCTCTCGGCGACGAGCGTCGCGACGAACGCGCAGGGCCAGGCCTCGAGCACGCTCAAGCTCGGACCCGCGCCCGCGACGAACACCGTCACGGCGACGGTCACGGGCCTCACGCCGGTCACGTTCACCGCGACGGGGACGGCGGCGCCGCCGGCCTCGATCGCCGTCGTCTCGGGCAACAACCAGTCGGGCCCCGCGGGCTCGGCGCTCCCGCTCCCCCTCGTCGTCGTCGTGAAGGACGGCAGCGGCGCGGCGGTCGCGAACGTGGCCGTCACCTTCGCCGTCACGGCGGGCGCGGGCACCCTCTCCGCGTCGAGCGTCCCGACGAACGCGCAGGGCCAGGCCCAGACGAGCCTCACGCTCGGCGCGGCGCCGGGCACGAACATGGTGAGCGCGTCGGTCGCCGGCGTCACGGCGCCCGCGGTCTTCACGGCGACGGGCAACGTCGTCGTCGTGCTCACCTACTTCAAGGACGTGCAGCCGATCATGCAGGCGAGCTGCGTCTCCTGCCACGGCCCCGGCGGCGTCATGGCGACGCGCCCGCTCACGACCTTCGCGGAGGTCGTGAACACGCTCTCCACGATCTACACGCCCGCGAAGTACGTGACGCCGGGCCAGCCGCTCCAGAGCCTCCTCCACCTCAAGATGAACGGCGTCTCGACGGTCGGCGGCGTCATGCCCCCGACGGGCGCTCTCCCCGCGGCGACGCTCCAGGTCGTGAAGACGTGGATCGAGCAGGGAGCCCAGCAGGGCACCGCCGCGACCCCCGCCTCGGTCGCGAAGGTCTCGGGCGACACGCAGACCGGCGTCTCCGGTTCCGCGCTCGGCGCTCCGTTCGTCGTGATCGTGAAGGACTCGGCGGGCGCCGCGCTCGCGAACGTGAACGTCGCGTTCGCCGTCACCGGCGGCGGCGGCTCGCTCTCCGCGACGAACGTCATGACGAACGCGCAGGGGCAGGCCTCCGCGACGCTCACGCTCGGCCGCACGGCCGGCACGAACACGGTGACCGCGACGGTCACGGGCCTCACCGCGCTCGGCTTCACGGCCACGGGCACGGCCGGCCCCGCGAGCGCGCTCGCGATCGTCTCGGGCAACAACCAGACGGGGGTCGCGGGCTCGACGCTCCCGAACCCGCTCGCCGTCTCGGTGAAGGACGCGAACGGGAACGCGGTCTCGAACGTGACGATCACCTTCGCGATCGCCGCGGGCGGCGGGACGGTGACGCCGCTCACGATGGCGACGAACGCGCAGGGCCAGGCGCAGACCTCGCTCAGGCTCGGCCCGCTCGCCGGGGCGAACACGGTGACGGCGTCGGGCACGGGCCTCACCGCGGTCACGTTCACCGCGAGCGCGACGAGCGCGCCGGCGACCCAGCTCGTCCTCACGTCCGGCAACACGCAGACCGGCGTCGCGGGCTCGGCGCTCACGAACCCGTTCGTCGTCACGGCGCGCGACGCGAACAACAACCCGGTCCAGGGCGTCATGGTGACCTTCGCGGTCACGGCGGGCGGCGGCACGCTCTCGGCGACGAGCGCGGCGACGAACGCGCAGGGGCAGGCCTCCGCGACGCTCACGCTCGGCCGCACGGCGGGCACGAACACGGTCACCGCGACGGCGACCGGCCTCACCGCGGTCACGTTCTCCGCGACGGGCACGGCCGGTCCCGCGACCGTCCTCGCGATCGCGTCGGGCAACAACCAGACGGCGCTCGCGGGCTCGACGCTCGCGAACCCGCTCGTCGTCGCGGTCCGCGACGCGAACAACAACCCCGTCGCGAACGTGACGATCACCTTCGCCGTCACGGCGGGCGGCGGGACGCTCACGCCCCTCACCATGGCGACGAACGCGCAGGGCCAGGCCTCGACCTCGCTCCGCCTCGGCAACGCGGCGGGCGCGAACACGGTCACGGCCTCGGCGACCGGCCTCACGACGGTCACGTTCTCCGCGAGCGGCACGGCCGCCCCGGCGACGCAGCTCGTGATCGCGTCCGGCAACAACCAGACCGGCGTCGCGGGCACGACGCTCGCGAATCCGCTCGTCGTCACGGCGCGCGACGCGTCCGGCAACCCCGTCGCGAACGTGACGATCACGTTCGCGGTCACGGCGGGCGGCGGCACGGTCACGCCGGCGAGCATGGCGACGAACGCGCAGGGCCAGGCGTCCACCGCTCTCCGCCTGGGCGCGACGCCGTCGTCGAACACGGTCACGGCGTCCGCGACGGGCCTCACCGCGGTCACGTTCACCGCGACGGGCACGCCGCCGCCGCCGGCCTCGATCGCGATCGTCTCCGGCAACAACCAGAAGGCGCGCATCGGCATGAGCTGCGCCGCGCCGCTCGTCGTCGTCGTGAAGGACGCGTCGGGCGCGAACCTCGCCGGCGTGAACGTGACCTTCGCGGTCACGGCCGGCGGCGGCTCGGTCACGCCGGCCTCCATGGCGACGAACGCGCAGGGGCAGGCGTCGACCACTCTCAGGGTCGGCAAGACGCTCGGCGCGAACACCGTCACGGCGACCGTCGCGGGCCTGACGCCCGTGTCGTTCTCCGCGACCGCGGAGCCGCTCACCTACGTGGACGACGTGCGGCCGATCATGACGGCGAAGTGCATCGTCTGCCACGGCCCGGGCGGCGTCCTCGCCTCGAAGCCGTGGACGACTTACAACGAGATCCGCTACGGGGTCTCGTTCGGCGGCCAGCCGATCATCACGCCCTTCGTGCCGACCGCGAGCGTCTTCATCCAGAAGACGCAGCCGGGCGGCACCATGGCGAACAACCTCACGGCGACGGAGGCGCAGGTCCTCCTCGACTGGGTCCTCACGGGCGCCGTCCAGGACAACCTCGGCACGCTCCCGGCGAGCCAGCTGACGATCACGTCGGGCAACAACCAGTCGGCGCCGGCGGGCTCGCCGCTCCCGAACCCGCTCGTCGTCACGGCCACCGACGCGAACAACCGCGGCGTCTCGGGCGTCGCGATCACGTGGACGGTCACGGCGGGCGGCGGCACGCTCTCGTCGATCGTCGCGACGACCGACGTGAACGGCGTCGCGAGCGCGCGCCTCACGCTGGGCGCGGCGGGCGGCGCGAACACCGTGACCGCGGCCGCGCCGGGCCTCACGACGGCGACGTTCACGGCGACGGGCGTCCTCGGCTACAGCGGCGCGCCCCTCACCGGCTCGACGAACCCGCTCGACGTGGCGGCGCTCGTCGCCCTCCGCGCGAACAACATCGAGCCGGTGCGCCTCTCGACGGACGGCGAGTTCCTCCGCCGCGTGACGACCGTCCTCCTCGGACGCCTCCCGACCAACGCCGAGCTCGACGCGTTCCTCGCGAACGCGAGCGCGACGAAGCGGGCGACGACGATCGACTCGCTCCTCGCGTCGGCCGAGTTCGCGACCCACTGGTCGGTGAACATCTTCGGGCCGTGGACGCAGACGACCCCGACGGTGAGCTTCACCGACGCGAACAACGTGACGACGACCTACCAGTACGACACGTCGATCACGACGCACCTCCTGAACGACACGCCCCTCTCGACGATCGTGCGGAACCTCGCGACGGGCGCGAACCAGGAGGGCATGGCGTTCCTGCAGGCCCACAACGGGAACGGCGGGAACGACATGGCGGACCAGCTCATGATGACGTTCACGGGCATGACGTCGAAGTGCGCGCGGTGCCACGACCACCCGATCTCGACGACGGCGGACGACCCGCGCTGGGTCCAGGACGACAACTACGGCCTCTACGCGTTCTTCGCGACCTCGACCGGCGCGGCGACGAAGCTCGACCGGACGGGCCGCCGCTTCGGCACGCCGGTGCAGCCGCGGTGGGTCGCCGACGGCTACGCGAGCGCGCCGACGGGCCTGCCGCTCCTCACGGACGCGCTCGCCACCCGGCGCGCGCGCTTCGCGGACCTCCTCGTCGCGAGCAACGCCTTCGCCCGCGGCACCGCGCACCGGATCTGGTCCGAGATCGCGACGCCGCTCCTCGACGAGAACCAGTTCCTGAAGGCCAACCTCGACGCGGTCCGCTCGCCGGCGCTCCTCACCGCGCTCCGCGACGAGTTCAAGCGGACGAACACGTCCCTCAAGGCCTTCCTGAGGACCTGCCTCAACTCGAGGCTCTTCCAGCTCACGTCCGCGGGGACGACGACGGCGGCCGACCCCTTCCAGGGCCGCTACGTCCTCCGCCGCCAGCACTCGGAGACGGTCCAGAGCGGCGTCGCGAGCGTGACGGGCGTCGCGTTCAACAACAACGACGTGTTCCGGTTCAGCTTCGGCTACCCGGTCAACCGCGAGCTCATCACGGAGCGCAAGGACGACCCGACGACGGACCAGGCGCTCCTCCAGATGAACAGCTCGATCTCGACCCAGGGCAGGGTCACCCAGTCCACCTCTCGTGCGGCGACGCTCGCGACCTCGGTGGACGGCGGGACCATGACCTACGCGCAGGCCGCGACGCAGCTCGTCCGCGCGGCGCTCCACCGCGACCCCACGGCGGCCGAGCTGACCGCGATCCAGACCGCGCGCACCGCTTCGCCGACGACGCGGGCGGCGCTCGAGGACCTGATCGTCGCCCTCACCGCCACCACCGAGTTCATGCACCGCTAGACCCGGCCTTTCGAGAAGGAGATTGATCCATGAGCCACGACGACTGCTCCTGCGAGAACCGCCGGGAGTTCCTGAAGAAGGGCGCCCTCGGACTGACGACCGGCTTCTTCGGTCTCAGCATGCTCACGAAGTTCTTCCTCGCGGAGGCGTACGGGATCACGCCCGACGCGGCGACCCAGAAGTACGACTCGGTGATCCAGATCTTCTACGACGGCGGCCCGTCGCAGACGGACACGTGGGACCCGAAGCCGGGCTCCCTCAACAACGTGTTCAACACGATCAACCTGGGCGCCCAGGACATCTACGGGCGGCCCATGATGATCTCGGAGGTCTTCCCGCAGCTCGCGAACGCGGTCATGAACGACCCCGCGATCAAGCTCGGCGTCGTCCGCAGCATGAGCCACGGGAACGGCGACCACGACACCGCTCAGAGCTGGATGAACTGCTTCTGGCAGAGCCCCGTCGCGACGGTCTATCCGTCCACGGCGGCGGCGATGGCCTACTACTTCCAGGGGCAGGGGATCGGCGTCCCCTCGGTGCTCGTCCGCGGCTCGAACGGCGACGACGCGAACAACCCGAAGGGGAGCGACTGCCCGACCGCCCTCCAGGTGTTCGACACGAACACGACCGTGAACATGCTCCGCATGCCCACCGGAGTGGATGCGAACCGTTACGCGCGCCGCCGCTCGCTCATGGAGGCGTTCAACAACACGTTCATGCCGAACCACCCCGACACGCACGCGCGCGCCTGGGACAACGCGTGGAAGCAGGCGCACTCGATCACGACGAACGGTCAGGCGGCGTCCGCGTTCGACCTCACGGGGAAGACGCTCCTCACGGGCGGGACGGGGGCGTCGAGCGGCGCGCTGAGGAACCTCACGCTCGCCCAGGAGCTCGTGAAGGCGGGCGTGCCCTACGTCTCGCTCGGGATCGGCGGCAACGACACGCACGACAACAACCGGCAGTCGATCATGAACATCTGGGGCGGCACGACGGACGTCGCGATCGCTCAGATGGCGCGGAACCTGAAGGCCACGGGCAAGCGCGTCCTCATCGTCATGGGTGGCGAGTTCGGCCGGACGCCCGACACCGTTCGCCCGGACGCGAACGGCGTCCGCCGCGACGGGCGCGACCACTGGGGCTCGGGCTTCTCGTGGGCGATGGTGTCGGTGAACCAGCCGGCGTTCCGCATGACCGCCGTCGGCGACACGGGCCCGGACGGCATGTGGACCCGGAGCAGCACGACCCGTCTCGTGGACATCGTCGAGCCGGGCGCCTTCGGGACGCTCCTCTACCGGAGCCTGGGTTTCCCGATCGGGACCGACCCGCGGTGGAACATCCCGACGGCGATCGGGAGCCGGCCGCCCGTCGATCAGGCGATCGCCAACGCGACGACGGCGGGCGGCGGGACGTGGCTCATGCAGCGCTTCGGGCTGGCGTGAGAGCGCCGAGAGAAGAGGCGAGAGCGCGGAGATGAATCGCGGGCGTGGATGAGCGTTCATCTCGTTTCTTGAAACGCAGAGATCGCAGAGACGCAGAGGCGCAGAGGAGTGGTCGACGCTCCTCTGCGCCTCTGCGTCTTCGTCGGGCATGCGAGGA
>CAZYLP010000149.1:0-13332 GCA_964648345.1 uncultured Planctomycetota bacterium
CGGTTCACCGCGATCGACACCGCCGGCATCATGAAGAAGCGGAAGGTCGCCGACGACGAGTAGGAAAACCGGACGTCTCTAGCGAGAACGATCCGTTTCATCGCAGAGGCGCAGAGTCGCTGAGGCGCAGAGAGGTGGAAGACCACCCCTCTGCGCCTCTGCGCCTCTGCGCCTCTGCGTCTTACACGTCGTTTCTCGCCGGAGACGGCACGGAACGAGGGGTCGTCTAGATTCGGTGTGTGACCGGGGTCGGCTCTCATCGGCCGGACCTGGTAGGAGTCATCATCGAATGCGTTCTCTGCGCACTCGTACCGCGATCGCGGCCGCGCTCGCCCTCTCGATCACGGGCTGCGCGTCCTCCCCGGCCGACCTCCTCGACAAGCCGGCGCCGGGCAGCTACGTCGAGCTCGCCGCCCACAACCGCTACCTCGACCACCCCTCGCCGGCCGTGAGCGGCCCCGCGGGCTTCGGCCTCGGGATCGGGACGATCATCGGGATCCCGATCATGATCGCGGCGCTCCCGTTCACCCTCGGCTTCGGGATCGCCGCCTTCACCGACGACCCCAAGGTCTCGAACCTCCAGATCCTCGGGAACGCCGTCGCGTGGCCCGATGCGATCTGCGCGGTCGGCGGCTCCTACGCGTTCGGCGCGCTCCCGGCCCTGATCGTCGGAGAGGCCCCCCCGAAGGGGGTCCGGGGCCCCGCGCCGGCGGCCCGGAAGACCCTCGAGCCCGAGGAGTCCGCCGGCCCCTGACGTCTCGGGGGTCCACACCCGGGCCACACCCCCCTGATCGCCGCCCGCCCGTTATGATGGCGGGGCTATGGAGATCCTGGCGCTCGTCTGGGTCGTTCTTCTCGTCATGTTCGCGTGGCGTCTCGCGGGCGGGAAGAAGAACGCGGAGACGATCGACAAAGGTCGCGAGCTCCTCATGGCCGGCATGCCCGACCGGGCGCTCCGGATCTTCGAGCGGCTCGCGCGCCAGCCGCAGCGGAACGCCCCCGGTCGCGAGCGGGCCGTCTACTGGCTCGGGCGCACCCACGAGGAGCTCGGCGACACCGCGCGCGCGAAGCAGCTCTACAAGCAGTACATGGCGGAGTACGTGAACGCGCCGGGCGCCGTGCCCGACGCCGAGGTGCGCCAGCTCGTCCTCCACCGTCTCTCCCGCCTGAGGAGCCCCGGCTCCGAGGAGCGGATCGCCGTCACCGCCGAGGAGACCTCGAGCGCGGCCCGCGCCCAGAGCGACTGGGCCCGCTACAAGGCCGAGCGCGACGCCCTCCTCGTGAAGGTGCGCGAGAAGCACGACATGCAGATCCACGTCGAGCCGATCGCGCAGACGACGCTCATCTCGCCGCCCGAGGCGGTGCCCGTCCCGCTCGAGAAGATCGCCAAGGACCTGAACGCGATCGCGGCCGGACGCCGCATGGGCGAGTACGTGCTCGCGGAGAAGCTCGGCGAGGGCGGCTTCGGCGAGGTCTACCGCGCACTCCGCCCCGTGGCGATCAAGCTCGCGCGCGACCCGAGCGTCGTCGAGCACCTCCGCCGCTTCGGGACGATCCAGAGCCAGGTGAAGTCGGACCGCGTCGTGAAGCCCCTCGAGGTCAACCTCGAGGCCGACCCGCCGTACGTCGTCATGGAGCTCGTGGACGGCTGCACGCTCCGCGACCTCCTCGAGACGAAGGAGGTGAAGGACGCGGACGCGCTCGCGATCCTCCGCGAGGTCGCCCTCGGCCTCCGCGATGCGCACGAGGGCGGGATCCTCCACCTCGACATGAAGCCCGAGAACGTCCTCATCGACGAGTCGGGGAAGGTGAAGATCACCGACTTCGAGCTCGGCAACATGAACGAGGAGGCGGCCCAGGCGAGGCTGTCGCGCTCGCTCGCGACGCAGGACAGCGACGGGAAGATCGCGGGCACGATCGCCTACATGTCGCCCGAGCAGCGCGACGGCAAGGTCCCCGACGCGCGGAGCGACGTCTACACGTTCGGGATCATGCTCTTCGAGGCGCTCACCGGTCAGCGCCCGCAGCCGGGCGACAAGATCTCGGACTTCCGCAAGGACCTCGCGCACGTCGCCGAGCTCGACCGGATCTTCGAGAAGTGCTTCACGCGGCTCGAGCGCCGCTACGCGACGGTCGGCGACCTCGCCAAGGACCTCGACTGGGTCTGCGACCGCTCGCCGCAGTCGGACCTCGCCGCGCTCATGCGCGCGGCCCCCATGGCGCGCGCGCGCGTCACCGACCGCGCGACCAAGCCGGAGCAGCCCGCGGTCAAGGCGAAGGAGAAGGGCTCGACCTCCGAGGCGATCAGGATCCGCGAGAAGGAGCCGCGCGAGGCGGAGCCGACCGCGGAGGAGAAGGCCGCCGCCGACGCGCTCATCGCTCGCCGCGCCGCGGCCGCGCGCGCGGCCGTCGCCCAGCCGCCCGCAGCCGAGCCGGTGAAGGCCGAGCCGGTGAAGGCCGAGCCGGTCCGTGTCGAGCCGAAGCCCGAGCCGGTCGCCGTGAGGCCGCCGCTCGTCGTCGAGTTGCCGAAGCCGGAGCCGCCGCTGACCGTGAGGCCGCCGCTCGTCGTGGACGCGATGCCCGCGGAGAGGCCGGTCGTGGAGGACTCGCCCTCCACCCTGATCAAGCCGGTCGAGAAGGCCGTCCCGGACCGCTCGCAGATGGAAGCGAGCTGAGGGCGTGGACGAGGTCGAGTACTCCTGCTCCCGGTGCCGGCGTCCGATCAAGGCGCCCCGCGCGCAGGCGCTCGTCCTCCTCGCCCGGAAGCGCACGCGCTGCCAGGTCTGCGGCGCGGACCTCGTCTTCCCGAAGGACGTGATCGACGAGTTCGAGGGCGCCCACAAGGTCGGCGCGAGCGACGTCCGCGCCGACGTCTCCTACACGTGCGGCTGCCCGGGCCGGAAGTACAAGCGGCCGCTCGGCGACCTCGTCGTGGCGGTCACGAAGAAGAAGACGACCTGCCCGATCTGCAGCCAGCCGTTCGCGTTCCCCGAGGAGGTCCACCAGGCGGTCGCGAAGCTCCGCGCCGCGGGCCAGCTCGCGCGCGAGGCCGAGACCAGCTGTCCGATCTGCGACCGCACCGCCCGCGGCGACGGGCGCGAGCCCGACAAGGTCTTGAAGTGCGGCTACTGCGGCGCGCGCTTCCTCCTTCCGGGCGACGGGCCGGGCTGCCGCCTCCTCCCCGTCGAGGGGGCCGCCGCCACGGTCGAGCAGGTGCAGAAGTCGCTCGAGAAGATGCCCGGGGACGAGATCGGGCGGATCGTGAGCCAGGCGCTCCTCGCGCGCGCGGCCCGCGGCGAGGTCGCGAAGGGCGAGGCGAAGCGCCTCGCCGAGCTCCACGCGGCGATCGCGGAGTGGGACCCGAACGAGCGCGAGGAGTGCTTCCTTCCGCTCGAGGAGGCGGAGGCCGAGAAGGTCGTGCCCGCCCTCCTCTTCCCTGGCATGGTCGCCTACCGCGACTACCCGGGCGGCGTGCTCGAGCTCGTCTTCACGATCGGCCAGTCCACGGGCCTCACCGATCAGGGCAAGCTCAAGGCCGCCGTGAACGTGATCGGAGTCGTGACGCTCTTCGCCGCGGGCGGCGGCTTCTTCATGACGGGCGGCGACGACACGCGCGCGGTGCAGCACCGCCTCCGCGTCTCGGTCACCGAGAGCGGGGGCGGCGTCGTCCTCGGGCTCTCGCACCAGGTGGACGACGGGACGCCGAAGCTCGCCGGCAAGAAGGAGCTCGCCGCGTTCCGCGAGCAGATCAAGGCGATCGAGCCGGCGCTCCGGTGCTACTACGCGCTCGCCGCCGTCTACGGGCCGTGGGCCGAGGGCACGCCGTGCGTCGCCGCGACGGAGAGCGCGATCGAGAAGCGCCTCGTCGCGCTCGGCGATCCGCTCGCGAAGAAGGCGGGCCAGGTCGCGCCGAAGCTCAGGGTCGTCCTCCAGTAGGGAGCCCCGGCCGTCAGCGAGCGTCGTCGCGCACGATGCGGAACGTCGTCGCGTTGCTGCACGCGCTCTCGTCGACGAGCTCGAGCACGCACGTGAAGCCCTTCAACGCTCGCGGCGCGCCGATGGCGGCCAGCGTCCTCACGTTGGGTCGGGTCGGGTCGACATCCGCGCACCACTCCCGCGCGACGAGGTCCTGGCCTTCGTCCCTCCGGTCCGAGAGCCGGAGGCTCCGCTTCTCGACGCGGCCGAGCCTCGCGAGGCTCCCCGGCTCGCGGGGGTCCCACTTGAGGCTCCCGCCGAACTTGCCGGCACCGAGGGCCGCGTCGAGGCGTTGCTTCGTCGGGAGCCGGGCGTGGGCCCACTCCGCGTACGCGGTCGCGTCGGGCCACGTCACCTGCCGGACGGGCGACTCCGCCGGGGGGACGCGGGAGTCGCCGTGCGGGTTTCGCCAGGTGGCGCGCTCGTTGGGGACCAGGTCCTTCGTGAGCCCGGCCGTCATGTTTCCGGGGTGCGCCACGAGCGGCACGGGCGTCCTGGTCGCGAAGCGCTCGAACTGCTCGAACGTGACTTCCCGCTTGCCCACGAACCCGCTGCCCGGCTGCCAGACGAGCACGCTCCCGTCGGGCACGTTCAGGAAGTCTCCCTCGTCCAGCAGGCAGCGGACGTCGGGCGGTAGCTTCGGCCTCGCGGACGTGGGGAGAGCGTTGAACCAGGCGGGAGGCCTGGAGCTGCTCCGGGAGCAGATGTCCTTGTACCACTCGGGCTCCCCGTCCATGGACGGGAGAGACGGAGCGGGAGAGTCGGGCGGCGGCGCGACGGGCACGGTGGGCGGCCCGGGCGCCGGTGGAGGCGGCGGCTCGGTGCGACGGAGCAGGAGACCACCCGCCATCACGGCGCCCGCGGCGAGGACCAGGAGTGTTCCGGCCAGGGCGGCGCGCCGGCGACCGTTCGCGACGGGCCGCCGGCGAGCCTGCTCGAGCGCATCGAGGAACGCCCGCGCGTCCCGTGGCCGCCGGGCCGGGTCCCTGGCGAGGGCCTCGAGGCAGAGCCTCTCGAGAGCCGGAGGGACCGCGCGGCCCGCCGCCTTCGACGGTCTCTCGATCTCTCCCGTCGCGAGCTGGATCATGAGCTCGGTGGGCGAGGCCGCGACCCGGGGCGGCCGGCCCGCGAGGATCTCGTAGAGCATCGCTCCGAGCGCGTGGACGTCCGTCGCCGGGCCGACCTTCTCGCCCGCCGCCTGCTCCGGGCTCATGTAGGCGAGCGTCCCGACGAGGTCGCCCGTCCGCGTGAGGATCGTCTCGCGGTCGAGCTGCTTGGCGATGCCGAAGTCGCAGACCTTGGCGCCGCCCGGGGCGACGAGGACGTTCGAGGGCTTGAGGTCGCGGTGGATGACTCCCCTCTCGTGCGCGAAGGCGACTCCGCTCGCGGCCTCCGCGAGCCGGTCGAGGAGCGCGTCGAGGGGCGTCCCGTTCTCCATCAGGGTCGCGAGCGTCGGACCGCGGACGAGCTCCATGACGATGAAGAGGGAGCCGTCGGCCGCCATCCCCGCGTCGTGGACCATGACGATGTTGGGGTGGGCGAACTTCGCGAGCGTCTCGGCCTCGCGGACGGTCCGTTCGCTCTGGATGGCGCTCGAGGGGCGCACCACCTTCAGGGCGACGATTCGGTCCTTGAGCCTCGAGTCGCGAGCCCGGAAGACGGTCCCGTAGCTGCCCGTCCCGAGAACCTCTTCGGTCTCGTAGCCACCGACACGCATCCGCAGATGATCCCAGCGATGATGGTCGCGGGGGTGATGGTAGCCGTGTCAGAGGAGGCGTGTCAGTAGCGGATCGACGGCTCCCGCGGCGCGCGCGTTCTCGCAGACATCGAGGTAGCTGGGGCCGTGGGCGTAAACATGGTTCCAGTCATCGGATACGGCCACCCACTCGCCACGGTAAGCCTGGAGGAGCTGCTGTCGGCGAGCCGACGCGCGGAACACCATCTCGAGCTGTCCGGCGGGCTCGTGCTCGAGGTGCTCATGCTGGATGAAGGACATGGACCCGATTCTGACGCAGGGGTCCGACATCCACGCACCACCCATCGATCGGTTCAGGGAGATCGGGGAGCGAGCGCCTTCTCGAGCGCGGATCTCACGGCCCCCGCGGCGAGACCCTCGATCAGAAAAACTTTCTCGCGCGCCGTGTCACCGGATGCGAGGGCGACGGCGCTCTTCCTCACGCCGACGAGCTTCGCGAGGAGCTCGGCGAGCGCCTTGTTGGCCTTCCCCTTCTCGGGGGCGGCCGAGCAGCCGAGCTTGAGCGCGTCGCCCTGGACGCCGAGGACGCCGTCCCGTGTGCCGGGGCGCGCCGCGACCTTGATGAGGGCGCCGTGCGGGCCGTCCCGGATCGAGACATCCGCTGCTCCGCCCGCCGCGCTCACTCCAGGGCCGCGCGCAGGAGGGCGTCGTGGCGCTCCTTCTGCACGTCCGAGAAGCCACCCACGTCGGATGCGGCGGTGAGGTCGCCCCGCGCGAGCTCCTTGGCGCCGGTCTCGATCGCGAGGGCCGCCGCGCGGAGGAGCTCGTCGACCTCCGCCCGCGGTCCCGCCGCCTGGCGCGCCCACTTGTGGAGCTCGTCCGCGCGCACGGCGGCGAAGGTCACGTCGACGGGCTTGCCGCCCGGCGGCCCCTTGAAGGTGAGCTTCGAGCCGGTCGCGTCCTCGGCCGCCGCGCCGTCGTGCGTGACGCCCGACGCCCCCCGCTTCGCCCGGACCGTCGCGACGATGTCCTTGATCGCTCCGGCGGCGAGGCGGAGCCGCTCGGCGCGCCGCTCGAGGTCCTTCTGGAGCGCGGGCGACCCGCGCATCCTGAGCGCGGCGTCCGCGTAGTGCTGGGCCGCGTCGTCGAAGCGCCGGTCCTCGATGGGCTTCCGGGCGTTCTCCTCCGCGACCCTGGCCTTCTCGCGGTCCTGGCGGGTGAGCTCGCCCTCGCGTTCCTTCCGCTCCGTCTCGCCCACCTTGGTGAGCTCGGCGTCGAGCGCCTCCTCGAGGACGGAGATCCCCGCGACGAGGAGCTTCGTGTCGCGGAGGAGCATCTTCGCCTTGTCCCACTCGCGGCGGCCCGCGTGCTCTCCGGCCTTGCGCCGGGCCTCGTCGACCTCGGCGCGGCCCTGGGCCAGGAGGTCCTTGCGGAGCTCGCCCGCCAGCTTGGCGCCGGACTCGGAGCCGCCGTGCGTCCGCTCGAAGTTGTCGATGAGGAGCTTCGCGTGGTCGTAGCGCTTCTCGGCGAAGATCGTGCGGAGCGACTCCGTGAGCTGCTTGAGCGCGGCGCGCGTCGCCGCCTCGTCGCGCAGGCGAGCCTCGCTCCGCTTCTGCGCCTCCGCGAGGCGGCCACGGGCCGTCTCCCGGTTCTTCGCCGCGGCGTCTCCGGGCACGGAGCCGGGGAACTTCTCCGCGATGTCGCCCCACGCGTTCACGGCGAAGGTCAGCGACGGGATCTTCTCGGGCGTCCTGTCCTTCTCGGACTCGGCCTCGATCTTCTTCTGCGCGTCGTCGTAGGCCTCCTGCGCGAGCTTCGCCTTCTTCTCCTCCTCGAGCCGCGCGATCTCGCGGCCGGCCTCCTTGGCGATGTCCGAGGCGAGCTTCGCCTCGACGGAGAAGCTCCGCCGCTCGAAGTCGAGGGAGGCGGCCATGGCCTTCGACTCGGCGGTGAACGGGTCGGTCGGGATGAGCGCCCGCAGCCCCGCGAGCGTGGCCATGCGGACCTCGCGCGCGCTCTCCGCGCCCTCCTTCACGTGGCGCGCGACCTTGAAGGCGATGACGCCGAGCGCGAGCGAGCCGAGCACGACGACGAGGCGGACGAGCGCCGCGCGCGAGACGGGCACCGTGCGCCGGACCGGCTCGAGGGCCGAGGTGTCCTTGGAGACGCTCGTCGCCTCCGCGGACGGCGCGGCGCGCGGGACCGTGTCGGGGAGCGGGGGCCTCGACTCGGAGGCCGCGAGCTGGAGCTCGGTGCGCTGCGCGATGATCCCGTCGATCCTGAGCTTCGAGGTGTTCGCGAGCGGGTAGCGCTTGATGAGCGGCACGAGCTCCTGGAGGAGGATGCTCGCGCTCGCGAGGCGGCGCGTCGGGTCCTTCTCCATGAGCCGCTCGACGAGGGCGATGACCTCGGGTGGGAGGTCCGGGCACTTGTCCTTGAGCGGCGGCGGCGTCTCGTTCAGGTGCTTGAGGATGACCTCGCGCGCCGAGGCGCCGTCGAACGGCGTGTCGCCCGCGAGCATCTGGTACATCGAGACCCCGAGGGCGTAGAGGTCCGCTCTCTGGTCGATCGCGCGGCCCATGGCCTGCTCGGGCGCGATGTAGTGCGGCGAGCCCGAGACGCCGTCCTCCTTGCTCGCCTCCTCCGCCGTCCTCCGGCGCGTCGCGATGCCGAGGTCGCCGATCTTCACGACTCCGTCCTCGGAGATCATGAGGTTGTCGGGCTTGATGTCCCGGTGGACGACGCCGTGCTTCTCCGCGTACTCGAGGCCGCGCGCGGCGTCGAAGATGATCGGGAGCGTCCGCTCGAGGGGGAGCTTGCCCTCCTTGCGGAGGAGGTCCTCGACGCTCCCCTGGGCCATGAACTCCATCGAGTAGAAGCGGATCGGCGCCGCCGACGGCCCCGCGGTGCCGACGTCGTAGACCTGCACGATGTTCGGGTGGTTGAGCTGGGCCGCGGCGCGCGCCTCCGCGGTGAAGCGGTCCACGAACTGTCCGTCGGCCGCGAGCTCGCGCGCGAGGACCTTGAAGGCGACGCGCCGCTCGAGCGACACCTGGACCGCCTCGTAGACCGTGCCCATGCCGCCGCGTCCGAGGAGGCGGCCGATCCGGTAGCCGGTGAGCTCGCGTCCGGTGAGCTCGCCGCGCCGCACCTTCTCCTGCGTCGAGGCCTCCGGGACCGGGACGGGGGCCGCGGCCGGCGCCGTCTCCGTGCCCGCGGTCGCGGGCGCGACGGCGACGACCTCGTCGACGCTCTCCTCCTCGAGGTAGAAGATGAGCGTCTCGCCGACCTGGATCTTGTCGCCGGGCTTGAGGCCGAGGGAGCGCACGCGCTCGCCGTTCACGAAGGTGCCGTTCGACGAGTCGAGGTCCTCGAGCCGCACCTCGCCCCCCACGGAGACGATCTTCAAGTGCCGGCGCGAGACCTGCTGGTCGCGGAGGCGGAGGTGCGTCTTCAGGTCGCGCCCCACGAGGTAGGGCGAGCTCTCGCGGAGCGAGAGGATCTTGCCCTTGTCCTTGCCCTTCTCGACGACCAGACGCGGCACTAGACGCGCTCCCGGTCTTCTCGGAGCACTTCGTCCGGCACTCCTTCGAGGAGCGCGCGGCCGATCCGCACGGTGGTCGCGCCCTCCTCGACGGCGACCTCGAGGTCGTGGGTCATGCCCATCGAGAGCCCGGGCGCCTTCCGCCCGAGCGCGGCCTCGAGGCGCGGCGAGAGCCCGCGCAGCTTCGCGAAGTAGGGCCGCGCGCCCTCGGCCGCGGCGGTCTCGGGCGGGATCGTCATGAGCCCGCGCACGCGGAGGCGCGAGAGCTTCGCGACGCTCGCCGCGAGCGCCTCGAGGTCGCCGGGGGCGACGCCCGACTTCCGCTCCTCGCCGCCCGTGTTGACCTCGATGAAGACGTCGAGGGGGCCGAGCCCGAGCTCGCCGCGCCGCGCATCGAGCTTCTCCGCGAGCTCGGCCGAGTCGAGCGAGTGGAGCGCGTGGAGGAGGCCGGCGACCTTCCGGGCCTTGTTGCGCTGGAGGTGGCCGACCATGTGCCAGCGCGGCCGGACCGTGGCGGCGAGCGAGGCATCCAGGGTGATGAGGCGGTCGACGCGATTCTCGCCCAGGTCGCGCTGCCCGAGCTCGAGGAGCGACTCGATGAGCGAGGGGCCGCCGTACTTCGTGACGGCGACGAGCTCGACGGAGGCAGGGTCGCGCTTCGCCTTCGCGCACGCGGCGGCGAGGCGTTCGCGGACCCGGCCGAGGTTCGTCTGCACGGCCTCGCGGAGCGCTCGGGCGGCGGAGCTCGCCATGCCCCCAAGTTACCGCACCGTCTCGCTCCGGGCTATCTTTGGCCACCGCGCCTCGCTGCCGCTCGTCTCATTCGGTGAGCGCTTCGAGCTCGCGCGTGCACTGCCGGACGACGATCTCGTCGAGGTCGCTCTCGAGGTACGGCCCCGTGTGATGCGGCGTCCCGCGACCGCCGCCAGGGGTGCCGTAGCTCAGGAAGATGAAGCGCCCGAGCGTCGCGTGCGCGAGCTGCCGCCAGACGTACTCCCCCGTCGCGTCGAGGCCGCTCGCCGCGAGCGTGCACACCTTCACGCCCTTCTCGGCCGCGTGACGCAGCGTGACCGCGTATCCGGGCTCGTCCGCGTAGAGGCGCGGCGGCGCGTCGCCCACCAGGAAGACGAGCCGCGCGGCGTTCGGGGACTTCTCCCAGCTCATCTCGCAGACCGCGGCCGCGAGCCCGGCCTGGACGTCCTCGGGGTAGTCGCCGCCACCGTCGGCCCAGGCGCGCGCGAGCGCCGAGCGGAAGGTCGCGAGGTCCGGGACGAGGTCGTCCTTCTCGGTGACGAACGTGTCGCCGCGGTCGCGGTACTTCACGAGCCCGAAGCGCAGGCGCGGCCTGGCCGGCAGCGCCGCGAGCCGGCGCGCGACGTCGTCGAGCGTCGCCTTCAGGCGCTCGATCTCGTCGTGCATGCTCCCCGTGCAGTCGAGGCAGAAGACGACGTCGAGCGCCGCCCTCGCGCGCGAGCGCTCGCCGTCGAGGCGGAGCGTCGCCGCCTCGCAGCCGCGCGCGACGACCTTCCGGACCTGCGCGTCGCCGAGCGTCGCCTCGACGATCCACTCCTCGGCCGGTCCGTCCACGCCCCGGTCCTCCTCGCGCGGGAAGAAGAGCGCGCGGCCGTCCGCGTAGACCGTCCGCCGCGCGAGGAGGCGGCCGCCCAGGTCCTTCACCGTCACCTTCGCCCCCGCGGCGGGCTTGTCCTCGACGTCGACGACGCGGAGGACGACGCGCTCCGAGACCTCGATCGCGTGGACCTGCCCCGCGACCCGCGAGCTCATCTCGTCCCGGAAGCGGAGGTACTCCTCGAACCGGTCGTTGTCGTCGAGCTCTCCCCCGCGCAGCCGCTTCGCCTCCTGCCACCGGCCGTGCGGCCTCGGCGTGGGCGGCGCGAGGCGCGCGACCGGCCCCGTCCCCTCGGGCCCCCACGCGGCGGTCTCGGATCGGGCGTCGTGACCTTCTCCGGGAGAGAGCTCCGGGCCCGAGGGCGGGTTGCAGCTGTAGGACGCGCAGCCGGCGAGCAGGGCGAGGCTCAGGAGCCGCTTCATGGACGCACTCTCCCCGGTCGAGACCAGGGAGGGCGCCGTCGGATTCGAAGGAATCCGGGTCCGCTTACTGCGACTCGGCCGGCGGCTCCTCCGGGAGCGGTGCGGCCTGATCGGTCGGCGCGTCGCCCGGCGCCGGCTCGCTCTCGGCCGTCTTCGCGAGGTCCGGGTTGATCTGGTACGCGTTCGACTCGTACGCGGACACCGCCGCCGGCTCCGCCGCGACGCCCGCCTCGTCCTGACCTCTCGCCGCGTCGAGGAGGAGCGCGGTGATCGTCTGGTGCATCGTCTGCTCGTCGGCCTCGATCTCGTTCGAGAGGACGAAGCGCCCGTCCTTGAGCGCGAGCATGGCCCTCACGGCCTCGAGGTCACGCTCGCCGCCGAACGTCGCGGTCATGGGGCGACCGTCTCCGAACACGATCCGCCCCTTGAGGCGGCCGTCCGAGATCGCGAGCGTGCAGGTCTTGTGGTTGAACTCGATCGACTGGAGGATCTCGACGAGCGGGACCTCCGAGAGACGCCCCGTCATCGAGGCGCCGGGCGATCCCGAGTTGAGGCTCGTCAGCTCGAAGGACTTCGTGTCGCTGGCCTGGACGGCCCCGTCGTCTCCCGCCGCGCGCAGCTCGATCTCGTAGGGACCGATCTGGATCATGTCCCCGACCTTCACGATCGCGTTCGCGGCGCGCTTCCCGTTCAGGTAGCAGCCGTTCGAGCTGCCCTGGTCCTCGAGGGAGATCTGGCGCCCCGACACGCGGAAGACCGCGTGCGCGCGCGAGACCTCCTTGTGCGGGAGGCAGAGATCGCACGTGTCCTGCCGTCCGACGATGACCTGCTTGCCCGCGGAGAGCGGGATCGGCGGGAGCGGATCGCACCAGAGCCACGCGACCACGTCGGCCGGCGCGGGCTGCTTCGGCAGCCGGCGCGTGTGGGGCCGGGGCGGATCCGCGACGGGCTCGGGGGCGGGCGCGGCGGCCGCCGCGAGGAGCGACGGGTCGATCGCCCGCCGCATCGTCGTGACGTTGTCGGGGCGCTTCGTGGGCTGGGTCTCGTCCTGGGGCTTCGTCGGGTCGATGAGACGGCGGACGACGCCGCCCGCCGCCGCGCTGGCCGCCGCCGCCGAGGCGCGCGCGGCCGCCGCGGTGTTGGTGGCGGGGGCCGGCCCCCGGGGCGGTTCGGCCGCGGGCTCCTTCGCGCCCGGAGCGGGGAGCGTCTGCGGGAGCTCGGTCTTGCAGATCAGACAGCGTGCCTCACCGAGCCGGTTGGCGAACCGGCACGTGGGGCACTGGATGACGCGCTTTGCTTCAGCCACCCGTTCCTATTCCGCGTTCCGCGAGGAGCTTAAACCAATCGGTCGAAACGCGCCAACCTCACGATGGGGTCCTTTCGGCGCGCTCCCGCCACGAGGCCGCGAAGCCCGCGAGATCGTTGCGGCCGATCGCCTCGCGGATCTTCCTCATGAACTCCTGGCAGAAGGTCAGGTTGTGGATCGTCGCGAGCGTGAGCGCGGTGATCTCGTCGATCGTGAAGAGGTGCCGGAGGTACGCGCGCGTGAAGCCGCTCGCGCAGGTGTAGCAGCGGCACTCGGGGTCGATCGGCGTGAAGTCCTCGCGGAACTTCGCGTTCCTGAGCTTGATCTGCTTCCCGCTCCACGTGAAGACCTGCGCGTTCCGCGCGTTCCTCGTCGGGAGCACGCAGTCGAAGAGGTCCACGCCGCGCGCGCACGCGAGGAGGAAGTCGTTCGGCGTGCCGACGCCCATGAGGTAGCGCGGCTTCTCCGCGGGGAGGAGCGGGCACGTATGCGCGAGGACCTCGCTCATCTTCTCCGGGCCCTCGCCGACCGAGAGGCCTCCGATCGCGTAGCCCGGGAAGTCGAGCGGGAGGAGGCCCCGCGCGCTCTCCTCGCGGAGGTCGTGGAAGGTCCCGCCCTGGACGATCCCGAAGAGCGCCTGCTCGTCCTTCCTGCGGTGCGCCTCGAGCGAGCGGGCGGCCCAGGCCGTCGTCCGCGCAACCGCCGCGGCGGCTTGCTCCTTGGGGCACGGGTACGGCGAGCACTCGTCGAACGCCATGA
>CAZYLP010000150.1:0-13200 GCA_964648345.1 uncultured Planctomycetota bacterium
AGCGCGTCCTCGAGCTCGCGGAGGAGCGCCTGCTCGTCCTTGGCCAGGGCGGCGAGGAGCTTCTCGAAGACGCGGACCGCGTCGGCCGATGCCTTCTGGTTCGAGTCCTCCGCGGCCTTGAGGGCCTCGAGGTACCACTCGCGCTGGGGGGTGCCCTTGTGGTCGTGGTACCACCGGGCCCACTCCTCGTCCGAGTCGAAGGCGCGGCCCGTGAGGCGCTTCAGGGATGCGCGGAGCTTCTGCTCCTCCGCGTTCTCGAAGACCGGGAGCGCGAGGACGAGAGCGCCCGTGGCCGCGATCGGGTCACGCTTGCGCTCGAGGACGCCGAGGAGCGTGTCGAGGTCGCGGGCCTCGAGCGTGCCCGCGGGGGCCTTGTTGAGGCCGCGGACGGCCTCGGCGAGGAAGGTGTAGACCTCGGGCTGCTCGATCCCGGCGAGGGCGTTCGCGGCGGACGCGCGGACCTCGGCGTCCTGGTCCGAGACGGCGAGCCGCGCGAAGCGGCACGCGATCGCGACCCTGTAGCGGCCGAAGAGGCCGATCGCCTCGACGATCGCGCGGCGCGCGCGCGCGGATGCGCCCTGCCGGTCGGGGCCCCCCAAGTCTGGAGCTGGGTTGGCCGGGCGGAGGACGCCCTCGAGGAAGGAGTCGTGCTTGCCGTCGTAGCGCGGCTTCCCCGACGTGAAGAGCTCGATCGCCGCGGAGACCGCCTCGTCGTGGTCGCCCTCGAGGACGCGCTGCTTGAGCTCTTCCACGCTCTCGTCGCGCGCGTGGGCGCGAGGTGGGTGGAGCGACGCCGCGCCCGCGATCAGCAGGAGGCACGCGAGCTCGATTCGCCGGGGCGCGCGGGGCATCACGGTGCCTCACTGGCCTTGAGGGACGCCGAGAGCCGCATGCTACACCCCATCCGGCGCGAGTGCCAGGTTCACGGTCGTGAGTGGCTTGCGCGGCGCGCGTTCTCTGCCGATGATCGGCGCGCATGATTTCGCTCAAGGACTGGACGACGTACGTCTTCGCCGGGCTCGCGGTCGGCGTCGGCATGGGGATCCTCTGGTACAACGTCACCTTCGACATCTTCAAGCCCGAGGACCCGGCCGACAAGCAGTTCAACGAGCCCGAGCTCAAGGTGGGCGTGTGGCGCCTCGGGCACCTGCCGAACATGGGGGCGCCGCTCCAGGTCGGCAACTTCGTGGTCTTCAAGATGAGGGGCGACACCCCGCGCGTCGGGCGGATCGTCGCCCTCGAGGGCCAGAAGGTCGAGGTCCGGGCGGACGAGGTCATCGTCGACGGGAGCCCCATGACGAACCCGACGAAGAACAACAAGTCGCGCTTCGATGTCCCCGAGCTGACCGTGCCGAGGCGCTGCGTCTTCGCGATCGCGGACAACCGCGGGAAGGGCGGCTCCGAGGCGTTCGACAGCCGGCACCTCGGGCCGATCCCCTACGAGGCCATCACGCACACGTTCAAGCCGCTCAAGGCGGGAGGCTGAAGTGGCGCACGTCCTCCGCTACGCCTTCAAGAGCACGCAGGCGACGGTCCAGCTCGTCCTCGCGGCGCTGTTCGGCATCCTCGCCGTGCTCCTCCTCTTCTCGACGGTCTTCCGGTGGCGGCACGAGGCGACGCTCCGCGAGGCGATCCAGCAGTACGGCACGAGCGAGGGCGACCCGCTCGCTCTCTTCGACGAAGCTCGCCAGTCGCGCCCCGACGACCTCCTCCCGCACCTCTTCTTCGGGCAGATCCAGCTCGAGAAGGGGACGCGCCTCGCGCAGGACCAGGCGGCGAAGGGCGAGACGTCGCCCGAGGCGTTCGGTCCGGCCATGAACGCGCTCAAGTCCGCGATCAAGTCCTTCGACACCGCGTGCGTGGCCCGGGAGAAGATCCCGAACACGACGGAGTCGGCCCCGGTCGGCGCGGCGTGCGCGCGCATCGCGCTCGCCGAGCTCGACGCGGGGACGCGGACGTCGCTCCTCGAGGAGGCCGGCAAGGTGCTCGATGCCCACGTCCGCGAGCGCGACGACGTGGACGTGACGATCACGCAGGCCGCGCTCCAGTTCGCGCGCGGCGACCTCGCGGGCTGCGCCGCCAAGCTGAACGAGGCCAACCCGAAGCTCTCGAACGCCGGACGCGGCGCCATGGGGAGCTACTACTGGCACAAGGGCCTCCTCGGCCTCCTCAACAAGGAGCAGTCCGCGTTCGACGACCTCCGCCGCGCGTCCTTCTACAGGAGGGGGCCGTCCGCATCGAAGATGATCGCCCTCGCGTACCGGATCGCGACCACGGAGACCTTCAAGGAGTCGAAGGACCTCGAGGCTCGCCTCCTGGCGCTCCACGAGGTCATCGGGCAGAAGGCGAAGGGCAAGAGCCGCTACGAGTTCGACCCCATCGAGGAGTCCGCCTGCTGGAACGCCATGGGGATGGGATGGCTCCGCTTGCCGAACGCCGAGAAGGCGACCTTCTGCTTCCAGCGCGCGGTCGGCCTCCGGCCCGACATGCTCCTCTACAAGGTGAACGCGGCGCTCGCGATCCGCCTGAAGGCCGAGATGCCGGAAGAGAAGGCGAAGGGGAACCCCGAGGCCTCGCGGAAGAACTTCGACTTCGAGGCGGCGAACGCCATGTTCGAGGCGCTGAACAAGGTCGACATGAGGAACGACTCCGGCGCTGCCAAGGAGGCGAAGGAGAAGTTCATCCGCGAGCACCTCATGATCGCGGTGGGCATCTACTACGGGATCCAGCGCTACAGCGAGGCGGCGAACCCGCTCATGCTCGCGCACGACAAGTTCGGCCTCGAGGACAAGGAGTTCTTCAGGACGCAGGGCGCGCTCAGCGACTGGCTGAAGCGACTCGACCAGGCGACGCCCCAGTACAAGAAGGCGATCGCCGCGGGCCACAAGGAAGCCTACAAGATGCAGGAACGCGTGGACCTCTGGGAGAGGAGCAAGCGCTGACATGAAGTGTCCGCATTGCGATGGAGAGACGGACCCCACCCTCGCCTACTGCATGATCTGCGGCGAGCAGATCGAGCTCGACCCCGAGGCCGTCGCCGAGCACATCGAGCGGGACGAAGAGCAGGAAGCGATCGAGTTCATGGAGGGGCAGACGCGCGGTGGCCTCTACGCCTGCGCGTTCCTGCTCGTGTGCATCGTCGTCTTCCGCATCATCGTCGTCCGCTCGGTGGTCGCGGACGTGGCGCCCGGCGTCTACGGCTCATCCAAGGTGGTGGAGGACCGGAGCCTCGAGCCGAACCCGGCACTCGAGGCGACGCTCATCGGTGTCGAGATCCCGGACTGGAAGCCCGCTCCGAAGTAGCGCCGATGTGAAGAAGTCCCCCAAAAACGATGAAGCGCCTGGGCTTCCCCAGGCGCTTCCTCGCAGTTCTCGGACTTGCGTCAGTTGGACGCGGGAGCTTCGTGGCTCGCTCCGCCCGTCGCCGGCGTGAGCTTCGCCTTGAACTCCTTGCCCAGCTTGAACGCGACGGTCCGCGTCGCGGGGACCTCGACGACCGCTCCGGTCTTCGGGTTCCTTGCCTTACGAGCCGCGCGAGCCCGCGGCGTGAACACGCCGAAGTCCCTCAGCTCGATCCTCTCGCCGCGCGCAAGAGCTTGAACCACCTCATCGAGGAACGTCTGAACTACCGCCCCGACCTCGACCTTCGTCAGGGCCGAGTGCTTCGCGCTCACTCGCTCGACGAGGTCACGCTTCGTCGTAGCCACTTGTCGAATCCCCCTGTGCTCAGCCATTTGGACCGGTCCCAGGCCGATCTCTACGATCCCCAAAAGCTTAGCGCAGACCACCGACGCTTACCACGGGAAATTTCAACGTAGCTGCCAACCCGCATAGAACTTAGCGCGCAGCGTGTCTCAAGGGCTTGTCGCGGGCCGTCATCAGGCTCCTCAGAGCCGCCTCCGTGCCCTTGGGCAGGACGGTCACGACGTAAGTGACCTCGTAAGGCGTCGCCTCCTCGGACTTGCGGAGACCCTGGAGGTCGACGGCGAGATCCGTCGCGCTCTCCTTCGCGCGGAGGCGCGCGTCGAGCTCGAGGCGCGCGCCCACCGCGCCTTCGGGCCCGAGCAACTGGAGGAGGCCGTTCGCCTTCTGCGCGCGCCAGGCGCGCGCTCCGTCTCCGGGCTCGAGCGCGAGCGTCGCCTCGCTCGCGTGCTCGCGGTCGAGGTTGACGGGCAGCGAGAAGCGCGCGTGGAGCTCCCAGGTGTGGTCGTGAGCGACGACGTAGGACCGCGAGGAGGAGATCCAGTTGCCCCAGATCAGGTAAGCCTCGAGCGTGACGGGCGCGATCGCGCGCACCGGACCCTCGATCCAGCTCGTGCCGAGGCTCGTGCGCGCCTCGGAGCCGTCGCGCTCGATCCGCGCGAGGAGGTAGCTCGCGCGCAGCTTGAAGCGCGCCGCGTCCTTCACGACCTCGGGGCCCGTGGCCCCGTCGGGGCCGCGGAGGCGGATCCCCGTCGGGCGGCCCGTGAGGCCCGCGCTCCCGACGCTCGCGACCTCGAAGTGCTGCGTGCGGATCCGGGCGCCGCCCGGCTTGCCGGCGACGATCTCGACGTGGTGCCGCTCGGAGCGGGGCGGGGGAGCGCTCGACTTGTCATCGAAGGCGAGGACGTAGACCCACGCCTTCCTGCCGTTCGCGGGGTCCTCGAGCTCGATCTCGACGCGCGCGGTCGCCCCCGCGACCGTCTTCGTGGTGCGGTCACCCGAGTCGGCCACGCTGAGCGCGACCTCGTCGTCCTCGTCGAGGCGTCCGTCGTCCACGTCCTTCACGGGGTCGGGGCCCGTGCGCCAGCAGTACTCGAGCTCGGGAGTGCGCTCGTCCACCTGGAAGGGGATGGGGAGGAGGTCGCCGTCCTTGCTCGCGTAGACGCGGATCAGGTCCGAGGGGACGCCCTTCAGCTTGGCGAGCTCGGCGCCGGTGAGGACGACGAGGTCCTCCGTGCGATCGAGAGACTTCGTCTCCTCCGCGCTCACGGGGAGCGCGAGGACTGCGAGCAGGACGAGTGTCCCCTTCACCGACGCGCGCAGCGCGCACTCACCGGCGAGATGGCGGGGGAGCGGTGAGGGACTCCTTCGCCTTGTCGACCGACTCGAAGAACTTGAAGAAGACGAGGAGCCCGAGCATCTCGAAGACGAGCTTCACGCGCGAGGTCACGCGCGCGAGGGCGATCCCGCCGCCGCGCTCGCGGAAGTTCTCGGCGAACTTCACCAGCACGGCGAGGGCGGAGCTATTGACGTACTTGGTCTCGCCGAGGTCGAGGACGAGCTTTTCATGGCCCGCGCGCTCGACCTCCTCGAGACGGCTCCTCAGGATCCCGACGGTGTCGAGGTCGATCTCGCCCTCGACGCGGAGCACGAGCACGCCCGCGGGCGCGGCCCCGGGCTTCGAGGCCGGCGCAGGCTGCTCGACGGCGGTGATCGCGAGGTTGGCCACTGGTCCCCCCGACAGGTCTGGTTATGGTGCCCTATTCGTCCCCGGCGCGCCAGCGGGGCGGGCGCGGGAGCGCGGCCTCCTCGGCCGCCTGCTTGATCGCGGTGTCGAGGATGAGCGCGTCCTCGGCGAGCTGCTTGGACGTGCTCCGCGCGATCCCGAGCTTGGGGCCGCCCGGGGTCACCTTCACGTACTCGTCGAGCGCGGCCTTCGCCTCGTGGACGAGCGCGAGCGCCTTCGACTCCTGGCCGGGGGCGTCGTGCTCGGAGGCGAGCTTCCTGAGCGCGATCCCGAGGTTGTAGTAGCTCGTCGTCCACTCGTCCGTGCGGCGGGCGGCGTGCTTCTCGTTGAGCTGCACGGCGCGCCGGTACTCGGCGGCGGCCTCCTCGTGGAGGCCGAGGAGCCCGTAGACGACGCCGAGGTCGTTGTGGAAGACGGCGCGCTCCTGGTCGAGGCGGATCGCCTGCTTGAGGTGCTTCACCGCCTTCTTGTACTGCTTGGCGCCGATGAGCTCGCGCGCGACCGCCTCGAAGTTCCAGGACTGCTCCTCGAGGTCCCGGCGCTTCTTGTCGTCCTCGAGCTTCTTCTGGCTCTCCTCGAGCTTGCGCTTCAGGCGCGGCGGCAGCCCGACGATGTCCGCGAGGTCCTGGCCGGGGAGGCGCAGGCTCCGCGCGAGCTTGACGTGGAGGAGCGTGAGCGCGTCGCGCAGCTCCTCCTGGCCCGCGGACGTGCTCGACGCCGCGGGGGCCGCCTGGTTGGCGAGACCCGCGAGCGCCTCGACGTGCTCGAGCTCCTCGTAGACCTCGTCCGTCAGGAAGGCGAGCGAGCTCCTGAGCGCCTTCCTCACGTCGTCGAGGAGGAGTCGGCCGCGCTCGGCGTCCTCTCCGTCGAGGGCCTCCTCGACCTCCATGAGGAGGCCGGCGGTGCGGTTGTAGACCTCGCAGCGCTTCTCCATGAGGAGGCGGTACGCGGGGTCGCTGGTACTCGGTTCCTGGGTCGAGAGCCTCTTCACGAGGGGCCTCCCACGGGCAGCTTGATGGAGCGCGCTGAGGACGAGCCCAAACGTATCCGTCGCCGTGACCTGGGTCAAGACATGGGCTCAGGCGTCTTTGGGTGCGAGAGCCTTCCGATCGAAGATGTAGACGACTCCGCCCACGAGACCCCAGGTGAGCTGCCCGATCCTCAGGAGGACCATGATGTTCGCGCCGAGGGTCTCGGCCGCGCCCGCCCACATGAACAGTTGCTTGAAGCTCGCCTCGCCGACGCCGAGCCCGCCCGGGAGGCCGATCGGGATCGAGTTCACGAAGAGCCCGACCGGCACGACGAAGCCGTAGGTCGAGATGCCGAGGCTCGTCTCGCCGAGCGCGCGCGCGGAGATGATCCCGACGATCACGAGGAGCGAGTGCGAGACGATCCCGAGCGCGAAGGAGGCGAGGAGGATCCCCGGCCGCTCCCCGAGGCGGATGAGCGTCCGGTAGCCACGCCGCAGGCCCTCGACCCCGGGGAGGCTCGAGCCACGGATCCGCTCCGCGAAGCCACTCTGCCGGCCGACTCCGAGGACGAGCGCGAGGATCCCGGCCGTGAAGCCGAGGGCGAGCGCCGCGTTCCCGTAGAACGTGAGCGTGAGCTTGCCGTGGTCCTTCGCGAACACGAAGTCGAGGTTCATGAGCGCCGCGAAGAACGCGAGGTACACCAGCGCGGCGAGGCCGATCACGCGGTCGATCATGACGGTCGCGTAGGCCTCGGCCTTCTTGTCCGGGGCCTTCTTGCCCAGGTAGTACATCTTGAAGACGTCGCCGGTGACCGCGCCCGGGAGGACGTTGTTCCAGAAGTGACCGACGAGCGTCAGCTTGAGCGCGTCCGTGAGCGGGATGTTGATCTGCTCCATGCGGAGGAGGAGCCACCAGCGGACCGTGATGATCGCGATGCTCGCGAAGAGCGTCGCCACGGTCTGCCCGAGCCACGCGGGGTTCGTCGCGGCGGCGCCGACCCTGGCGAAGTCGATCGCCCCGGAGCGGTAGAGCCAGTAGATGAGGCCCGCCGCGACCGCGAGCTTGATCACGGTCCCGAGCGGGGACTTCTTCTTCGGCGGCGGCTTCGAGCCCGGGGGCATCTCGATCGTGACCGCCGAGCTCGGGACGACGATCGGCGGGGCCTTCGGCTCTTCGGGCGGCGGTGCCGGCGGCGGCTCCTCGCTCCCGGCGGTCGTGCTCACTTCGGCTCCGCCTGCTCGGAGACGTGCCTGTTCACCCAGGTCTTCCAGTCCTCCCGGGTCGGGCCGTGGTCGTCGCCCGCGATCGCGACGAGCGCGCGCTGAGCGTGGTAGCGCACGTCGGGCGCCTCGTCCGAGAGGGCGTTCACGAGCTCCTCGAGGACGCGCTTCGTATCGGGGCGGAGGTGAGCGAGCTCTCGCGCGGCGTGGATCCGCACGTCGCGGTCGGGCTCGAGCGTCGAGGAGAGAGCGATGAGGAGGGCCGCGTGGACCTCCTGGCGGACGTTCTCATCGGGCTGCAGGTTCTGCGGCCCTTCGAGGAGCGTCCCAAGCGCATCGAGCGCCTCGACCCGGCACCAGAAGTCCGGCTCGTCGCCCTTGCGCGCGTGGTTCCCGAGCTTCTGCGCCACCTCGCGGGGGCGGACGCCCTTCTTCCCCAGGCGCCCGAGGATGCGGATCGCGACGAGCCGCAGGGGGACAGAGTCCGGCATCTTCGGGTCGTGCGTCAGGTCCGCCATGCGAAGCGCCAGGTCGCAGAGCTCGTTCAGGCGCTCGGGGTCCTCGCCGGCGTCGTCGGAGAGGGCGAGGAGGCAGTCGTAGCGTTCCTCGGGGTCCGGCGAGTTGAGGCCCGCGACCTTCCCGTCGTGGCCACGGAAGGTCATGCAGCCCGGAGCGATGAGGACGATGAGGAGGGCGACCGCTGAAGCTCGCACAGGGGCACGACTTTGAACGATCGCTCGATGTTCGTCAACAGCAGAACTGGAGCTGAAGTGGCGAGGCCCCGGGCATATCCGCCCAGGGCCTCGACCACGCTGGAAAAGGAAAGGGAAAGGGAAGGGAAAAGGAAAGGGAATGTGGAAAGGGAAAGGGAAGGAAAGATCTGTCGTGTGCGGTGCTCGCAGTGAGCTCCGCGAACGGTGTGTAGGTGAGCGAGGGACGTGCCGCGAGGTTCTCCACAATCCGCCACGGAACCACGGGCACTTCCGCCGTTCGTGGCGCGGTAAGCGTTTCACCGCCAGCCACGGTTTTCAGTAATCGAAAAGAAATTCGGTCTCATTCCCCCTACGCCCCGCCATCTGCGCGAGAGATGAGCAGGATCCGATTGTCCTGCGCATCGCGGATCTCCGCGACCGTGGCTCCGTCCGCGGCGGGCCGGGGTCCGTCGGTGACGACGACGCCTCGGGCGCGAAGCGCGAGGACGGCCTGCTCAACGTCGGCGACGACGAGCGACGCGCGGATGGTGCTCGCGTCGGGGTCGAGAGTCACCGTGGGCTCGCGCGCGAGGATGACCCAGGTCCCGCCGCCCGGGAGCTGGTACTCGACGCGGCTCTCGTCCGAGGCATCGCGCGCGCGGAGGCCGAGGACACCCTCGTAGAAGCGCCGCGCATGAGCGACGTCATCCACGAGGAGGTAGACGGGGCCCTCGCCACGGATCTCGACGCAGGGGCCCTGCCCGCGTGTCCACTCCTCGTTCACCGACGTCCGGTAGGGCACGGTGCACCTCCGTGGAGGAGGCTGCCAACCCCGTGCCGGGAGCTGTCTTGGAGACCTATTTCTTCCCGGGAGGCGCGGGGTTGATCGCGCAGTGAGCCTCCTTGGCCGCGTTGGGAGAGCGGAGATAGCCCCACTCCATGCCCTTCGTCCAGGGCGGGACCTCGCGCGCGGGCTTCTTCTCGTCGCCGTAGCAGGGCGTGATCGCATCGACGTCGCAGACGCGGTAGCAGCGTCCGCAGGAGCAGCACTTGTCGAGATAGATCCAGCACTGGGCCGGATCCGCTTCGTCGTCGCTCTTCGCGGGGCTCTTCTTCTTGTCGTGCGCGTCGAACGTGAAGCCCCCGACCGCGTCGCAGCGGCAGACACGAAGGCAGTCGCCACACCGGGTGCAGTAGCGCGGATCGACGAGGTAACCCGTCGGCTGGCCCTGCGGGAAGTCGCGGTAGACCTGGGGAGCCCGGCACCCCTGGAGGAGGATCGAGCCGAGGACGCCTCCGATCGCCACGCCCGCTCCGCGGAGGAGCGCCTCGCGCCGGTCGTAGAGCTCATCGTCACGGCGGCTGATCTTGCAGCTGTCGCTCATGGGCCTCTCAAGCGGGGGCGGGCGACTGCTTCTCGTCGAGGCGCCTCATGCCCTCGAGGAGGAGGCCCGTGGTGTCCTTGTGGAAGCTGCGCACGAGGTCCGGGCGCTCGCCCGGCGTGAAGCGGAACGTCCCCTGGCGCCAGAGGAGGAACTCGTAGAATGCCTCCTCGCTCTCGCAGCCCCAGTTGTTCTCGACGTGGTGGATCTGCCCGCCCTTGAAGTAGAGGTCGAGCGACTTCTTCGTGCCATCCCTGATGGCGAGGATCCCCGTGCGGTCGGTGACCGTGATCGCCTGGATGAGCTCGCCGCCCGCGAGCATCGAGAGCTGCCCCGTGACGCCCTTCTCCATCTCCTCGATGAAGGCCTTGGCCGCCGCCGTGTTCGTCTGCTTGAGGCGCAGCGCGAGGAGCTTCGAGAAGTAGCTGTTGAGGACCGGGTTCTTGGCGAGGAGGTCGTCGAAGTCCTCCTTGACGATGGAGAGCGCGCGGACGGGCTCGCGTGCGCGGATCGTCGCGCTCGCGGGGTCGCCCGTGAGGAGCGACATCTCCCCGAAGCACTCGCCCGCGGAGAGGATCCCGAGGAGCATCTCGGGTTTGTCGCGCGACTCGCCGGGCTTCACCACCTCGACCTTGCCGGCCTGGATGATGAAGAGCGCCTTGCCGACCTCGCCCGCCTCGATGATCGGCTGACCGGGGGCGAAGTCCACGTCCTTGATGCGCTCGGTCACCTTCTCGAGCTGGCGGTCCGGGAGCGGCCCGAAGAGCGGGATGACCTTGAGGGTCTGCATCTTCCGCGTCGTCTTCGGGTCGCGGTTCATCTCGCCCTGGCTCTCGAGGAGGAAGCCGGCCTGGGCGCGTCCGCCGCGGCAGCCGCGGCAGAGGAGGGTCTGCTCGGTGCCCGAGCCGCCCGCCGTCATCTTGATCGCCCACGGGAGGAGATCGGAGAGCGCGATCGCGCAGATCCCGTCGGACTCCGACGGGATGACCTCCGGCAGGGCGACGCACATCTTGTCGCCCGTCTTGAATATCGGGCAGTCCTGGACCTGCTCCGCGGTCGCGTAGATCTTGCGCGGCATCGGGAACCGTCCCCCGCCCCCCGAGGGGCTGAGCGAGTTATGGCAACCCTCGTCGCGGTACGCAAACGAGCCACGACTGAAGTCTCCGTCCGATAAGCTCCTTCGGTTGAAGACCTGGCGTGGCGCCGCTACCATCGCCGGGGGTTCATGGACTCATCGCGGTCGCACGCCGGACGTCCCGGAGAGAGCGGGGCGAACGGCTCCCAGAAGAGCGCGCCGAGGGACGGGGAGGCCACCGGGTTCCGGGGGCTGATCCGCCGGGGCAGCGCTTTCTTCGAGCGGCGCCGCGTCGCGCTCGCGATCGTGTTCGGGGCGCTCGTCCTGACCGACGTGACCGTGACCCTGTCGCTCCCGGCGTCCTACCGCGCGACCGCGACGGTGACCGTCGAGGCGGCCCGTCTCCCCGAGGACTTGAAGCCGCTCGTCCCCTCGGTGCAGGAGCGCATCGGCCGTCTCACGGGGCTCGCGCTGTCGGACCAGCACCTCTCCGAGCTCGCGCGCGAGTGCCCCCGTCTCGCGCAGTCGCGCGTCCTCCGCCTCTTCGAGGGCGGACCCTCCTCGCCCGTCCAGGCGATGCGCGATGCGATCGCCGTCGAGACGCGCGGCCGGACGGAGCGGACGGAGCTCGTCCTGATCTCCGTGACCGGCGAGCGGGCGGACGAGACCGCCCACGTCGCGAGCGCGGTCGCCTGGCGCCTCGTGCGCCTCGACCGCGACTTCCGCATCGAGGCGGCGTGCGCGACCGACGGCGCCGTCCGCGCCGAGGTCGTCGCGGACACCCGGCCGATCGCCGAGCTCGCCGCACGCATCGAGAAGCTCCGCGCCGAGAACCCGCTCATGGCGACGACGTCGGATGCCGCGATCCGCGCGCAGCTCGAGCAGGAGGGGCGCGCGCTCGACGAGGACCAGATCGCGCAGGTCGAGCTCGCGGCGAGCCTCCCTCTCCTCGAGAGCGAGGTCGCTCGCTGGGCCCACGCCGTCCAGGAGGAGGCGGAGGTCGCGCGCCGCGCCGCCGCGGCCGCCGAGGCCGCGAAGGCGGCCGCCGCGAAGCCCGCGGCCGACGACCCGAAGCGGCACCGCCTCGTCGAGCTCGAGAAGCAGCTCGTGCAGGCGCGCTCGCACTGGACGGAGCAGAACCCCGAGGTGAAGCGGTTGATCCGCGAGATCGCGCTCGAGCGCGAGTACCTCGGCGAGCCGGACCCCGAGAGCGAGGAGACCCCCTCGCCGCGCGCGCCCACCGAGCGGTCGGCGGCGCCCCGTGACGGGGGCATGAACGGCGGCGGGATGCTCGGGGGCAAGAACCTCGAGGTCCGCCCCGCGGCCGACGCACGCGTCGAGTCGCGGTTTCTGATCGAGGCGCCGGCCTACCGCAGCTGGCGCGAGGCCGTGGCCAGGCTCGAGGCCGCGAAGACCCGCGACACGGCGGTCAAGGCGCGGATCCAGCGGCGCTCGGGCGACCTCGCCCGCCTCCGCGGCCTCGTCGACAAGCTCCCCGAGAAGCGGCTCGAGCTGACCAGGCTCGAAGGCGAGCGGGACCGGCTCCTCGTCCGCGCGGCCGAGCTCGCCGAGCGCCTCGCGCGCGTGGAGAGCGCGTGGAAGGTCGAGGTCCGCGAGGGCAGGGCGGGCGCGTGCACCGAGCGGCTAGCGCTCGCGACCGCGGCCCTCGTCCCGCTCGAGGTCGGACCGGACCGCCTGCTCGTCTTCTTCGTGGGGCTCCTCATCGCGGCGCCCCTCGCCGTGCTCACGGCGTACATCCGCGACGCGCACGACCGCTCCCTCCACACGGACGACGAGGTCGCGCGCGCCCTCGCGCTGCCCGTCCTCGGCGTGATCCCGCGCATCCGGGGCCGTCGCTGATGCCCGCCCGTCCGACGATGCGCGCGTGGTGCCAGCACTGCGACGCCACCGAGACCATCAAGCCGGAGGAGATCTACTCCCCCGAGTTCAACTTCTGGTGCCCGCGGTGCCAGAGCATCCTGATCCTCCAGGACGAGAGCGGGAGCTTCCCCACGATCGACGCCGGCTCGCACTACACGCCGGAGCCGATCACGCGCGTGGACAAGGAGGACCCGCCGGCCGAGCGGCTCGCTCCCACGAAGGTTGATGACGAGCGGGCTTGGGCCGACGGCGACGCCGGGCCGCCCCCCGTGGACGTGACGGTCGCCGAGCCCGTGGCGCGCGAGCCCGAGCCCGCGGCGTCGTCGCGGTCCGAGCGCAAACGGACGGTCTCGATCGACGCGCTCGACGCATACCACAAGCTCGCGGCCGAGCTGGACGCGGACATCGCCGAGGACGAGCGGAGCCGTCCGACGCGCCGCTTCGGCGAGTCGTCGTCGAGATCGCAGGCCGCGCGCGCGCCGAAGCGCTCGGGCGTGATCCCGCGCACGCGCGCGGACGCGGAGGGCGCC
>CAZYLP010000151.1:0-12692 GCA_964648345.1 uncultured Planctomycetota bacterium
CGAGCGCGAGGATCGCGATGCTCGCGCGCGGACTCATCGCACTTCGAGCGAGTACGCGCCCTGGTCCTGGCTCGTCGCCGGGCGAACCCGGACGTAGACCGTGATGTCCGACGTGGCCGTGAACTCGAGCGACGCCGCCGCGTTCGGGAGGATCCGCGTCCCGTTCGAGCGGTGGAACGTGAGCGTCGCGTTCGCCGCGCCCGAGACGGCCGCCTTGATCGACTCGCCCGCCTTGAGCCTGAGCTTGTAGTAGTCGCGCTCGTTCTTGGCGAGCTTGCCCGAGTACGTCTTCCGCTCGAGCTGCGAGGCCGTCCCGATCGTGTGGTTGTCCGCGCCCTCGAAGGCGTTCACGAAGCCGACCGAGACCGGCGGCGGGTTCGCCGCGGCCTCGCGGTCGCGGACGATCGCGAGCGCGAGCTCGCCCTTGCCGCCCGCGGTCGGGGCCCAGCCGATGTTGTTCGGCGCGCCGGCGTCGCGGAGGACCTCGCGGACCTTGTCCTCCTTCATCTTCGCGACCTTGGCCTGCATGGCCTGGTACTCGTCGAAGACGAACTTCGCGCCCTCGAGCGCCACCGCGACGTCCTTGTTGACCGCGCCGTCGCGGATCTCGTTCGTGAGGAGCGTCGGCAGGATCCCCTCGCGGAACTGGTCGGGCTCGAGGGCCACGCCGATCCGCTTGAGCTCGGCCGTGAGGTCGGCGTCGTTCTTCGCCCTGAGCGAGTCGAAGAGCGCCTTGTAGCCCGCGTCGTCCGTCGCGAGAGAGGCGGCGTTCGCCTTCTTCATGAAGTCGCGCGCGCGGTCGTGCGCCGAGGACAGGATCTGGACGCGCTTCACGTACTCGCCGCCCGCGAGGAGCTCGATCTGCGCCTCGTTCACGAGGACGGCGTTGATCAGCTTCGACTCGTCGAGCTCGTGCGCCGCGTTGCGGTCCGCCTCGGGCACGCCGTCCCACACGTCCGCCGTGTAGGCCATGGTGAAGTCCATGGTGTCGATGATGAAGTTGCTCGTCTCGCGGCGGGACTCGGGTACGTAGAAGGCGCGCGCCTGGTCGAACCAGAGGCCGCGGGCCGCGGTGCCGGCGGCCTCGATCTGACGGCCCCAGATCCGCGCGCGCTCGTTCTCGAGCTGGGCGCGGAGGTTCGCGAAGCCGGCCGCGTCGAGCGCCTCGAAGTTGCGGAACTTCCGCACGTTCGCGGCCCGCTGGGCGAGGCCGAAGGCGTTGTAGTCCGCGAGCTGGTTCGCGTTCCAGAGCGGCACGAAGGGGTCGTACGTCGTCTTCGGGCCGAGGTTCGTCGCGAGGCTCTTCCGCCACTCGACGTAGAGCTCGGCGTGGTCCTCGGCCGTGCGGTCGAGGGAGTTCGTGATCACGCGGCGGAGGCTGTTCGAGCTTCCGTCGTCGAGGTCCTTCGCGAGCTCGTGGTAGAGCTCCGAGATCGTCTCCGCGACCACGCGCCGCTTCTCGAGCTCGCCCCTCCGGCGGACGAGGTCGTCGATGCTCGAAGGCGCCGAGAGCTTCGGCGCGTCCGGCATGTAGGCCGCGATCGTCGTCGCCGAGATCACGAACGCGGGGTCGATCGCCTGGAGCTTGGCGGCGGCGCGTTCGGCGATGAGCGAGCGGTCGAGCGTCCTCGCGACCTTCCTCTCGAAGGCGAGCGCGGCGGCCTCGCTCGCGGCCGGGACGATGCCCGCGGCGCGCGCGTCGGCGGACGCCTTCGCGAGCGCTGTCAGCCGCTCGCCGCCGAGCTTGTAGATGGCGAGGAGGTCGGACGTCGAGACCTCGTTCAGGTGGTAGCGGCTCCGGACCGAGCGGAGGACCGTCTTCGGCTCGAGCTGGAGGACGCCCTTGAACGTCGGCGAGTCGGGGAGGAGCCCCTTCGCGTCGAGGCGCTCGTAGAGCTCCTTGAGCGGCACCGCGGGCTCGGGCGAGCCGTCCCAGCTCACCATGCCGGTGCGCATCGCATCGTCGAACCCGGCGAGATCCTCGGCCGACGCGCCGTCGTTGCGGATGTCGGTCTTCGAGACGTTCTTGAAGCCGTTCGTGACGTCGCCGTCGCGCTTCAAGCCGATGAGGATGCGCCGCGCATCGGTCGGCGTGTCCCACCGCTTCCTCGAGCGGATCGACATCTTGTTCCCGAGGAGCGTCCAGTCCTTCGTGTCGTAGTAGACGTCGTCCATGATGTCCGTGCCGACGGACAGGCGACGCTTGTTCGTGCGCTCGTCCACCTCGAAGCGGTCGTCCTCGATCGTGAGCCAGACGTGCGGGTTGGCCTCGCGGATCGCGTGCGCGTCGGCCGTCCAGGGGATCTCGTCCAGGGGGAAGCCGGCCGAGAACGCCTCCATGTTCGCGTGGCGGCGGAGCTCCCGGTACACGTTGTTGTCCGAGAACAGGCTCCCGCGGAGCGGGTTCCCGTTGTCCGGGTCCGACCGGAGGATCTCGTAGAGCCGCTTCGCGTCGAGCCCCGTGACGCCGAGGACGGCCTCGAGCTCGACGTCGTCGCGCGCCCACCCGCCGCCCGGAGCGTTCTCGAACGTCTTCCGGTGCATGAACTTCTTGCCGGCGAGCTCGGCGTCGGTCAGCGTCGGGTTCGGCTGAGCGTAGGCTACGCTCGCGATGAAGAGGACGAGGAGAGGCGAGAGACGGCGCATGAAGAGGACCCCTGTGCGAGGGTCCCGCCTTGCACTCGCCTTGCCATGCGTCAAGTGCCTGAGAAGAAAGGAGAGAGAGGGGAGAGGAGCACGACAGAAACATTGCGTCGAGTTCAGTTACGTCTCGGAGAGTGCGCCGAGAACGTGCTAATCTCCGCGCACTCTCATGGAAAAGTACTTCGCCACCACCGTCCGCGGCATCGAGCCCATGCTCGTCCAGGAGCTCGAGGCCCTCGGCGCGAAGGGGATCGAGGCCGGCACCGGCGGCGTCCACTTCGAGGGCGACAAGGCGCTCCTCTACAAGGCGAACCTCTGGCTGAGGACCGCGCTCCGTGTGTTGAAGCCCGTGGCCGAGCTCCAGGTCACCTCCGCGGAGGACCTCTACCGGGGCGCCCTCTCCGTGGACTGGTCCAAGTACATCAGCGAGACCGGCACCCTCGCCGTCTTCGCGAACGTCCGCGACAACCCGGCCCTCACTCACTCGAAGTACACCGCGCTCAAGACGAAGGACGCGATCTGCGACTTCTTCCGCGACCGGACCGGCGTGCGGCCGAACGTGGACGTGGACAACCCCGAGCTCCCGCTCGACGTCTACGTGAACGGGCCGCTCGCCGTGATCTCGATCGACACGTCGGGCGAGAGCCTCCACCGCCGCGGCTACCGGCTCGCGCGCGTCGAGGCGCCGCTCCGCGAGACGCTCGCCGCCGCGATCATCGCGTTCAGCGGCTGGAAGGGCACGACGCCCTTCGTGGACCTCATGTGCGGCTCGGGGACGCTCCCGATCGAGGCCGCGCTCCTCGCGACGGACCGCGCGCCCGGGCTCGGCCGCTCCTTCGCGTTCGAGAGGGCGCGCGACTTCGACAAGGCTCTCTGGGAGAAGATCAAGAAGGAGGCCGAGGCGCGCGTGAAGAAGGCGCTCCCCGCGGGCGGCCTCATTCAAGGCTTCGACAAGGACGGCCAGGCGATCGAGACCGCGAAGGAGAACGCGCGTCGAGCAGGCGTCCGCGACCTGATCGAGCTCCGCGTGCAGGAGCTCGGCCAGTTCTCCGCTCCGCGCGAAGGCGGCCCGGGCATCATCGTGGTGAATCCTCCCTACGGCGAGCGCCTCGGCGACGAGAAGAAGCTCGAGTCCCTCTACGAGAGGATCGGCGACACCTTCAAGCAGAAGGCCCAGGGCTACACGGGCTGGGTCTTCACGGGGAACCTCCGCCTCGCGAAGAAGGTCGGCCTCCGCTCCGCGCGGCGGATCACGCTCTGGAACGGCGCGATCGAGAGCCGGCTCCTCGAGTTCGAGCTCTACGCGGCGTCGCGGAAGTCGAAGTACCTGAACAAGGGCACCGAGGGCCAGCTCTCGAGAGAACCCAACGTGGATGAGCGAACCTCTCGTTCGAAGAGCACGGAGGCACGGAGGCACGGAGGCACGGAGGACTGATCGAACATCGTTCAGCCCTCCGTGTCTCGATGATCATCCACGGAAGGAATCGAAGTCACTTCAGAGCGGCGTCGATGGCGGCGCGGAGCTCCGGGTCCTCGGGCTTGGTCGCGGACTTCCAGAACTTCACGACCTTCCCGTCCTTGCCGACGAGGTACTTGCAGAAGTTCCAGTTCGGCGCCTCGCGGCCCTTCGTGAGGAACGAATAGACGGGCGACTGCGAGGCGCCGGGCTTGGTCACGACCTTCTCGAACATGGGGAAGGTGACCTTGTAGCGGCCCTCGCAGAACTTCTTGATCGCCGCGGAGTCGCCCGGCTCCTGGCCCCCGAACTCGTTGCTCGGGAAGCCGAGGACGGCGAAGCCCTTCTCGGCGAGCTCGGCGTGGAGCTTCTGGAGGCCCGTGTACTGGGGCGTGTAACCGCACTCGCTCGCGACGTTGACGATGAGGACGACCTTGCCCTTCCAGTCGGAGAGGGCGGTGTCCTTCCCGTCGAGCGACGTCGCGCTGAGGGCATGGAGCGAATCCACCCCCGCGTCCTCCTTCGGCGCCTCGGGCGCCTTCTCATCGCCCTTCGCGGGCGGCGTCTTGTCCGGATCCGCGGGGACCTTGTTCTCGCCCTGCGGGCCCGGCGGCTCCGGGAGGTGCTCGATGTCGTCGAGGGGCCGGTCGAGGCCGTGGACGATCCCGTTCCCGGCGTTGATGTCGGGCTGGATGATCTTCGACTCGTTGACGTACGGGTCGCCGTTCTTCTCGAAGAAGCAGAGCTCGAGACCCCGGAGCGTCTTGATCTTCCCGCTCTTTATGTCCTTGAACGCCTTCTTCCCCTGATAGACGTGGTGGAGCACGAACCGCGTGAGCTTCACCTTGTCCTTCATCAGGTTGTCGAGGTCCACCTTCTTCACCTTCGCGAAGGCGGCGTCGGTCGGCGCGAAGATCGTGAAGGGGCCGGGCCCCTCGAGGGTCTTCACGTAGTCGGCCGCGGCGACGAGCTTGAAGAACGTCTTGAACTTGCCGGCGGCCGCGGCGGCCGCGATCACGGTCTTCGCGTCGCCGGCGCGCGCGAGGTGCGCTCCGAGGACGAGAGCGGCGAGGGACGCGGACGCAGAGAGGACCTTGCTCGGAACGCGCATGACTCCTCCGTTCACCAGATCCGGACCCGCTCGGCGGGCGGCAGGAACATCTTATCGCCTTCCTTGACCGAGAAGGCCTCGTAGAAGCCGTCCACGTTCCTGACGGTGCCGTTCGACCGATATTCACCGGGTGAGTGCGGGTCCGTCGCGAGCGCCATCTTGAGCATGTCGTCGCGGTACTTGCTCCGCCAGATCTGCGCGAAGCCCATGAAGAACCGCTGCTCGCCCGTGAAGCCGTCGATCGTCGTCGAGGGCTTGCCGCCGAGCGACATCTTGTAGGCCGCGAAGGCGACCGTGCAGCCGGCGAGGTCGCCGATGTTCTCGCCGAGCGTGAGCTTCCCGTTCACCTTGAAGCCGGCGAGCGGCTCGAAGCGGTCGTACTGCGCGGAGAGCGCGGCGCCGCGACGGTCGAACTCCGCGCGATCGGCGGGCGTCCACCAGTCCACGAGGTTCCCGGCGCCGTCCCACTTCGAGCCCTGATCGTCGAAGCCGTGCCCGATCTCGTGCCCGATCACGGCGCCGATCCCGCCGTAGTTCACGGCGTCGTCGGCCGCGAGGTCGAAGAAGGGCGGCTGGAGGATCGCGGCCGGGAAGACGATCTCGTTCTTGTTCGAGTCGTAGTAGGCGTTCACCTGCTGCGGGGTCATCCACCACTCGTCGCGGTCGATCGGGCCGCCGAGCTTGGCGACGTTCCGCTCCCACTCGAAGGTCGAGGAGCGCTTCACGTCGCCGACGAGGTCCGCCTTGTCGATCGAGAGCTTCGAGTAGTCGCGCCACTTCTTCGGGTAGCCGATCTTCGGCGAGAAGGCCTCGAGCTTCGCGAGCGCCTTCTTCCTCGTCTCCGGGCTCATCCAGGAGAGGCCCTCGATCCGCACCTTGTAGGCGGCGATCACGTTCGCGACGAGCTTCTCCATGCGCGCCTTCGCCTCGGGCGGGAAGTGCTTCGAGACGTAGAGGGCGCCGAGCGCGAAGCCGAGGTGGTGCCTCACCGCACCGATCGCGCGCTTCCAGCGCGGCCGCTGCTCGGGGATCCCGTTGAGCTTGGTCCCGTGGAAGGCGAACTCGGTCTTCGAGAGCTCCTCGCCGAGCACCTCGCCGAAGTGGTGGAGGAGCCGGCAGCGGAGCCAGGCCTTCCAGGCACTGAGCGGCATCTCCTCGAGGATCTTCGAGAGCGCCGAGAAGTAAGACGGCTGCCCGACGACGACCTCCTTCTGGTCCTTCACGCCCGTCGTCTCGAACCAGACGTCCCACTCGAAGGCGGGCGCGAGCTTGGCGAGCTCGGCGCGCGTGAGCTTGTTGTAGGTCTTCGTGTCGTCGCGGCACTCCTCCTTGGTCCACATGGCGCCCGCGAGGAGCGTCTCGAGAGCGACGACCTCCGCGGCCGCGGCCGGAGCGTCGGCGCAGCCCGAGAGCGTGAGCACCCTCGCGAGGTAGGGCGTGTACGCCTCGAGCTTCTCCGCGTACTTCGAGCCGAGGTAGTACTCGCGGTCGGGGAGGCCGAGCCCCGACTGGTTGAACTGGAGGATGTAGCGCTCGCTGTTCTTCGCGTCCTGGCTCACCCAGACGTCGAACGGCCCCGAGACCTGGATCCGCGCGAGGACGCCGAGCTGCTTCACGAGGTCGGTCTTCGTCGCGATCGCGTCGATCGCCCCGAGCTCCGCCGCGATCGGCTTCAACCCGAGCTCGTTCGCGCGCTTCTCGTCCATGTAGGCGAGGTAGAGGTCGCCCACCTTCTGCATGTTGGAGCCGGGCGGGTTCGTGGCCTTCGATGCCTCATCGATGATCGCCTTGAGGTCGCCCTCGGTCTTGTCGCCGAGCGCCGTGAAGGACCCGTAGCCGCCGCGGTCGCTCGGGATCTCGAACTTCGCGAGCCAGCCGCCGTTCACGGCGCGGTAGAGGTCGTCCTGCGGCCGCACGGCCCTGTCGAACGTGGAGGGGTCGAGGCCGCTCCGGAGACCGCTCGCCGGTTGCGACGCCGGCTTCTTGTCGTCGGGCGGCGCGTCGTCCGACGTGCAGGCGCCGAGCGCGAGAGCGCAGAGAAGGAGGGAGGACGCGGCGAGGGTGGAGCGCATCGAGGAGTTCTCCTGACGGAGACGAGATCCTCTCAAACAGAGCCGTTAGAGTGACGTCCGATGGCCCGCCCGCCGAGCCCCGACGACTCGCTCGCCCGCCGGATCCTCGAGGGAGGGGTCTTCGAGTCGAGCGAGCTCGAGGAGTTCACGCGCGAAGCGGAGACGGAGACGCAGCGGCTCACCGTACGGTACGAGCTCCTCGAGCTCGTCGGCCGCGGCGCGTTCGGCGAGGTCCATCGCGCCCGCGACCGCTCGATGGACCGCGTCGTCGCGCTCAAGCGCGTCCGGCTCGGCCGGATCGGACCGGCGCGCGCGGCCGACATCCGCGCGCGCTTCCGGCGCGAGCTCCAGGCGCTCGCGAATCTCCGGCACGAGGGGATCCCGGCCGTGTTCGACGCCGGCGTCGGCGTGGACTCGCTCTGGCTCGTCATGCAGTACGTCGAGGGCCGCACGCTCGAGGCGGTCATCGAGGCGCGCGACACGTCGCTCGTGGACCGCGTGCGGATCGTGGAGGAGGTCGCGGCGATCCTGGACTTCGCTCACGCGCACGGGTTCGTTCACCGCGACGTGAAGCCGTCGAACGTGCTCGTCGGCTCCGACGGGCGCGCGCGCGTCGTGGACTTCGGCCTGGCGAAGGCCCTCGACGACGCGACGAGCGTGACGAAGACCGGCGTCACTCTCGGCACGCCCCAGTACATGTCGCCCGAGCAAGCCCGCGGGGAGAGCCGCGAGGCCGATGCGCGAAGCGACGTGTTCGCGCTCGGAGCGGTCCTCTACCACGCTCTCGGCGGTCAGCCGCCCTTTCGCGGGACCGGCCTCCTCGAGGTCGTCGTCGCGATCGCGAGCGCCGAGCCCGAGCCGCTCCGGAGCATCGCGCCGGACGTCCCCGCCGCGCTCGAGGCGATCGTGGCGCGCGCGCTCGAGAAGGATCCGGCCAGGCGGTGGCCCTCCGCGGGCGCGCTCGCCGGCGCGCTCGGAGCGTGGCGTCAGGGGGCAGCCCCTCCGGCCGGCGCGCCCCAGGCCGCACTCGCGCGTGCATCCCGCTCGCTCACTCCGGTCCTCGCCCTCGCCCTGGGGTCGGTCGTCCTCGGAGCCGGCGCGGCGCTCTGGCCGGCCTCCGGGCCGGCGCCCACCGCACCGGCCGCCCCCGTCCTCCGCCCGGTCGAGCGCCCGAAGGCGGTCGCGCCCGTCGAGAGCGTCTCGAGCGCCGACCCGGAGCCCGTCCCCGCCACGGTGGAGCGGGCGCTCGCGAGCTGGCGGCGGCTCGTCATCGAGCGCCTCCACCCCCGGCGAGGCCCCCTCGAGAAGGCGCTGGCTCCGCTCGTCGCCGACCTCGACCGCGCTCGACGGTCCGGCGACAAGGACTCGGAGTGGGCAGGGTGGATCCGCGACGCCATCGGGCCGGGTCCCGTCCCTGCCGACCTCCTCGAGCGTGCGAACGCCATCGGGGCCGCGGACCAGGCGAGGGGCGCCGTCGCCATGAAGATCGCGGGAGACCGCCTCGTGAACGACGGGGAGTTCCAGGCGGCCATGCGCCACTACGGTGAGCCCGGCGAGCTCGAGCAGACCTCGGGGCCTGTCGCCGCGGGCCGCCTCGCGGGCCGGGCGCTCGCGATCGCGCGCGCCATCGCGGCGCACGCTCCGGACGACCCCAACCAAGGGGCCGCCCTGTGCGCGCAGGCCGCGAAGAACGCCGACGCGGCCCTCGCGCTCGACCCCGGGAGCCCGGAAGCGGCCCTCGCCGTCTACCGCTCCCGCGAGCTCGCGCCCACCGGCCTCGCCGACGCCGGAGCGGGCCCGCGACGCCTCGCGACGGCGGACCTGCTCGCTCGCGCGGCAGCCGCGAGCGCGAACGACCCCGTGTGTCTCGCCATCCTCGCCCGGGTCCTCCTCGACCACCTCGACGACCAGAAGGACCCGGCCGAGCGCCGCGCGCTCGCGGAGCGAGTCGAGGCGGTCGTCCGCCGAGCTCCCGGCTCGCCGGTGCGCGCGACGGAACCCGGGGCGGCGTGGACTTTCTGGGCGACGGCCCGGGCTCACGCCGTGCTCGCCGGCGGCGAGGACGCCGCGCGGCACCGTCGCGAGGCGGAGGCGAGCCTGAAGCTCCTCCTCGAGATCGACCCGGACGACGCCGACGCGCGAAGGCTCCTCGCGTCCATCCAGGAGGCGTCGCGATGACCTACTTCCCGAGCACGATCTGGACGCTCATCCGCAACGCCGGCTCCGGGCGGGCCGCGGCCGTGGCGGACGTCGTCGCGCGCTACCGTCCGGCCGTCGCGAGCTTCGCGCGGCGCCAGGGCCTCGACGCGGACGCCGCCGAGGACGTCGCCCAGGAGGTCTTCCTGCGCGTCTTCGACGCGCGGATCCTCGAGCAGGCGGACGCCGCTCGCGGGAAGTTCCGGAACCTCCTCATGACCGTGACCCGCCACGTGCTCGGCCACCACTTCGAGCGACGGAAGACGCTCAAGCGCGGCGGGGGGCGCCGGCCGCTCTCGCTCGACGCCACGGACGAGGTCTCGCCCGACGACGCGTCGCTCGCCGCCCCGGCGGCGAGCGACCCGGACTTCGACCGGGAGTGGTTCGCGCTCCTCCTCTCCGCGTCGCTCGCCCGGCTCGAGCGAGAGAACCCCGATTACCACCGCTGCCTCCGGGCGTTCGTCCTCGAGGAGAAGAGCCACCGGGAGATCGCGCGCGAGCTCGGGAAGACCGAGGCCATGGTCAGGAACGCGATCTCCCGCGGGAAGGCGAAGCTCGTGGGGATCTTCCGGGACGAGGTCTCGGCGTACGCGAGCACGCGCGCCGAGCTCCAGGAGGAGCTCGGCGCGCTCTCGAAGTTGATCGCGGTCAGTCCTTCGTCCACGTCGCGGGGAGGCTCTTCCCGGCGAGCCACGCCTCGATCGCGTCCATGACGCCGGGGGCGTCGGGCACGCTGTCGAAGCTCTTCCCGCCCCACCCCCACGCGTAGACGTTCACGAGACGCGCGCCGTGCCCGAAGAGGCCGCCCAGGTACTCCTCGTACTCGGCCTGCGTCTGGGCGAGGAGGGTCGCCGGGTTGTTCGGGTCTGGTTGAGCGCCCGTCAGGTAGCACTCGACCGCCGCCCAGCCCTGGTCGGCGACCGCCGTCCCGGCGCGCGCCTTGGCGATCTCCGCCGTGATCTCGTCGAGGTCGATCTCGGACCGGGTCAGCGTGAAGCCGGGCCGGCCGTGGTCGTTCACGGAGGCGGCGTAGGGCGGCGCCTCGTTCCCGTTGCCCTTCCAGGGCGGCGGGCTCGGGATGTTCTTCATGGCCTTCGTCCGGCCCGGGCTCGTGAAGTGCGTGTAGATCCTCTCCCGCGGGAGACCGGCGTCCGCGAGGGTCTTGCAGCGGAACTCCGCGTAGTCGCCGGCGACCTCGCCGAGGATCTCCGCGATCACCGACTGGACCGTCGTGCCCTTCGACGTCGCGAGCTGCTGGATCGACGCCTCGGTGTAGCCCCGGAGCGTGAGCGAGTGGAAGCCCCCCGCGACCATCTCGTCCCTCTGCATGGTCACCGGGACCGGGGGCGTGACCGTGATGTCGAGGCCCGATGGCGGCGTCGGGCCCAGGAGGAGCATGCTCATGTCGAGGACCTGCGTCTCGTTTCCGACGCCGACCCCGGCGAAGAGGTACTCCTGGCCCGTGCTCTTCCAGCGCGCGAGCCGGTCCACGATCGGCTTCGAGAGGTGGCCGAGCCGCTTCGCGTCGGCATCCCGGTAGCGCTTGCTGTCGAAGCACGGCGGCCCCGCCGGGAAGCGAACCCACTGGCCCCAGTTGAGCCACGAGGTCGTGATCGGTGTGCCCGTGGTCGCTCCGGGCGCGGGGAAGGAGGACCACTCGACCACCTCGGGGTCGGTGTTGAGGTCGGTCCGCCGCCACCAGAAGAGGTGATCGTCCAGATGGAAGAAGACCGGGAGCCCGGTCTTCTCCGCCACGTCGAGCGCCTGGTTCACGTGCGACTCGAGGTCGGCCTCGCTCATGTTGTGGGGGGCGAGGAGGGGCCCGAAGGGCGTGAACCCGACGTGGCGGCCCGACCCGGCCGGCTTCGCACCGAACCGGGCCTTGATCGACGCGACCTCGGCCTCGAGGTAGGGGTCGGTCGGCCCCGGGCTGTTCGAGGGGTCGCCATGGACCTCGAACAGAACGTACAGCGGCTCCGTCAACGTGCTCGAGGCGGGGGACGCGACCGACGAGGTCACGCTGCCGGCGCCGGATCGCGCCGAACCCGGGCCCGCGCTCCCGGCCCCTCTCCCTCCCCCACCGCACCCGAGCGCGACGAAGGCGAGCGTCACCGAGACGAGGAGCGGCTCTTGCCACGACTCGCGAAGTCTCTGGAACATGAGCGATACCCTCCGTCGAGAGGTGACGGAAGGCGGAAAAAAGCTCTCAGTGGGTCGCTTGGTCCCACGTGATCCTCTCGAACAGAGCCTTCAAGCGCGCTCCCCGCGCGGGGTCCACCTGCTCGAACCACGAGACGCGCCCGCGGAGGTGGCCGCGCCAGTCCTCGTGGCCGTCCCTGTTCTCGGCGCTCGGCCCACGCTTCACGCAGTTGTGGAGCGTCGCCTTGAGGCGGTCGAACTCCGCGCGCGAGGGGCGAGGCCGCTCGTTGACGACGAGGCCCGCGAGCCGTTGCCGCGCCGCGGGCCGCATCCACCGGTTCTTGTCCCAGCGGACGACGAAGCCTTCCTCCGCGGCGATCCGGACGACGAGAAGCCTGAAGCGCTCCGCCGAGCGGCGGAACTCCTCGGGCCCCGAGAACGCGAGGTCGTCGGCGTAGCGCGTGTAGACGGCGCCCGCCTTCGCGGCCGCGGCGCTCAGCCGTACGTCGAGGCGATACGCGCAGAGGTTCGCGATCGCCGGCGAGGTCGGCGCTCCCTGCGGCAAGTGACGGCGGCGGAGCGCGTCCTCCGACGACGCGTCGAGCTTCGCTCCCGCGAGCACGTCGATCGGAGTGCGAGTCGTCACGAGGCCCGTGAGGAGATGCGCGATCGCGCGCGGGTACCCGAGCGAGCGGAACATCGCCGCGACGCGCGCCGAGCCGACCGACGGAAAGAAGTCGCGGAGGTCCATGCGGAGGACGAGGTCCTTCCCGCAGTGAGGAGAGGCGTAGCTCACGACGGACCGCCCACGGCGGAATCCGTGCGCCGCCTCGTGCGGCGGCACGACGTGGAGCAGGTGATCGAGGACCCGGCGCTGGAGGTCCTTCAGCATCTCCTTGGGTGCCTCGATGAGGCGCGAAGAGCCGTTCGCCTTCGCGATCCAGTGGTAGCGGTAGTGGACGAGCTTCGACCGCTCCTCGCGGCGTAGGAAGCCCTTCGTGTCGGCGAACCACTCGAGCTGACTCGGCGTCACGCCCAGCCACCTGCCGGGGCTAGCGCGCGGACCTGCCGGTGG
>CAZYLP010000151.1:12702-13179 GCA_964648345.1 uncultured Planctomycetota bacterium
AGCCACGCCGCGAGCGCCGCGGAGGTGGGCAGCTCGGGGACGGGGAAGCGCCGGCCGGGCCGCATCTCCGAGGGCGGGACGAACCAGCGCCGGATGACCAGAGGCTGTCCACTTCGCCCCGAGCGACGCGTGACCAGACGCACGAGGAAGGCTGCGAGAAGCTCGGGGTCATGACGAGGCGGCTCGGGGAAGGTTGCGAGAGCGTGGGCGGCGGCTCGCGCGAGCCAGCGCATGCGCCGACCGAGTGTCTCCTTGCCCCGAGCGACCATTCCGTCGGTGGTCCAGTCGCCCGCGAGGAACGCCGCTGCCAATGCGCGAGTGAGGGCAATCGAGCTCATGAGTGCGCGGCGCTACGCCCCAACCCGTCCCGTCGGGCGTGGTCGGTCCGGCGCTGCGGCGCCGCCGGGACCATGCGTCGAGAAGCCTGCATCGAAAACTGCCCCCGGGGTAGCCCCGGAGAGGTCTCGCGTCGAGCGG
>CAZYLP010000152.1:0-13145 GCA_964648345.1 uncultured Planctomycetota bacterium
CTCGCCCGCCTTCACCTGACGCTCGACCGCGCGGAGCTTCTCGAGGTAGCTGGCCCGGGGAGCCATGCCTCCCTCCCAGTTCACGATCGAGCCCACCGCGGCGCCGATCAGCTTGGCGAGCGTGTCGCGCGAGACCTGCGCGACGCCGTGGGCCTTGCCGATCTGCTTCCGCAGGGCGAGCACGTCGTACTTGGGTCCGTCGTTGCGCGGACGGCCAGGGCGGCGGCCGCTCTTCTTGGGACGGCCGGGGCGCCTCTTTCCTCTGGGCAAAGTTAGTTCCTCCGAAGGAAAGTATTTGTAGCAACTCTGACTCTCGACCGTCAACTGATGGTTTGGGCATAATATCCGCATGACGCCGTCGCCCCTCGCCGCCCTCAGGGCCCGCCGCCCGGACCCGCTCCGCGTCCTCCTCGTCCAGCTCCCGATCCAGGAGCTCGTCTTCCGGCGCGTCCGCGGCAACGAGCTCGTCGCCCCGGGCTACTTGAAGGCCACGGCCGAGAAGGCGCTCGGCGCCCGCGTCGAGGTCGAGATCCTCCCGCGCGCGCTCGTGGACCGGCTCGGGGACGAGGCGCTCGCGCGGGCGATCGCGGCGCGCGGGCCCGACGTCGTCGGCTTCTCGTTGTTCCTCTGGAACTCGGCGCGCTCGGTCGCGCTCGCGGGACGGGTGAAGGAGCTCCTCCCCGATGCGGTCGCCCTCGTGGGCGGCCCCGAGGTGACCCGCGACAACCCGTGGTGCGTGGCCGCACGGGGGATCGATGTGGGCGTCGTCGGCGAGGGCGAGCGGACTTTCGAGGAGCTGCTCCGGTGGATGCTCGGCGAGGGGCCGGCGGCGCTCGAGCTCATCGCCGGGCTGGCGCTCCCGGGTGGGGCCCACGGCCCCACCTACACCGCCTCGCGGCCGGCGATCGAGCTCTCGGGCGTCCCCTCGCCGTACCTCTCGGGCGCGATCGAGGTCGAGATGGACCGCGCGATCTCCGTCGAGACCCTGCGCGGCTGCCCCTTCAAGTGCTCGTTCTGTTATTACTACAAACAGTTCGCGAAAGTGAACGCTTTCCCGCGCGGCTGGATGCGAGATCACTTCCAATTCGCCAAGGAACGGGGCGTCACCGAGCTCTTCTTCCTCGACCCGACGCTCAACGCGCGCCCGCACTTCTCCGAGTTCCTCGACGAGGTCATCGCCTGCAACCGGGGCGTCGGCCTCGAGCTCCACGCCGAGCTCGTCGCGGACATGGTGGACGAGAAGATCGCCGACAAGCTCGAGCGCGCCGGCTTCAAGGGCGTCGAGTGCGGCCTCCAGTCCGCGAACATGAAGGCCTTGAAGGCGGTCAACCGCATGTGCGACCTCGAGCGCTTCGCGGCCGGGGTCACGCGCATGGACCGCCGCGGGATCGTCGTGAAGACGGACCTGATCATCGGCCTCCCCGAGGACGACGAGGCCTCCATGCGCTCGTCGATCGAGTGGGTCCGCCAGCGGAAGCTCGACGCCGACGTGCAGGTCTTCCACCTCATGGTCCTCCCCGGCACCGAGCTCCGCGAGAAGGCCGACGAGTTCGCCTACGAGCGCCTCCGCCGTCCGCCCTACTACGCGACGCGCTCGCGCTGGATGGACGAGGCCGTCATGCGGCGTCTCATCGAGTACGCGGGCGAGGTCTTCGAGCTCGAGTTCGACCCGCCGGCGCGCGCGCTCGTCGGGGCTCCCACGGCGCGCGGCCCCGGGTCCGGCGACGGCGCCTACTGGTCGCGCGCGACCGTCGCGGCCGGCACGACACGCGAGGCGGCGCGCGCCGCGGCCGCGAGCGCGGCGAACGCGCTCACGGTCACGGTCGAGGACCAGGCCGCGGGCGTCGCGTTCCTCGAGGAGATCGTCCGCGCGAACCCCTACGCGACGCTCGACGTCCTCGTCGCGACGCCGGCGCCGGCGACCGAGGACCTCCTCGCGCTCAAGGCCGCGGGTGCGACGCCGGACGCCTACCTGAACGGCTACCACCGCTTCCAGGTCCCGGCCGGCACGCTCGTCTCGACGCGCGTCTCCGTGGTCGCGAAGACTCCTCGCCCCGACCTCGAAGCGGTCGTGCCGGTCGTCTACGAGAAGACCGTCGCGAGCCTCAGGGAGGTGGGCGAGCACGTCCAGGCACACGACGGCCAGCAGCTCCTCTTCCGTCGGGCCCCTGGTTTCACCGTGTCCACCGAGGAGCTCGTGAAGAAGCTCCACGCGCGTCTCGGAGACGACCCGGACGCCGTCTACTTCGCAAGTGCGGATGACGCACGGCTCTGGGACGAGCTCGCGCGGGGTCAACCCTTCGAGGAAGCTCCTCCCGAATCGGATCTTGGGGACTGTGTCACGACTCTGAAAAACCCCGGGATCGGCGAACGAGCCCGGCCCCTTCCTGGCTAGAGACGGCGGGTTGAGTCGTACGAGTAGTCAGTCGAGGGAGAAACCGGTGCAGGAGAGCAGGTTCTCGCGCGCGGCGCTCGCCGCGTGCGCGGTAGTACTCGGTGTCGCGGGGTGCGGTGGCGGCGGCGGTGGTGGCGGCGGCGGCGGGAGCAGCCTCGCTCCGATCCAGACCGGCACGAATCCTCCGGGCACGAACCCTCCGGGCACGAACCCGCCCGGCACCAACCCGCCCGGCACTCCCGGCAATCCTCCGGCGCCCCTCGCTCTCCCGAGCGGCCCGGTCGGCGGCAAGCGCGTCGAGGGGATCGACGTCTCGTACCACAACGGCACGATCGACTGGAAGAAGGTCCAGGCGGCCGGGATCGGCTTCGCGTTCATCCGCGTGAGCGACGGCCTCAACCTGAACGACCCGCAGTTCGCCACGAACTGGGCCGGCGCCAAGCAGAACGACATCGTCCGCGGTGTCTACCAGTACTTCCGCGGCTCGCAGAGCGGCGTCTCGCAGGCGAACCTGCTCATCTCGAAGATCGGCACCCAGGGCGCGACGGACCTCCAGCCCGTCTGCGACATCGAGGAGCTCGACGGCGTCAGCGCGAGCACGCTCGTCTCGCGCGCCCGCGACTGGATGAACACGATCCAGAGCAAGACCGGCCTCACGCCGATCATCTACACGTCGCCCGCGTTCTGGAACTCGCTCAACGCGAGCTTCGGCGACAACGACCTCTGGATCGCGCACTGGAACGTCACCGCGCCGCAGGTGCCGAACGGGTGGGACGCCTGGAACTTCTGGCAGTACACCGACAGCGGCACCGTCTCCGGGATCACGGGCAACGTGGACCGGAACGTCTTCAACGGCACGCTCGCCGACCTCCGCGCCTTCGCGGGCTACAAGCCCGCGGCCGGCTTCTTCCGGGCCCTCGCCGTCAACTCGACGGGCAAGGGCGGCTGGCTCGTCTCGACGGACGGCGGCGTCTTCCAGAAGGGCGACGCGACCTTCCGCGGCACGGCGGGCGGCAAGAACTACCCGCAGCCCTACCTCGGGATCGCGCGCTCCTCGACCGGCCTCGGCTACCGCCTCGTCCGCGCCGACGGGATCGTCACCGTCTTCGGCGACGCGACCCACGTGGGCGACATGACGGGCAAGGCGATCTCCGCGCCGATCGTCGCGATCGCGGGCACGCCGACGAACAAGGGCTACTGGCTCCTCGGCCGCGACGGCACCGTGAAGGCCTTCGGCGACGCCCAGTCCTACGGCCAGCCCACGCTCACGAACACGGTCGCGGTCGGGATCGCCCCCACGCCGACCGGCAACGGCTACTTCGTCGCCTGCGCCGACGGCTCCGTGCACGCCTTCGGCGGCGCGTCGAGCCAGGGCGACCTCAAGGGGCAGGCGCTCACCGCGCCGATCGTCGGGATCGCGGCGACCGCCACGGGCAACGGCTACTGGCTCGCGCTCTCGGACGGCACCGTCGGCAACTTCGGCGACGCGCAGGCGCACACCTACAAGGGCACGGCGCAGGTGAACGGCACGATCGTCGGGATCACGGCGACGCTCACCGGCCAGGGCTTCTGGCTCGTGGGCGACGACGGCAACACGCTCGAGCACGGCGACGCGACGGCGCTGCCTTACCGGACTCGCTGAACCAGTCCGCCGTGTCCCCGAGCGACGTGCGAGTCTAACGAGCGCGGAGTCGAGGGGCTCCGCCCCGTCGCTTCCGGACCTCGCACGCCCTTCGCCGCAACTCGTTCACGGAGCGTCGAACTCATTGCATCGAGTGAAATGACCTCTGCGGCGCTCTCACACGCATCGCCGATCAGTCCGAAAATCCTCGATAGATCCCGTGCTCGTCGGTTGCGTCCGCGAACTCCTCGAAACCCATGTTGGAGATCGAGAGGTTGTTCTCGACCGACCACATCGAGGCGGGAACCACGCGGAAGGTGCGACCGGGCTGATCGGCCAGGTCCATGACCAGGATCGTCTGGTCCGGATGAGCGAGCGCCTCGCGATCGACAATGAAGATGAAAGTGCGCGCGGACCCCTTCGGAACGAGCCCGCGCACCTGCTCTGGCGTGAGCCCCTCGTAGGCTGGGTCGCTCAAGAACTCGACGTAGGCCCGGAACTCCCCGACGGGCCTTCGAATCGCCTCGCAGATCGCCTCCCACCTGGTTGCGTCCGAGTAGTCGGTTCGCAGGACGACGGAGGTCTCCGTCTCCGGGATCTCGCGAGTCATAGAATCTCCGCGAAGATTCTCCGCAGTGTATCTCAGGCCTCCGTGGTGATCGCCCCCCCGGGCCGAGGGGTCGTTGCGCGACTTGAAACGAGTCTCACGCACGTGCGGGGACTTGTGCCGGTGACTGGCTGAAGGGGCGAAGCCTCACGAGCCGCGCGGCAGGAGGAGCTACTTCCTGTAGGGGACTGGCGGCGGCACGACGGGCGCGAAGCTCTTGAGCTCGAGCCCCGACGCCGTGCGCTTCACGTCCGACCACTTCTTCGTGGACTTCGCGCCGCTGCCGTACGACCCCTTCTGCCACGGCCCGTCGGGGCTGTCGCCGAAGGGGAGCGAGAAGTTGATGAGCGGGATCGAGAAGGCCTGCGAGTCGCCCCACGTGCCCTTGTAGGACCGCCAGTCGGTGAGGCCCGTCGCGGCGAGCGCCGGGTCGCGGAGCTTCGCGAAGGCGGGCGGGGCGAACTCCGCGGCGTTGTTCTTGTCCTCGAGGTCGATGAGCGGCGACTTCCAGGACTCCCACGCGTAGCCGTTCCCGAGGAAGTACTCGTCGTGGATCGCGAGCGGGAGCATGCCGAAGATGTCGGTCCAGTAGCCCGGCTCGGGGTAGGTCGCGTGCTTGCCGACGGCGATGAAGCCGACCGGGTGACCGTTCACGACGGTCATGTCCGCGAGCTCGGCCTCCTGCTTGTCGCCGTGCCCCGAGTAGTAGCCCTTCACGACGTCGCTCGAGAGGAACGCGCCGCCCGGGCCGAGCGTCACGCGCACGGCGAAGGTCGTCGCCTCCCAGTCGCCCTTGTGGCCGCCCACGTCGAAGATGATCCCGAGCGCGAAGACGCGCTCGCGCGACGCGTCCTGGGGATAGAAGAGCCAGTACTCGACGAACCAGAGGTCGGAGCCCGAGCCGTCGGCGTTGCGGACGCGCGCCTTCGCGTCCTCGTAGACGTGGAAGTAGACCGGCGCCGTGCCCGGCTCGTCGCCCGTGAGGCCGATCGGCGTGTCGCGGATCGCGGCGGCGTCGATCTTGGGCGTCGCGCCGAGCGCGACCTCCTCGTTCAGGCCGACGGTGTTCTGGTCGGCCTCGATCGTGACGACGCGGACAGTGCCGGCGGCGAGCTGCTCGAAGAAGCTCCGCACCGACATGGGGAAGTAGTCCTCGGACTTGTTGCAGATCGACGAGCTCGTCGGGATCCACGCGTTGAAGCGGTAGAGGGGCGCGTGACGGCGAGCGAGGTCGGCTGGCGTCGGATAGCTCGCGGAGGCCGTCGAGGTCGTCGCGGCCGGCGTCGCGCTGCGCACCGGGCTCACGGAGCGCGGGAGGGAGCTCGTCGCGGGGGCGACGGTCGAGAAGCTGCCGCCGCGCGAGCCGCCCGATGAAGGCGAACAGGCCGCGAGGAGGAACGCGACGAACACGAACGCGCTCTCGGAGCGCATGCCCCACACCACTCTCGCGCGGGCGTGTGCAAAGAGGGGCCCACGCCCGGACGCGCCGACGCCGAACGACTTATGCGGAGCAGTGACCGTCCACGGGCGGGCGTTTCACTTCGCGCGACCGCCGGCGCCCTGCGCCCATCGCTTCCAGTCCTTCGAGGTCTCGTGGCTCTGGCCGGTCAGGCGCTTGAGCGCCGCGTTGATCGCGGTCTTCCGGTCGTCGGGCGTCTTCGAGCTCTCCGCGGCCGCGAGGCCGTTGATCAAGGCCGCGATCGCCGCGTCGCCGCCGAGGTAGCCGAGCTCCTTCGCGGCCGTCGAGGCGACGGCTTCACTCTTCCCCTTCACGAGCGCGAGCAGCGCCTCGGCGGCAGCGGGCGAGCCGGTCTGCGCGAGGGCGCTCGCGGCGGCCTTCGCGACGGGCTCGCGGTCGGCGGGCGCCGTCTTGAGCGCGGCGATCGCTCCCTCGCCGAGGCGGCCGAGGGCGCGCGCGGCGGCGACCGCGACGGCGTCCTCCTCGCACTTGAGCTGCGCCTTCGCGATCCCGGCGATCTTCCCCCACGCACCCTGCTTCGCGCCGGGGAGCGCGTCGAAGCCCTTCGCGGCCGCCTCCCAGTCCTTCGCCTTGATCGCCTTCTCGAGCGCGGAGACGCGCTCGGCCGTCTCCTTGTCGGAGAGCTCGGGCGGGCACGGGCCGAGCGTCTTCACGACCCACTCGAAGGCGCGCTGCGAGGCCGGGTGGTCGAGCGTGTGGGCGACGCCCTTCAGCTCCTCGTACTGGACCTTCGCGTTCGCGGCCTTCAGTTGCTCGACGGCGTTCCGGCTCTGGTCCACGGTCACGACCGTATCGGCATCGCCGTGAATCACGTACCAGGCGACGTTCTTCGCGCCGTCGCCGAGCCCGAAGCCGACGCCGCCCGAGTGCGGGATCGCCGCCTGAACGCGGTCCGCGTAGCGCGAGCCGACGGCGAACGAGAAGTAAGCGCCGGCCGAGAAGCCGTAGAGCACCGTGCGCGGCGGGTGGTGCTCCTCCTGGGTCTCGCGGATGAGGTCGGCGACGCTCTCGAGGTCGCCGTGCTCCCAGCGCGCCTGCGCGCTCGGGGCCTGCGGGCAGATGATGAGCGCCTTGTCGAGGAACTTCATGGAGTGCATCGTCCGCATGAAGTTCGCCTGCTTCTCGCCGCTCCCGTGGAGAGCGACGACGAGGAGCGCGCCCGTCGCCTTGTCGTAGTTCCGCGGGACGCGGATCGAGTACTCGAGGCCCTTCTCCGACTTCCGCGTCTCCGGCTCCCCGGCGAGGACCGGCGCGGCGAGGAGGACGACGAGGGCGGCGACGCGGGAGAGCATCTTCGACTCCGCGCCCCAGGGTAAGGCCTCGTCTCTCCGATGGCGAGAACCGACCCGAGTTCTCGGCCGTAGGAGTCCGCTCAGAGAGAGGTGAACCTTGACGAGATGGAGTGCGTTCGCGCTGGTGTTGGCGTCCTTCGTGGGCGCTTGTGGCCCGTCGCGTGGAGGCGGCGCCGCGGGCGGAGGCGGAGTGTCGGCGAGTGGAGCCACGGCGACGGGGGCATCGAGCGGCTCCCGCACACAGCCGGCGGCGCCTCCGATCGACCTCAACGGGAGTTGGCGCGGCTTCGAGACGATCACCGACGCGAACGGCGCCAGCGTGACGCTCCCCTTCGCGCTCACGGTCGTCCACAACGGCTCCGCCGTGAGCGGCACCTACACGGGCGGCACCTTCACGGGCGTCCTCTCCGGGCAGACCCTCGCGCTCCAGGGGAGCGATGTGAGTGGAAACGCCTGGACGGGCACCGCGAACATCCAGGGCACGTCGCCCGACCACACGATCACCGGCGGCGGTCAGTCGAGCGCCGGCGACTTCGTCGGGTCCGGGACCATGACCGCGCGGACGTTCCAGGGCCGCGGGTCGGGCCGGAACGCCGCGGGCGCGCCCTTCTCCGTCGTGTTCACGCTCACGCGTTGAGCGTTGCTCCGGCGCCGTTCACTTGGGGTCGAAGCGGAAGGCGCCCGTCGTGAGCCTCTGGAGGCCCTGGAGCGCGGCCGTGCCCTTCTTGTCGCCGAGGCGCATCTCCGTCGGCGTCCCCTCGAAGAAGGTGATCGACGCGTCCGCGCTCTCGACGACGAGGACGCCGCTCGCCTTCGCGCGGGCGAGCTGACCGAGCAGGTCCTGGATCGGGACCATCGCGAGGTCACCGCCGAGCACGTTCTTCATGCTCACGGTCGCGTTCGTCTTCTGCGTCGAGGAGACCTGGTGGAGCTTCGTCTCCGGGTCGCCCGCCTCGAGGAGGCGGTAGGTCGCCGTCACGTCGCCGAACTTGACCTGGTCGCCGTCGCGGAGCTCCATCGGATCCGCAAGGACCCGGTCGTTCACGAGGGTGCCGTTCATGGTGCCGAGGTCCTTCACGATCGCGCGGTCCTCGTCGAACGTGATCTCGAGGTGGCGGCGCGACACCTTGGCGGACGAGATCGCGATGTCGCACTCGTCGTCGCGCCCGAGGACGGTCGGGCCGCCCTTCGGGTCGAGGCGGATCGGGTCCCCGATCGGCGGGACGAGGTAGTGCCGCCGCGCCCCCGGCGCCGCGCGGAGCGGCCGCGTCGAGCGGGCACGCCACGAGGCCGGGTCGAAGAGAAGACCGGCCGCGCCCGGCGGTTCCTGGTGCCGCTTGAGCGGCTCCATGCTCCGCTTGGTCGTCTTGCCGGACCCGGCGAGGGCGGTCCCGCACCCCGTACAGAGGCTCGCCTCGTCGGTGTTCTCCAGGCCGCATTGCTGGCAGAACTTCATCGTCCCTCATCGCACGATATCGGCTCGCCGGCCGCAAGGGCGGCCGGGCGTTCAGGCGATCGCGGGCTCCTCGGGCGCCGCCACGACCCCCGTCGGCACGAGCGCGGCCACCTGGAGGAGCGCGGCCACGTAGCCCGAGGCCGCGGCCGCGATGATCGCGGCGCCGCCACTCAGCTCGGCCGCGAGCGTGTAGCCGAGAAAGGGCTCGACGAGCGAGGTGGGACCGAGCGTCGGCGCGAGGACGACGAGCGGGAGAGCGGCCGTCACGAGAACGATGAACCTGTTCGCCGGTGGCCGCGCCTTCGTCTTGACGACCTGGAAAGCCGGCAGGATCGAGAGTCCGGCGACCCCGGCGAGGATCGCGAGGAAGATGCCGCCCGTGAAGACGACGACGACCTCTTCGGAGCGCCACAGACGCGTCGAGAACCCGAGGATCGTCATGACGGCGAAGGCCGTGAGGAGGAACGAGATCACGGCGCCGACGGCCGTCCCGAGAAGTGAACGCGGAAGACGTGCGATCCGCGGAACGGCCGCGACGAACGTGAGCCCCGCGGCGAGGCCCGAGAGCACGGGCATCATCACGATGACGTGCGCCTCGAGCGCCGCGAGGCGTCCCGTCCCGCACCAGCTCGCCACCTTGGGGTGCTGGGAGTCCGCGTAGCTCGCGCCCTCGGCGACGGCGAGGAAACCGAGGATGAGGAGGGGCACCGACGCAGGCGCGACCGCGCGCCAGCCGGCGCGACGACCGAGGAGGACTCCCGTGTGGAGCAGATCGGTCAGGGACACGCCCCGGAGCATAGAGGAGCCGGCTCGCCATGAGAAGATCCCCGCATGACCGACGTCCCCTCCGAGCTGCGCCACGACGTGCGACTCCTCGGAGACCTCCTCGGCGTCACGCTCCGCGAGCAGGCGGGCTCGGAGCCCTTCGCGCTCGTCGAGGGGCTGCGCAAGACCGCGATCGCGCTGAGAGCGGGCGAGCTCGAGGGCGGGCGCGAAGGCTTCCAGCGGCGCTTCGCGTCTCTCGACCTCGCGAGCATCGAGCGGGTCGCGCGCGCCTTCACGCGTTACTTCCACCTCATCAACTGCGCCGAGGAGCAGCAGCGCGTCCGCGTCCTCCGGCAGCGAGACCGCGCCGACGCGCCGCCCGAGGGCTCGATCGCGGCCGCGGTCCACGAGCTCCACGCGCGCGGGACCAGACCCGACGCGGTGCGCGCGCTCCTCGCGCGCCTGCACGTCATGCCCGTCCTCACCGCTCACCCGACGGAGGCGCGGAGGCGGACCGTCCTCGACCACCTCGCGGAGATCGCGACGGCCCTCGACCGGCTCGATGATCCGAGACGCGGGGCACGCGAGCGCGACCGGACGCTCGAGGGCCTCCGCGAGACGGTGCTCGCGCTCCACGCGACGGAGGACGCGCGCTCGTCGCGGCCGACGCCGCTCGACGAGGTGCACTCGGGGATCCACGTCTTCGAGCGCACGCTCCTCGAGGAGACTCCGCACCTCTACCGCGAGCTCGAGGACGCGCTCGCGCGCGCGTGGCCCGACGAGCGCTTCGAGGTCGGGCCGTTCATGCGCTGGGGCACGTGGATCGGCGGCGACCGCGACGGGAACCCGAACGTGACGGCCGAGGTCACGCGGAACGCGCTCGAGCAGTACCGGCTCGCGGCGCTCCGGCGCGCGCGGCTCGACGTGGACGCGCTCGGCGTCGAGCTCTCCGTCTCGGCGCGGCGCGTGCCGCTCGACGGCGAGCTCGCCGCGTCGCTCGAGGAGGACCGCGCACGCCTCCCCGAGATCGCGGCGCGCGCGCGCCAGCTGAGCAGCGTCGAGCCGCTCCGCGAGAAGCTCCGCTACATGGCGGCGCGCCTCGACGCGACGCGGGGCCGCGACGAGGCGAGCTACGCGGACCCGGGCGCGTGGCTCGAGGACCTGCGCCTCATCGAGCGCGCGCTCGCGGGCGCGGGGCTCGAGCGGATCGCGCGCGGGAAGCTCCGCGACGCGCGGCGCCGCGCCGAGGTCTTCGGGTTCCACCTCGCGTCGCTCGACATCCGCCAGCACTCCTCCGTGCACGAGGCGGCCGTCGCCGAGCTCCTCGAGCGCGGCGGCACGGCCGGCTACGCGAAGCTCGCCGAGCCCGAGAGGCTCCGGCTCCTCTCCTCGCTCCTCGAACGAGCCTTCGTGCCGGCCGCGCGCGCGGGGCTCTCGCCCGCCACGCGCGAGCTCCTCGCCACGCTCGACGTCGTCGGGCGCGCGAGGCGCGACCAGGGGCCGCAGGCGTGCGAGCGCTACGTCGTCAGATTCACGAGCGAGCCGTCCGACCTCCTCGAGGTCCTGTTCCTCGCGCGCGCCGCGGGCCTCGCGCCCGACGAGCTGCGTCCGGTGCCGCTCCTCGAGCAGCTCGAGGACCTCGAGCGCGCGGAGAGCTTCGCGAAGAAGAGCCTCGAGGTCCCGGCGCTCAGGGTCGCGCTCCGCGGCGAGCTCGAGGTCATGCTCGGCTACTCGGACTCGGGGAAGCAGGCGGGCTACGTGAGCTCGCAGGTCGCGCTCCGCCGCGCGCAGCAAGCCCTCGCGCGCGTCGCCGACGAGGCGGGCGTCACGCTCACGATCGTCCACGGCCGCGGCGGCGCGGTCGGCCGCGGCGGCGGCCCCGCGAACCGCGCGATCCGCGCGCAGCCGGCGCGTGCGCTCCGCGGACGATTCCGTGTGACCGAGCAGGGCGAGACGATCGCCGCGCGCTACGCGCGGCCCGAGATCGCTCGACGCGACCTCGAGCAGATGCTCTCGGCCGTGATCGCGGCCTTCTCGAGCGAGGAGTCGAACGACGACGACGCTCTCCTCGACCGCGCGTCGAGCAGCGCGCGCGCGGCCTACGACCGGCTCATCGCGGACAAGGAGCGGCTCATCCACTACGCGCTCGCCGCGACGCCGATCCAGGAGGTCGCCGAGCTCCCGATCGCGTCGCGGCCCGCCTCGCGGCGGCGCGACTCGGGGCTGCGCTTCGAGGAGCTCCGCGCGATCCCGTGGGTCTTCTCGTGGAACCAGAGCCGCCACGGGATCCCGGGCTGGTTCGGCCTCGGCTCCGCGCTCGAGGCGGCCGGCGTCGCCGCGAGCCGCGCGGCCTACGAGCGCTGGCCGTTCTTCCGCGCGCTCGTGGACAACGCGCAGCTCGCGCTCGTCCGGGCCGACATCGAGGTGGCGTCCTTCTACGCGCGGCTCGCCGACGACGAGGACCGGCCGATCTTCGACCGGATCCGCGAGGAGCACGACCGCACCGTGAAGGCGGTGCTCGCGGTCACGGGAGCGACGACGCTCCTCGAGAAGCAGCCGACGATCGCGAAGTCGGTGCAGCTCCGGAACCCGTACGTGGACGTCCTCTCGCACGCCCAGATCGAGCTCCTCGGGCGCCTCCACGCGACACAGGGCGACCAGCGGGAGCACCGCGGTGACATCACCGCGGAGCAGAAGCGGATCCGCGAGATCCTGTTCGTCACGATCAACGGCATCGCCGCCGGGCTCCAGACGGCGGGTTGAGGGAGGCCTCGATGGCGAAGCTCGTCGCGCTGCTCCGGGCGATCAACGTCGGCAAGGGCCGGCGCGTGGCCATGAGCGAGCTCCGCGACCTCGCGACGAAGCTCGGGCTCCGCGACGTCGCGACCTACATCCAGAGCGGCAACATGATCTTCGAGTCCGACGCGAGCGCGGAGGAGTGCGGCTCGCTCCTCGAGCCGGCGCTCGCGAAAACCTTCGGCTTCGAGATCCCGGTCGTGCTCCGCACGGGCAAGGAGTGGACGCGCCACGTCGCGGGGAACCCCTTCGCGAAGCTCGATGAGTCCGAGGCGAACCGGGTCGTCCTCCACGTCTCGAAGAAGCCGCCCGCGAAGAGCGCGGTCGCCGCCCTTCGTGAGCGCGCGAAGGGCGGCGAGAAGATCGAGGTCGCCGGCGGGGCGCTCTGGATCCACTACCCGGACGGCCAGGGCCGCTCGAAGCTCTCGCCGGGTCTCATCGACGAGCACGTCGGCTCGCCGAGCACGGCGCGGAACCTGAGGACGGCGCTCGTCCTGCGGGACATGCTCGGGTAACGTGAGCCAGATGTCCGAAGGCGGCTTCGACCACGACTTCATCGTCATCGGCTCCGGCTTCGGCGGGAGCGTCTCCGCGCTGCGCCTCGCGGAGAAGGGCTACACGGTCGCCGTCCTCGAGCAGGGGAAGCGCTGGAAGTCGAGCGACTTCCCCCGCTCGAACTGGAACCTGCGCAAATTCATCTGGATGCCGCGCGTCCTGCTCCACGGTTTTCAGC
>CAZYLP010000153.1:0-13063 GCA_964648345.1 uncultured Planctomycetota bacterium
CCTCGGCGAGTGCGGCTCGCACCCGCGCCTCGAGCGCGCCTCGCTCGAGCGCCTCGCCGAGCTCGCCGAGCCGGGCGGCATCGGCGCCCGTGGCCCTCGCTCGAGCGTCCGCGACGAGCGCCGCTCCGGTCGCCAGCTCGATCGCGACGTCTTGGCCGGCCTCGACCCGCCTCGCGAGATCCCGGGCCCAGGTGCCGAAGACATCGACCCAGGCCTCGACCATGAAGACGTGACGCCCGAGCGCGGCGAGCTCGAGCTCCGCCCGGAACCGATCGCCGCCGACGGGGCGCATGGGGAGCTCGGCGAAGGCCGCTGCCCCGGGGGGCGCGTGAAGCGCGACGCAGCGGAGCTCGTCGTGACCGTCCGCGAAGACGTCGGCCTCGAGCGCGACGACGTCTCCGAGCACGCGCTTGGCGGGGAAGCGGCCCGCATCGACGCAAGGCTGAACGTCCTCGATCGCGACGCGTGAACGGCCGTCGCGGCTCCATCGGTCCGCCTCGTTCGCCGACGCGAGGCGCGTTCGGGGCGTCATGCGCTCTCCCCCGGGCCGACGGCACCGCGACGGGCCAGGAGGCGACCCCGGTGACGGTCGAGCGCGCGCTCGCCGAGGGCGTGCTCTCGATGCTCGTCGCAGCGAACCGGGAGACGGGGCGCGGCGGGAAGTGATCTCCGGCGAGCGGCGGCTCCTCGTCCCCGGCTCGTCGTGCCTGGCGCGTGGATCACGGCCCCTCCTCTCGCGACCGATTCTACCTCGAGATAGTTGCATGCGCAACTATATGCACCATATGCACGGGGATGGTCTCCCGGGCGCCGCCGGGGCCGACGCGCCGGCGGCCGTCGAAGGGTTGCGTGCGCAACGAAGGGTGGGGGTGGTGTCGATGCGCGTGGGCGGTCATGATGCGCGCCTCAGGAGAGGAGGACGCATGACCCGGAGCCGGTCGCGGGCGCCGCGCCTGATCGTCGTCTCGAACCGCCTCCCCGACCTCGGGTCTCCCGGAGACGTCGCGGGGCGGCGCGCGGCCTCCGTGGGCGGGCTCGTGAGCGCCCTGCGCCCCGCGCTCGAGCGCGCCGGGCGCGCCGTCTGGGTGGGGTGGAGCGGGCGCACGGCGAAGCCGAAGGCGACCCGGACGAGGGTGGGGGCGCTCGAGATGGTCGGGATCGACCTGTCCGAGGAGGACGTCGAGGGGCACTACAACGGGTTCTGCAACGGCGCCCTCTGGCCGCTGCTTCACTGCTTCCCCGGCCGCCTCGTCGTGGAGAGGAGCCACCACGCGCGGTATCGTCACGTGAACGAGGTCTTCGCCAGGATCGTCGCGCGGCTCGTCCGCCCTCAGGATCGGATCTGGGTGCACGACTACCACCTGATCCCGCTGGCGCGTGCCCTGAGGAGGCGCGGCGTCGTTCGTCCAATCGGGTTCTTCCTCCACATCCCGTTCCCGCCGCACGACGTCCTGGCGCTCCTGCCATGGGCGAAGGAGGTGCTCGAGGACCTTGCGGCCTACGATGTCGTCGGCTTTCACACGCCGGCGTACGCGGACAACTACGCCGTCGCCCTGAAGCGCGAGCGGGTCGCCGGCAACGGCCAGCGCGTCGGCGCCTTTCCGATCGGCATCGACCCGGCCCCCTACACCGCGTGGGCCGACGAGCGGAGCGCCCGGCGCCGCGGCCGCGTGCTCCGCGATGCGGTCCACGGGCGGAAGCTCATCCTCGGCGTGGACCGCCTCGACTACACGAAGGGGATCGTCGAGCGGCTGCAGATCTACGAGCGCTTCCTCGAGCTCCACCCGCGGTGGCGGCGGCGGGTGTCGTTCGTGCAGATCTCGGCGCCTTCGCGGACGCGCGTCGCCGAGTACGTCCGCCAGCGCCGCGAGGTCGAGCAGGTCGTCGGGCGCGTCAACGGGCGGTTCGGCGACACGGACTGGGTCCCGGTGCGCTACCTCTTCCGTTCGTACACGCAGCGCGAGCTCGCGGCCTTCTACCGCGAGGCCGACGTCGGCTTCGTGTCTCCGCTCAGGGACGGCATGAACCTCGTGGCCAAGGAATACGTGGCCTCGCAGACCGGCGACCCCGGCGTGCTCGTGCTGAGCCGGTTCGCGGGCGCGGCGGTGGAGCTCGCGGAGGCCGTCATCGTGAACCCCTACGACACCGAGGGCACGGCGCGCATGCTCGCGGACGCCCTGTCCATGCCGCTCGCGGAGCGACAGCGCCGGCAGGCGGCGCTCCTCGCCCGCGTCGAGAAGCAGACCGCCGAGCGCTGGTGCGCGTCGTTCGCCGGCGCCCTGGACGGGGTCTCGGCTCGGCGGCCGTCGATCGGCGCGGGGCGCTCGAACCGCGGAGAGCCCGTCTCGCGATCCGCGTCGGGCCCCTGATCGAGGTCGACGAGGGCGTCGTCCTCCGCGAGGACGTGGCACCCTCTCGTCTCCACCAGTCTCCGTCGCGCACGCGGCCGTGTGGCGCGAGGCCGCGTCGCGCACGGCCGCGACGAGCCGCCGCGGCCACGTGACCGAGTTCATCGCGACGCCAGAAGCCCGAGCACGTCCCGCTAGGTAAGCTCCACCGGATGACCGAAGTCTCCCGATCCCACGAGACACACCTTCTCGACGAAACGCCGCACGGGTCGCTCCACGAGCGTCGTCCCGAGGAGGCCGCCGACGATCGTCCCCATGACCGCCGTCACGACGGCGACCCCGACGGCGTCGAAGGCCACGCGCCTTTCGAAGCTCCGCCTCGGGCCGAGCGACTCCGAGACCTCGAGAGAGAACGACTCGGGGCCGGGGCCGGGGACGTAGTCGTCCGGCCGCTCGAGCCCGCGCTCGTCGCACCCCGTGACCGCCGTACGCTTCCCGAGGCCGTCGAGCGCGATGTCGGGCCGGCGCGCATGACCGGTCGACGCGCCGGCGACGACGCAACGGATCCTGAGCCCTTTCTCCCGGTCGTCGGCGGCGCGGATCAGGCGCGTGTCGCTCCGCTTCTCCGTCTCGGAGATCGTGGCCTCGCGGCGCGCGATCACGCCCTGGGCCGCCAGAACGACGGTCAGCACGACGAGCAAAGCGTCGGTGAGCTCGTGGACGAGAGTCAGGCTTCGCATTGGAGTTGCGCACGCAACCATCTGGAACGTGTGCTCTCGAAGCGGTCCCGGAGCGCGGACGCGGCCGCGTCATGGGTCGCGGCGTGACGTCTCCGGTCCGCGACCTGGTCATCGACGCGCTGCGGATGCTCGGCGTGCGCCGGCTCGCGCTCTCCATCCACGACCCGTCGTTCCCCGGCGAGCCGGACGAGGACACGGGGCGTGGGAGCCCGTACTCCGCCGGCGCACGGGAGCTCCTCCGGTTCGCGGCGGGGCTCGGCTTCGACGCCATCCAGCTCGGCCCGCAGGGGCAGACCTCGGCGGGGGACGATTCCCCCTACGACGGGACGCTCTTCTCGAGGAACGCGGAGTCGATCGCGCTCGGACCGCTCGCTCTCGACGAAGCGTGGTGCGGGCTCCTCCCCCGGGATCGGCTCGAGGCGCTCATCGCGTGTCGGCCCTCCGGGAGCCCGACCCGCGTGCACCGCCAGCATGCCGCGCGCGCCGTCGAGGCCGCTCTCGACCTTGCCTACCGATCGCTCCGCGCGCGTCGCGGCGACGCGCCGGGTCACGTCGGCGCGCTCGTGGAGCGGTGCGACGCCTTCGTCCAGCGGAGCGCGGCCTGGCTCGAGCGCGACGCACTCTTCGCCGTCCTCTCCCGCAAGCACGGGAGCGCGGACTGGAGGACCTGGCGCGACGGCGCCTCGGAGCACCTGGACGCGAGACTCCATGCCCCGAGGCCTGGCGAGGAGAGCGCGCTCGCGCGCCGGAGACTCGAGCTCGCGCGCACGCACGCCGTGGCCATCGACCGCTACGCCTTCGAGCAGTTCGTGGTCCACGAGCAGCACCGGGAGCTCCGGTCATTCGCCAGAGGTCTCGGCCTCGCCGTCCTGGGCGACCTCCAGGTCGGGGTCTCGCTCGCCGACTGGTGGCACCGGCGCGCGCTGTTCCTCGAGGAGTACTTGCTCGGCGCGCCCCCGAGCCGGACGAACCCCGAGGGCCAGCCGTGGGGCTATCCGGTGTTCGATCCGGGGCAGCCGGACGAGGCGCGCGCGTTCATTGGCGAGCGCATCGCCAAGATGCTCGCGGAGTACGACGGCCTCAGGATCGACCACCCGCACGGCCTCGTGTGCCCCTGGGTCTACCAGGCGGGCACGGGGGACGACGCCCGCGCCGTCCGGTCGGGCGCCCGCCTCTACGCGTCGCCCGACCTCGCGGATCACCCGCGGCTCGCCGGGTTCTCGATCGTCTCTCCGTCGCAGCTAGATCGCTCGGTCCCGCGGTTCGCGGACGCGTGGGCCGGCGAGCTGACGGACGAGCAGGTGCGGCGCCACGGCGCGCTCGTGGAGGTCATCGTCGAGGCCGTCGCCGCGCGCGGTCTCGACCGCGAGGCGCTCGCCTTCGAGGTGCTGAGCACGTGCCCGACGCCGCTCCTCCGGGTCATCGAGCGGTTCGGGTTCGGGCGCTTCCGCATCACGCAGAAGGCGGACCCCCGCGACCCGCTCGACGTCTACCGCGGCGAGAACGCGTCGCCGCGCGACTGGATCATGATCGGGAACCACGACACCCGCCCCATCTGGCTCCTCGTCGATGCGTGGGCGGCCGACGGATCGCTCCGCGACCGCGCCGCCTACCTAGCCACCCGGCTGGTCGTCGATCCCCGCGCGCGCCCGGCGTTCGCGGCGGAGCTCCTCCGCGATCCGAGGCGCGTCGCCCAGGCCGCGCTCGCGGAGATCTTCGTGGGGGACGCGCGACACGTCCTCGTGTTCTTCTCGGACCTCTTCGGGCTCCGCGAGGTCTACAACGAGCCGGGCACGGTCAAGGCTGAGAACTGGTCGCTCCGCCTCGCCGCGGACTGGCGGCGCACCTACGAGGAGCGCCGGGAGCGGGGCGAGGCGCTCGACGTGCCCCGAGCCCTCGCCCTGGCGCTGCGCGCACGCGCGTCGAGGCTCCCGCCCGAGCACGCCGAGCTCGCACGCGCGCTCGAGCGCTCATGATCCCCTGCGGCGGCCCGGGGGCGCGGACGCGTGCCAGGGGCGCCGATCAGCGCTTGATCCGCGCGCCGCGCCCTGGCCGCCGCGAGCGGGGCTCGTCGCCCTCGACGCGCCCGTTGAACAGAGGTCCCGCCGGCACCCTCTCGGCGCCGAGGAGCCCGACCACGTGGGCGAATGCGCTCTCGATCGCATCGACCTGGCTCGCCGGGAGCGCTTCGAGCCGCACGAGCAAGTCGGCCTGGACGGGGTTCGCGACAGCCCGCTCGGCGAGGCGGCGGCCCGCCGAGGTGGGGCGCACGAGGACGACACGCCGGTCCTCCTCGGGCGTCTCGCGCCGCACGAGGCCCTTTCCGGCGAGCCGGTCCACGAGCCGTCCGGCGTTCGCCCGGTGAAGGACGAGTCGCTCGGCAAGCTCGCCGAGCGTGATCCCGTCGTGCTGGTTGACGACCTCGCGGAGCGCCCAGAGCTGCGGACCCGTGAGCCTCGCCGCGGACTCGATGGCCGCCGACTGGGCGTGGATCGCGTGGATCATCCGTCGCAGGTGCGCGAGGATCCTGGCGGCCTGGCCGCGGCCCGGCGCGACTCTCGTGGTCACGGGTCGTCTCCTCTCGGTGGGCGTCACGAGGCCGTCACGTCCTCCGCGATGACGGGGGGAGCGGGCGGCTGCTCTCGCCCGCACGCGAGCGCCTCGAGGGTCGCGGTTGGCAGACCCAGGAGATGCGGCGATGCGAGCGTCGCGGTCGAATCGGGCACAGCGACATCGAGTGTCGCTCGCCGGCCTCGTTTGTTCAAGAAAGTAGTTGCGTCCGCAACGTACTGGCCGTCGCCCGCCCGTGCCGGCGGTCGCCTTCGCTAGATCGGATGCTCCCCCGACCGATTCAGCCGCTTCTGGAGCTCCTGCAGCTGCCGCAGGAGCTCGGGCGAGAGCGTCGCCGTGGGCGGACGAGGCGCGGGCTGCGCGACGGGCTGAGGCGTCGGGAGCTGGACCTGAGCGGCGCGCGCGAGGTTGGCGGCGACCTCGGGCGGCAGCGAGGACACGATCGTGCGGAGGAGGTCCTCGCTCGACGTGCTCCGCGGGTCGCGCGGCGCGGCGACCGTCGGCGTGAGCGGCGGCGGCGCGGGCGACGACATGCCGCCGTACATGTCCTCGGGGAGCTTGATCCGGCCGCTCGGCGGCCGCGGCTCGAGCATGCCCGCCGGGAAGGAGTTGGTCTGGCGCGCGGGGAACGTCCCCGTCTGGCCGCGCGGCGGGAGGAGGATCGCGCTCGAGCTCGGCGCTGAGCCCGGAGGCGCGGGTGCCTGCGGGAGGAACTGGTCCCTCACGGTCTTCAAGAAGTTGACCATGTCGCCCGGCTCGGTGATCGCGCCCACGTCTTCCACGGAGACGTTGATGAGGGCGCGGAGGATCTCCTCGACGGCCGTGTCGCCCCGGAGCACCTTCTCGACCGCGTCGCGAAGGAGCGGCACCGTGCCCTCCGAGATCGCGATCGCGTCGAGCTGGAAAGGCGTCGCGTTCGACGCGACGGCCTCGCGCATGCGGTCGGAGAAGGCGACGACCTCGAAGAGCGCGACGCGGCCTCGGTAGCCCTTCGTCCCGCACTTGCGGCAGCCCTTCGCCTTGTAGACCGCCTGCGCGGTCGGCGGGAGGACGAGCGCGCTCCGGATCAGCGTCGAGGGCGAGATCCGCTCGCGGCAGTCGAGGCAGAGACGGCGCACGAGCCGCTGCGAGACGACGCCCGCCACCGAGTGAGCGACCTGCGCGCGCGAGAAGCCGAGCTCGACGAGCCGCTCGACGGCCTTGGGCGCGTTCGTCGCGTGGAGCGTCGTGAGGACGAGCCGGCCGGACATGGCCGCCTCGATCGCGACGCGCGCGGTCTCGGCCTCCTTGATCTCGCCGACGAGGATCACGTCCGGGTCCTGGCGAAGGACGCCGTGGATCGCGTTCTTGTAGTGGAGCCCCTGGTCCGGGTTGAGCTGGACCTGCGTGACGCCGGGGATGACGTACTCGATCATCTCCTCGACGGTGACGAGGCTCGCCTGCGGGCGCGGCACGTTCTTGAGAGCGCCGTAAGCGGTCGTCGTCTTGCCCGAGCCCTGGGGCCCGACGTGGAGGACGATCCCGCTCGGCCGCGACGCGACGGCGGTGTAGACGCGGTTGGCCTCGGGCGTGAAGCCGAGCTCCTCGAGCGACATCTTGAGCTTCGAGTGATCGACGAGGCGGAGGACGGCCTTCTCGCCGAAGAAGGTCGGCAGGAAGGTCGCGCGGACGTCGAGCTCCTTCGCGGTCGGCTCGTAGCGGGCGAAGTTGAAGCGCCCGTCGGTCGGTGTCCGCGACTCGCCCGTGTCCAGGTTCGACATGATCTTGAGCCGCGAGATGGCCTGCTTCATCTGATCGCCCGGGACCTTCTCGAGCGGCTGGAGGACGCCGTCGATCCGGGCACGGACGATGAGGTGGTCGGGGTACGGCTCGAGGTGTATGTCGCTCGCGCCGAGCCGGAACGATTTGAGGATGAGCTCGTTGACGAGCTTCTCGCTCGTCGGAAGCACCGACGAATTCGCGGGGAGCGCCGAGTTCCGGCCGCTCGACCCCGCGGAGGGGACCCCCTGGATACGATGGGGTTCTTGCGTCCCGGCCATTCACGGAAGACTAGCGACGCCGAGACTTCCGTGCATGTAGAATCTCGCCCCGAGGTCTTTTCATGCCTTACATCAAGCCCGAGAAGCTCGGCTCTTTCCGCCGCTTCGCGCTCGCCTTCTGGGACAAGCCGCGTGACGGCTCGATCTACGGGACCATGTTCCTCGACGCGACGAACATGCTCGCGATGGCGAAGAAGATCGAGGAGGAGCACGGGGTCAAGGTGAGCCCCGGGATCTTCGTCGGGAAGGGCCTCGCCCTCGGCATGCGCGCGGCGCCCCAGTTCAACTCGAAGATCATCTGGGGGAAGCCCTACTACAAGGACACCGTCGACATGTACTTCCAGGTCGACGTGGACAAGGGGAAGGACCTCTCGGGCGTCGTCGTCGAGCGCGCGGATGAGAAGTCGGTCGTCGAGATCGCGAAGGAGCTCCGCGACAAGGCCATGTCGATCCGCTCCGGCACCGACAAGCAGTACGAGAAGACGCAGAAGGGCCTGTTCTCCAAGTTCCCGCCGTTCCTCATCCGGAAGATCCTCCAGTTCCTCACCTTCATGGACTTCAACCTCGGCCTCCCGCTCTCGTTCCTCCCCGGCGTCACGAGCGACCCCTTCGGGACCGTCATGCTCACGAACGTCGGCATGATGGGGATCGACCTCGCCTACGCGCCGCTCATCCCGGTGACGCGCGTCGGCGTGATCGGCCTCGTCGGGCGCGTCGTGGACGAGCCCATGGCCGTCGCCGGCGAGATCAAGATCCGGCCGAAGCTCACGTGCGGCGCGACGTTCGACCACCGCCTCGGCAACGGCGCGCAGATCGGTCTCCTCGTGCGGACCGCGCGCGACTTCATGGAGAACCCCTGGATCGAGTCGGGTCTCCCGCGCGGCGTCGTCGCCTCCTACATGCGCTCCATGGGCGGCAAGCCGCCCGAGGGCACGAGGGTCATGGAGAACGACCCCGTCCGCACGATCGGGCCGATCGGGTGCACGGCGACCCAGGCGGCCCTGCCGGCTCCGGCTGCTGCGGCCCCGGCTCCGACCGCTGCGGCGGCTCCGGCGCCCGCTCCGTCCCCGGCGCCTGCGCCCGCCGAGGCCAAGGTCAGCTAGAAGGAGTCGTCTTCCAGGATCACGACCCCGCCCTCGTCGGCGAGGAGGCGGAGCACCGCGATCGGCGGGGCTCCCTTCACCTCGACGTCGATCGTGTCGTTCACGTCGGGCCCGACGATGATCGCGCGGCCCGACACGTCCGCGAGGAGCGCGAGGGCGTCGCGCCGCCGCCAGTTCTTGAACGAGAACGAGTAGCCCTCGCCGCCCGGGAAGTCGCAGACCGCGCGCACGACTCCGAGGTGCTCGCGCTCGCGCGTCGCGAACTTCGGGAGCCCGCCCGCCGCATCGAGGAGCGACGCGAGCGTCGCGTCCCTGAGCGAGAAGTGGAGCTGGACACCTTGCTCGTAGCCGTAGACCGTCACCTCCTCGCCGCGGAGGTAGTCCTTCTGGCCCGGTATGAAGCCGAGCGCGACCTGCATGGGCGGGTAGCACGCGATGCTCGGAGCCCATCGCGGCTCGCGGCGGGCGCGCTCGACGTAGCGGAGATCGGAGCAGCCCGAGGCGAGGAGGAGGAGCGCGAGGACGACGTACTTACGCATGGCCGGAGACTAGCCCCGGCCATCGGAAACATCGAGGGGACACGGATCGATCAGCGGCTGCGGGCGCGGTCCTTGGCGCCGTCGCGAGCATCACGCAGACGGTCGTTGAGCACGTTGCTCATGCCGGCGGTGTTCGACGTGCGCGAGAAGCCACGGTCGAGGGCGCCGGTCCGGTCCGCCGTGCGGTCGGCGACGCGGTCCGTGCTCGGCTTGCCCGAGATCATCTCGACGAGCTTCTCGCCGAGCGAACGGATGAGCTCGCCCGCGCGCATGGGGTCGAACGCCGACATGTAGTCGAGGCCGTTCCGGTCGCCGAACTTGCGCCAGACGGGCGTCGTGGCGCGGGTGAGCGCGTCCTCGAAGCCCTCGGTCGTCTCGACGATCTTGAAGCCGCCGAGGTTCTCGAGAGGCGAGGTCGTCTTCACGAACGGGTTCTCGAAGCGCGCGACGACGATCCCGTGGCCGCCCGTGCTGAACGGACGGAAGCCGACGCCCGTGAGGGCGGGGACCTTCGCGAGGTTCATGACCTTCCAGAACACGTCCGACTTGTTGAAGCACGCGATCGCGCGGTTGAGGAGGTCACCCTCGAGCGACGAGGGGTTCCCGCCGCGGCGGCGCACCTCGGCCATGATGTCGGTGCCGTACTTCTTGAACTCCGCCGTCGTCGTCGTGCGGCCGCCGTGCTGGATGCCGGCCTTCTCCTCGAACGCGGCGTACGCCTCGCGGAGCATCTCCTCCTGGAGCGCGAACACCTCGTAAGGGTTGTTGCGCGCCTCGAAGATCAGAGGGCGGTACTTCTCCGCGACCGCGTTCACCGCGTCCACGATCTCGCCGACCGTGTGCATGCGGCTGTAGGGCGTGCCGTCTCCGAGCTTGAAGCCCTTCGCCTCGAGCTCCTTGTTCTTCTCCGCGATCACCTCGGCCACGATCTTGTCCACGTCGGCCGTGACGCCGGTCGGGACCGTCGAGCCGTTGATCTCGCGGAAGTCCTTCAGCGCGTCGCCCGTGAGGGTCTGCTTCTCGGTCGTGCCGTCGTCCTTGAAGACCTCGACCTCGACCTTGTCGCCCGTGTCGCTGATCACGCGCGCCTTCGGCCACACCTTGCCGTTCAGGCGGGCGAGCGCGTTCCACTTGACGCGGTTGTTCTGGTCGAGCTCGGCCGCGGAGACGTTCACCGTCTTGATCGGCTGGCCCGTGAAGAGGATGTGCTCCCCGGGGACGGGGATCACGTGCTTGCGGCGCTCGAACTCGCCGTACCAGTCGCCGCCGGTCTTGTCGTTCCCGAAGGCGTAGATCTCGACCTTGTAGGTCCCGTCGGGGTTCTTCCCCGCGATCCGGCCCACGGGCCACACCCAGCCGGTGACGGGGTGGTTCACGTAGACGCGCTTGCCGACCGGATAAGGCTCCGCGTTGGGGTCCTGCGCACGTGCGATCCCCGGCATCAGCAGGGAGCACGCGAAGAGGAGGACCAGGAGCGTTCGTTTCATCGGGGGGTCTCCGAGGACCCCTTTCCGTTATCCCGCCTGGATTAGTGCATGGAGGAGACCGTTCGTCGCGGACGATGGCAACGGGGTTTACGGCAGCACTTCCGTTCCCCCGCGGTCGTTTCTGGTTCATTTTTGCTTCAATCCCTGTGTGTACCCGGTCCTGCTTCGCTTCCAGCTCCTCGGCGAGGAGCGAGTCTTTCACTCGTACGGATTCATGCTTGGGCTCGCTCTGTACCTCTCCGTGCAGATGGGGATGTGGGCCGCGGAGAAGGATCGGGTCCCGCGTCGAACGACGGTCGCGTTCGGCCTCATCGTCATCGTGGCCGGCTACATCGTCGGCCACGTTCATTCCGTTCTGACCGACCCCGGGGTCACTCTCTGGAGCGGGCTCGGGTTCACGTTCTATGCGTCGGCGCTCGGAGGGGCGGCGGCCGCGTGGCCCGCGTGCCGTTACCTCCGCCTCTCGTACCTCGAGATGGCGGACGCGACCGCACCATCGATCGCGCTCGCGCATGGAGTCGGACGGATCGGCTGCTTCCTCTATGGATGCTGCTACGGCATCGAGAGCCCTCACGGTCTCTGCTTCGCGAGAGAGAGCGCTCCCTTCATCGAGCAGGTGAGCTCGGGCAAGATCGACAGGACCGCCGAGCGCTCGCTGCCGGTCCTGCCGACCCAGCTCGTCGAGTCGGGCTACGAGCTCGCGCTCACCGCCGTGCTCGTCCTCCTCGTCAGGAAGAAACTGCGTCGAGGAACGGCAGGCCTCGTCTACCTCGCCGCCTACGGACCGCTCCGCGTCATCGTCGAGCGCTTCAGGGGCGACCCGAACCGCGGAGAGATCCTCGGCCTCTCCACGAGCACCTTCCTGGGCCTCGTGACGACGGCCTTCGCGCTCGCCTTCCTCCTCGTCCCGAAGCTCAGGAAGTTGCGGTCCCTGCGCGAGAAGGAGGGCCCGGTGCAACAAATGTTGTAGGGGGGACGCAGGGGGGCCGGTGGGTGCGGCCCCCCTGCAACGAGGTGGTGGCGCGCAGAGTCCGGCCTGAATACAGTCTCGCCGGGAGACGGGGCCTTTGAGTCTCGCGCACCTGGGCGAGGTGCACTTCAAGAAGGGCGAGTCCGCCCTCGAGCAAGGCGACCTCGCGAAGGCGAAGGAGCTCTTCGAGAAGGCCCTCTCCTGCTACGAGGACGGCACGGCCACGGCCGCGCTCGCGCGCACGGCGCTCGGCTCGGTGCTCTCGCAGCAAGGCGAGCACGAGCAGGCGAAGAAGGTCCTCGAGGACGCGCTCAAGATCCTCGAGAAGCTCGGCGAGCGCCCCGCGCTCGCGCGCACGCTCAACCAGCTCGGCCTCGTCGTCAAGGAGAAGGGCGACGCCGCCGCCTCGCGCGCCGCGCACGAGCGTGCCTACCAGGTGGCCGCGGAGGCGGAGGACCGGCGGCAGCGCGCCGTCGCGCTCCGCAACCTCGCCGCCCTCGACAAGGAGGCGGGTGACTTCCCGCGCGCCGTCCAGCGTCTCGTCGAGAGCGCCGAGCTCCAGGCCGCGGAGAACGACCGTCGTGGAGTGGCGCTCGTCTACCGCCAGATCCGCGCGCTCCACCTCGGCCGCGGCGACCTCCGCCGCGCGCTCGAGGCCGCGAAGAAGGAGATCGAGTCCCGCGAGACCGGGATCCCCGACGAGCCCGCTCGCCGCAAGGAGGAGCTCTCGGGTCTCGCGGCCGCGCTCCACGAGGCGGGCGAGCTCGCGCGTCGAGCGGGCGAGGGCGACCTCGCGCCGAAGATGCTCGCGCGGTCCGTCGAGCTCCGCTTCTCGCAGCAGGACCTCCCCGGCGCCGGACGCTCGCTCGTCGGGCTCGGCCTCGCGCTCCTCTCGGCAGGGAGGCCGCGCGGCGCGCGCGCCAAGCTCGAGGCCGCGCGCGACGCGCTCGGCGAGAAGGCCGGCTCCGCGACGACGCGCTCCGGGAAGAGCGCGTCCGAGACCGACGTGCGCGCCGAGCTCTGGGCGGGCTTCGCGGAGACGGACCTCGTCCGCCTCGACGCGCTCGACGCGCCGCCGGGCGAGACGGAGAGCGAGCCCGAGCTCGACGGCGACACCGAGACCGACGACGCGCGCGACGACCCGCTCACGCTCAGGAAGCGCGCGAAGGGCGAGGCCGAGGAGGCCGTCGCCCTCTCGAACGGCGCCGGCCCCGGCGTGAAGGCGCTCGCGCTCCGCGCGCTCGCGCGAGCGCTCGCGCACGAAGA
>CAZYLP010000154.1:0-12960 GCA_964648345.1 uncultured Planctomycetota bacterium
GCGCTCGCGGGCTGGGACGGCGCGCTCTGGGTCGGCACCGAGAGGGGCGAGCTCAACCTCCTCGATGAGACGGGCTCGCTCGAGCTCGACGCGAGCTACCCCGAGGGCGGGAGCCCGATCCGCGTGCTCGCGGGCGGCGACTCGCTCCTCGCCGGCTCGGACGCGGCGATCGCGGAGCACGAGTGGACGCCGCTCCCGTTCCTCGCGTCGGTCTACGCCGTCATGGCGCGCACCACTTCTCCCGCCCCGGCCCCCACGGGCGCGAGCCCGAGCGCGGCGGCGACGACGGCGGCGGCGACGATGACCTTCTCCTCGATCGCGCCGAAGCTCGGCCCGACGACGGGCGGCACGACGGTCAAGATCACCGGGACGAACTTCGCGAGCATCACGAGCGTCAAGCTCGGCGGCGTCGCGCTCACGAACCTCTCCGTGACCGCGACGACGATCCAGGGCAAGACCGGCGCCCACGCCGCGGGGAAGGTGGACCTCGTCGTCTCCTCCTCGACGAACGGGACGCTGACGAAGGCGGGCGCGTTCACCTACTACGTGCCCATGACGATCGCGTCGATCGCGCCCGTCTCGGGCCCCGTCGCGGGCGGCACGGCCCTCACGATCAAGGGCACGAACTTCCTCAACGTCACGTCGGTGACCGCCGGGGGCGTCGCGCTCACGAACCTCGTCGTGACGGCGACGCAGATCACGGGCAAGACGGGCGCCCACGCGCCGGGCAAGGTGAGCGTCGTCGTGAAGTCGGCGACGAACGGCACCGTCACCAAGGCGAACGGGTTCACCTACGGCGTCACGATCAAGGCGATCAGCCCGGCGAGCGGCCCGCCCGCGGGCGGCACCGCCGTCACGATCACGGGCACGAACTTCCTCAACGTGACGTCGGTCAAGGTGGGCGGCGTCGAGCTGTCCGCGCGCGTCGTGACGGCGACGAAGATCACGGGCAAGACGGGCGCTCACGCCGCCGGCCGCGTCGACGTGGTCGTCGCGTCGAGCACGCAGGGCACGGCGACGAAGGTGGGCGCGTTCACCTACGCCGCGCCGGCGCTCTCCTTCGCGACGCACGTGAAGCCGATCCTCGAGGCGAAGTGCACGGTCTGCCACACGCAGAACGGGCCGTCGAGCTTCGCGCCCTTCACCGACGTGGCGGGCGGCCCGGCGATCTACGCCCGCGTGCGGAACGGCGTGAGCACCTACAACACGCCGGCGACGTACGTCGTGCCGGGCGACGCGACGAAGAGCCTCATCGTCGTGAAGACCCAGGCGGGCGGCGCCATGTCGGACAAGCTCACCACCGCCGAGGCCCAGACGATCAAGGACTGGGTGCTGGCGGGGGCGAACCCCTAGCTCGGAGGAGCCAGGGCGCGAGGCCGAGCGTCGAGGCGGCGAGGCCCACGATCACGTCCTGGAACCAGGGCGACCGGATCCCGAGCCACGCCGGCCCGAGCTTGCCCGCCGCGGCGCCGAGCACTCCGAGCGCGATCGAGAGCCCGGCCGCGTACGCGGGCACTCGCTGCGCGGAGAGGCCGACGCAGATCGCGGGGAGGACGGCCGCGCCCATGAGCGCGCCCGCGAAGGTCGTGAGCTCGATGATCCCGGCGATGGGCCGCACGACGAGCGCGAGCGCCGCCGTCGCGACGGCGAGGAGGGCGACGCGCGTCCGCCGGTCGCTCGGCTCGCGGCGGAGGAGCGGCGCGACGACGTGCTTCTCGAGGCACGAGGCGATGACGAGGAGCGCCGAGTCGAGCGAGGACATCGAGGCCGCGAGGAGCGCGACGAGGAACGGTGTCCCGAACCACGCGCCGACGAGCTGCCGGTCGAAGATGAGCGTCGGGACGAGCGTCTCCAGGTCCTTCACGCCGGGGACGAGCGGCCGGGCCAGGAAGCCGACCGGGAGGAGGCACGCGTAGCAGACGAGGAGCAGGGTCGGCCCGATCCAGCGGAAGCGGCGCGCGGCCTCCTCCGACGGGAGCGCGAAGAAGACCATCACCTGCTTCGGGTCGGCGAGCATCTTGAGGCCGCCGCCCATCCCGACCGCGAGGACGAGGCCGAGCGGCGGCGGTGAGATCGGCCGCGGCGCGGCGGCCGGGTCGGGCGCGGCCGTCGCGACCGCGAGGAAGAGGCCCACGGCGCCGAGGACGAGGAAGACGGCCTGGATCACGTCCGTCGAGACGTCGGCCCAGAGGCCGCCGAGGCAGCAGTAGGCGAGCGTGACGACCCAGAGGATGACGAGGGCCGCCTCGTAGGAGACCCCGAGCCCCGAGCCGAGCACGAGCCCCGTCCCGCGGAGGACGGCGAGGACGTAGAGGAGCGACGAGACGACGACGATCCCGTTCACGAGCGCGGTGAGGCCGCGCGACGCGAAGCGCCTCTCGAAGAAGTCGGGGAGCGTGACGGCGCCGTGCTCCAGCGAGAACGCCGCGAAGCGCGGCGCGAAGACGACCCACGAGAGCGCGCACGAGGCGACGATGATGATGCCCACGAGGCACCAGATGAGGCCCGTCTCGTAGCTCTTGGCCGCGTGCCCGACGAACGAGTTCGACGAGATGAAGTTCGCGAGGAACGAGACCGCGAGCATCCATGGCGGGATCGAGCCCCCGCCCGTGACGAAGCCCGCGAACCCGGTCGAGCGCCGGCGCGTGACGATGCCGACGACGATGAGCGTGCCGAGGTAGACGGCGAGGGCGATGATCGTGGCGACGCGTGACCCCGGCACGGCGGGGATCATACGCCACGCGGCGGCTCAGGAGCGGCGGCTCAGCTCTTGCCCGCGAGCCACCGGAACATGCGACTCCACGCGGCGCCGAGGGACTGGTCTTCCCTGGGGTGCTCGTTCTGCCACGAGTACGTCGGCTGGGAGCGGACCGACGCGCGCGCGGTGATGACGAAGAACAAGACGGCGGCGAGGACGACGCCCCCGATGATGAGCGGGGTGATCAGCGGGTCCATTGGGCTCGGCTCTCCTTGCGGCTCCGGTCTCGAACGCGCGAAGACGATTCGTTCGAGCCCCGCTCAGGATCGAGCACAGCGAGGTCTGCGACGCGAACCGGCAAGGGTCATCGCGCCCTGCCCGGTCCGTTGAGCCCCCCCGAGCTTCCTGGCTCGTCGCTCGGGGGACGTGTCGAGAGTAACGAGGCCAGGCACCCCGAGCCCGGAGATTCGCGAGACTACTTGCCCTCGAACTTCGCCGCGCGCCGCTCCATGAAGGACATCATGCCCTCGCGGGCATCGTCGGTCGCCATGAGCTTCTGGAGCTCGGGCATGAGCGCCTTCGCCGCATCCGCCTCCACGAGGGACCGGCGCGCGGAGGCGATGGTCGCGCGCACGCCGAGCGGCGCCTGGGCCGCGATCGTCTCCGCGATCTCGATGGCGGCCGCGAGCTGCCGGCCCGGCTCGACGACCTGCTGGACGAGGCCGATCCTGAGCGCCTCCGCGGCGTCGAACTCGTCGCCGGTGAGGAGCCAGCGCATGGCGTTGCCCCAGCCCGCGACCTGCGGGAGCCGGAACGTCGCGCCGCCGAACGGAAAGATCCCGCGCTTGATCTCGATCTGGGCGAACTTCGTGTTCGACGCCGCGATCCTCACGTCCTGCGCGAGGCAGAGCTCGATCCCGAGCGTGAGGCACCGCCCGTGGACCGCGATCACGGTCGGCTTCGTCCGCTGCCGCCCGAAGACCCCCCATGGGTCCACGCCGGCCCCGAGGTCCATCTCGCCGCTCATCATGCGCGGCGCCACCTCGGCGAGGTCGAGGCCCGCCGTGAAGTTCTCCCCGTGCGCGAAGATCACCGCGCACCGGAGCTCGTCGCTCGCCTCGTAGAGCTCGAACGCGCGGCTGAGCTCGAGCAGCATCGTCGAGTCGAACGCGTTCATCTTCTTCGACCGGTTGAGGCCCATGAGGAAGATGGGCCCGCGCATCTCGACGGTGATCCTCGGCTCGTCGCTCATGGGGAGCGGTTCTAGCACGGACCCTTCGTCCATGGACACGCCGGGGAGGGCTGGGCGCGAGCGACGGAGGATGCTACAGGTTTCGCGCGTTTGCGAACCCCGGGGGGTGCCCGGGACGCACGCGCTCGGAGGGGGATCTCGATGTCCGGCACTCTCAAGAAGATCGCGGCGGGTTTCGCGGTCGCGCTGCTGTTCGCGACGATCGCGACGGGTTGCAGCAAGAGCAGCCGCGGCGGCGGCGGCGGCGGCGGCTCGAACACGATCGGGCCGAACGGCGGCACGGTCATCATCCAGGGCGGCACGCTCGACGGCGCCTCGGTCACGGCGACCCAGGGCGCGACGAGCACGACCGTCGTGATCTCGATCCAGGGGACGACGCGGACGATCACGGTGCCGAACTCGACCGTCATCGGTCCCTTCGTGGACTTCGGGACGACGCAGTTCAACCAGCCCGTGACGGTCACCCTGCCCTTCGACATCGCGCAGCTCGAGCCCGGCATGACGGGCGAGAACGTGTTCGTCGTCATCGACAACGGCGGCGTGAACGAGGTCATCCCCGTCACGGTCAACCTCACGACCGGGCGCCTGAGCTTCCAGGTGACCCGCCTCGGCATCGCCGCGGTCTTCAAGCGGAACACGACGCGCCAGCTCGTCATCACCTCCGCGACGCCCGCGCGCGTGAACGTGAACGCGCCCTTCTCGCCGCCGCTCACCGTCCAGCAGCGGAACGAGGCCGGCGCCCTCACCGCGGACAACCTCCCCGTCACGGCCACGCTCACGGTCGTCCCGACCGTCGGCGCGGTCCTGAACGGCACGAAGACGATCTCGCAGTCCACGGCGACCTTCACGGACCTCAACGTCTCCGCGGCGGGCACGGGCTTCAGGCTCGACTTCACGTGCCCCGGATGCCGCAAGGCGAGCTTCACGTTCGACGTCGTGGCGCTCTCGGCCCTCGCCTTCTCGCAGCAGCCGGCGAACGCGGGCATCGGCGCCGCGATCCCCTCGGTCATCGTCAAGCTCGTGGACGGGCTCGGCAACACGGTGAACGTGAACCAGAACGTCACGCTCACGATCGGGAACAACCCGAACGGCGGCAACCTCGGCGGCACGACCACCGTGGCGAGCATCGCCGGCATCGCGAGCTTCAACGACCTCTCGATCGACCGCGTCGGAACGGGCTACACGCTCGTGGCCTCGTCGGGCACGCTCCCCAACGTCACGAGCACGCCCTTCAACATCACGTCGACGGCGCGCTCCGGCACGGGCCTCGGCTGGGCGCTCACCGCCACGAACAAGCTCGTCGGCTTCAACCTCGTGGTTCCGGGCCGCATCGAGGCGACCGTCCACGTGACGGTCCCGGACGGCGGCGCGATCAAGGGCCTCGACTTCCGCCCGGCGAACGGCGGTCTCTACGCTCTCTGGCAGGGGGCCGGGCGCGGGCGCCTCTACACGATCGACCTCGCGACCGGGAGCATGACCCGGATCACGCCGACCGACTTCGCGCTCCCGGGCACGAACTTCGGGTTCGACTTCAACCCGACCGTGGACCGGATCCGCGTCCTCTCCGACTCGGGCGGCGGCGCGGGCAACCCGAACAACATGCGCCTCCACCCCGACACGGGCCTCGTCGCGTTCGTCGACGGTGACCAGAACGGCAGCGTGACGGCGGTCACGCACTGCGCCTACACGAACAACTTCAACGGGGCGACGACGACGCAGCTCTTCGGCATCGACACGTCGGGCGCCGATACGCTCGTCCTCTTCTCGAGCCCGAACACCGGGGTCAACGGGACGCCCTTCCCGGTCACGATGAACCCGGGCGCCGTCGGCGGGTTCGACATCGTCGGCACGGGCGCCCTCTCGGGCGGCGCGACGACGCTCAACGTCGGCTACCTCGTCGCGACTCCGGGCGCGGCGACGGTCTCGACCCTCTTCCGGGTTGACCTCACGAACGGGAACACGACCTCGGTCGGCACCGTCGGCGTCGAGGAGATCGTGACGAGCTTCGCGATCGACAACGCGACGCTCTACGGCCTCGCGCAGAACGGCACGCTCCTCAGCTTCGACGCGGGCCGGCCCCAGACGGTCACGGCCGCGGTCACCCTCACCGGCGTGCCCGCGGGCGAGTTCCTCACCGGGATCGACGTGCGGCCCGCGACGGGCGTCCTCTACGCGACCTCGAACGGCGCCAAGCTCTACACCGTGAACCCGGCGACGGGCGTCTGCACGGCCGTGAGCTCGGTGCCCTTCGGCGCGGTGACGACGGTCGGAGTCGACTTCAACCCGGTCCCCGACCTCCTGCGCGTCATCGCGGACACCGACCAGAACTTCCGGATCAGCCCCGTGACGGGTCAGGTCGCGGGCGCCGACGGGGCGATCAACCCGGTCGCCAACACGGTGACGGCGGTCGCCTACAACAACAACTTCGCGGGGGCGACCGCCCCGCAGGTCACCCTCTACGGCATCGATCCGGTCAACGACGTGAGCGTCACGTTCACCTCGCCGAACGCCGGCACCTTGTCGGCGACGCAGCCGACGCTCGGCGTGAACATCACCGACCAGGTCGGGTACGACATCAGCACGGCCGAGGTCGGCTATGCGTCGCTGAACATCGCGACCACGACGACGTCGGCGCTCTACGTGATCAACACGGCGGCGGCGGCGAACTCGGCCCAGCTCATCGGGAACTTCGGGACGACGCAGATCATCCGCGGCCTCGCCTGCGCCCTCCCGTCGGTGCCGACGCTCGTCGGTCTCACGACCAATAGCTCGATCGTCATGTTCGGCGCGCGCACGCCGACGCTCCTCTTCTCGAACGTCCCGATCACGGGGCTCATCAACCCGGCGAGCGAGACGTGCGAGGCGATCGACTACCGCCCGGCGAACGGCGTGCTCTACCTCCTCACGAAGGACGGCGGCAACGGGCGCGTCTACACGCTCAACGCGATCTCGGGCGTGGCGTCGCACGTGTCCGCGGTCGCCGGGGCGACGTTCGGCGCGGTCCCGGGCACGTTCGAGGGCTTCGACTTCAATCCGGTCCCGGACCGGATCCGCGTGGTCACGGACTTCGACGACACCGTCGCCGTCGACGGCAACAACTTCCGCGTCCACCCGGACACGGGAGCGCTCGCCGGGACGGACACCGACCTCACGGCCAACCAGCGCGCGATCGGGGCCGCCTACACCGACATCGCGAACGTCAACACGACGACGCTCTACATCCTCCGCGACGAGACCGGCGGCGCGCGGCTCGCCCGGCAGGGCGGCGTCAACAGCAACCCGTCGCCGAACGGTGGCGTGCTCACCGACATCGGAGTCGCGAACTTCTCGCCGTTCACGTCGCGCAACCTCGGGTTCGACATCGCGCGCGGGGGCGTCGCCTACGCGAGCATCCACACCGGAGCCGCGGTCGCGACGGACACCGAGATCTGGATCGAGAACCTCGCGGACGGCACCGCGCTCCGCGTCGGGCAGAACGCCGCGGCCGCGACCGTGGCCGGCGGCGTGACCCTGCGCGGGCTCACCGTCAAGCCGTAGCGGCCCAGGGGCCGTCGCGGCATCAACGGCCCTGGAGGAGCCGCGCGAGCTTCTCTCGCGCGCGCGGCGCCTCCGGGGCATCAGGCGAGCGCTCGAGGAACGCCTCGAGCGCTCGCTTGCATATGTCGTTCAGGATCGAGTCCTCCTTCGCGTGGGAGCACTCGATCCGCACGTGGAGCGCGAGCGCCGCCGCGAGCTCCGGGTGGAGCGCGAGGGCTCTCAGGACGTGCCGGTGAGCGAAGACCCCGGAGCTCTTCTGGGAGTCCATCGCCGCCTCGAGCTCGGCCCGGCGCAGCCACACCTTCGGGTTGTCCGGGTCGTGCTCGCACGCGATCTCGGCCCAGTAGAGCGCACCGGCGGTGTTCTTCCGGCTCGCGTTGAGGTCGCACCGGAGGAGGAGGCCGCCCGAGTCCTCGATGCTCCCCGGGTTCCTCAGCTTCTTCAGGTCGCCGTAGACCTCCTTCCCGTTCGCGAAGAGGGCGCGCGCCCGCGCGAGGCCCACGCGGTACGAGCCCGAGTGCTTCGCGAAGCCTCGCTCCGCCGCCGTGACCGCCGCGGTCGCGTCGCCGTCGAGGAGGGCGAGCGACACGGCGGCGACGACGGCGGGCTCGGACTCGCTCTCCCCGCGCGCGGCGGCGCGCTTGACGATCTCCTTGAGCCCCCACGCGCGGTCGACGCCGTCGATCATCTCCTCGTGCTCGGAGTGGAGGAGGAGCGCCTCGTAGGGAGGCGGGTCGGAGGCAGGCGTCGCCAGGATGCTCGCGCGGAGGGACTCCTGCGACTCCCTGTAGCGCCGGAGCCGCCAGAGCACGCGGGCGGCTCCGTTCAGGATCGAAGGGTCGGGCCAGTCGCGCCCGGCGGCGAGGCAGTTCTCGGCCGCGCCGTTGGCGTCGTTCCGGGCCAGGAGCTCCTCGGCCAGGATGAGCCTCGTCTGGGCGCGGCTCGCCGCCTCCTTGTCGAGGGCGGCCTTTCCGCGGGCGGCGTCCGCCTTCCGCCGGGCCTCCTCGGCGGCGTCGCGCGCGTCGATCTGCTTCGCGAGCTCGGCGTTCGAGGCGCCGAGCTGACGGTTCTTCGCGACGAAGACCGCGGACGTGACGGCGGCGGCCGCGAGGACGACCCCGAGCGCGACGAAGAGGGTCGGGTGGGCCCGGACGAGGCGCACGGTCCGCTCGAGGCCGCCGTAGCGGTGGACCGACACGGGCCGGCCCTCGAGGTACGCGCGCAGGTCCTCGGCGAGCTCGGTCGCCGAGGCGTAGCGGTCCTCCGGGTCGGCCTCGAGCGCCTTCGCGGCGATCGCGTCGAGCTCGGCCGCCACGCCGGGCTTCCGGTCGCGCGGGCGCGCGATCTCGGCCTTCACGGTCGCGGTCAGCTTGTTCGCGAACGACGCGCCGGTGATCGGCGGCTCGTCCGTGAGGATCTCGACGAGGATCGCGCCGAGCGCGAAGACGTCGGCGCGGACGCCCACGTCCTCGCCGCTCGCCTGCTCGGGCGGCATGTAACCGAGCGTGCCGAGGACCGAGCCCGCCTGCGTGAGCTGGGCGCCGCCGGGCACGAGCGTCCGCTCGGAGCGCAGGCGCGCGTCGATCTCGGCGCTCTCCGCGAGGATCCGCGCGAGCCCCCAGTCCATGACGAGGACCTCGCCGAACGCGCCCACCATGATGTTGGCGGGCTTGAGGTCGCGATGGACGACGCCCTTGCTGTGAGCGAAGGCGACGGCGTCCGCGGCCTTCGCGAGCATGGCGATGAGCTCGCGCTCGGACGGCCGGTCCTTCGCGAGGAGCGACTCGAGCGACGAGCCGTCCACGAACTTCATGAGCATGAAGAGCTCGCCCGCGCCCGTGCGCCCGGCGTCGTGGACGGGCGGGATCCCGGGGTGGTCGAGCCGCGCCGTGACCTGCGCCTCGCGGAGGAAGCGCGCGTCGAGCGCCGGGTCGCCCGGCTTGGCCACCTTGAGCGCGGCGCGCCGGCCGAGGCGCCGGTCGGTGACGAGGTGCACGACGCCCATGCCGCCCTCGCCGAGGACCTTCTCGCGGCGGAGCTCCGACTCGTGCACGAGACGTCCCCCGGGCGGGATCGTATCAGGCCTTCCAGCATGGAGGCCATGAACGCCTCTGCTCGAGGACGGGGGCGACGGCCGTGCTCACGCGCTCCTTTGACCGCGCCCCCTTCTCGATCCCTGGCCCTTCTTGGGCAATGCGCGTCGAGGCCTCAGCGCGCGGCGCCTGCGGCGGCGGGGACGGGCGCGGCGGGCCCGAACATCGAGGCGAGGACCTCGTGCTGCATGAAGCCCGCGATCTTGCTCGCGTTCTTCGAGTCGAGCGCCTCCACGAGGACGCGGCCCTCGAGCCAGAGCTCGACCACGTCGAACGCGCCGCTCCGGTCGCAGGCGACCGCGCGCCACCCCTCGCGCTCGCCGATGGCGAGGATCTGGGCCGGCGCGAGCGGCGTGTCCACGGCGAGGTGGGTCGCGATCCGCGAGGGCGCCTGGCCCTTCGCCTCCTGGACCTCGTGGGGCGCGGTCGCGAAGCCGCCGGGCGACGGCGCGTCGCCGGGCTTGCCCACGCCCGGGACGAGGACGCGGTCCTCGGGGTAGACCTCGATCGCCGTGCCCGAGGCGTCGGCCGCGATCGCGATCCACGCGCCCGGCCAGACCGGGAACGGATAGGCGCGCCCGCCGAGGATCTCGCCGAGGACGGTCGCGACGCGGCGCGGGTCGCGCGCCGGGATGGACAGGTGACGGATCATGAGCCTTCTCCTTGGCGCCGCGAGGCGCGCTTCTTGCCGTTGAGATGGTCGAGGATCAGCTGGATCGCCCACGCCGAGGCATCGCCGCTCTCCTCCCCGGAGAGCCCCCACTGGTCCTTCATGGAGAGCCAGGCGTAGCCGCTGAAGAGGAGCTGGATCACCGCGCTCGCCCGCCGCCGCTCGGCGGCGGGGAGGCCCTGGGTCGCCGCGGCGAGCGCCTTCTCGAAGCCGGCGCGCCGCTCGGCGTTCATGCTCATGCGCATCGCGCGGCCCTCGGGCGAGAGGAGCGAGGCGCGGATGAGGGGCTCGTACCCGTCGAACGCGACGAAGAGCGCGCGCACGTCGGCCGGGAGCGCGCCCTCGTGCTCGGGCATGCCCCGGTTCGTGAGGCGCTCGTCGAGCCACCACCAGAACGCCTTCATGAGCTCTTCCTTGCTCGGGAAGTGGCGGTAGACGGTGATCTCGGTCACGCCCGCGGCCGCGGCGATCGCGCGGAAGCTCGCGTCGTGGCCGTCCCCCTCGGCGAGGACCTTGGCCAGGCCGTCGAGGATCCGCTCGCGCGTCGCGGCCGCCTGATCCTCGCGGAGCGGGCTCTTGTAGGGTCTCGTCTTCTTCATGATAGTAATACTAACATGAAGCTACATGCGCTGTCAAGCCCTCTCCCCGATCCGTGTGGAAGGCCCCTCAGCCCTGCAGCTTCCGGCGGCTGATCGCGACCATGGCGGCCACGAAGACGAGCAACGCGCCGATCTTTCCGGAGGTGAGCGTCTGCGTGTACTCGCCGAACGAGAGCTGCTTGTTCGCGACCCGGTCCATGATGGCGATCGCGATCGAGATGGCGATCGTGATGACGATGAGGACGACGAAGACCGGTCCGGGCAGCTTGGGCTCGAAGAACTTGTGGCACTTCTTGCACTTCTGGTGCTTGAAGACCTGGCCGAAGACCGGCGCGGGCGAGCCGGGGAGGGGGCTCCCGGCGAAGAACGGCTTCTGGACGTCGGCCGATCCGCAGAAGGGACACGCGGCCATGGTCACTTCTCCTCGAGCGAGCGACGCGGGCGCGGCAGCGGCTTCCTCGGGAAGAGCTCGTCGCGGCGCGCCGCCTCGGCCAGGCAGTACGCCATGACGGCCGAGCTCTGCATGAGGTCGCCTGCCTGGATGTGGTCGTAGACGTCGAGGTCCGAGTGATGCGTCCGCGACCCGTAGTCGAGCGGGTCCTGGATGAACTGGAAGCCCGGGAGGCCGATCGCGTCGAACGAGAGGTGGTCCGTGCCGCCCGTGTTGCGGATCGTCACCGTCGTGACGCCGAGGTCGTGGAACGGCTTCAGCCACTTCTCGAAGACGGGGCGCGCGGCGTCGTTCCCCTGGAGGTAGACGCCGCGGATCTTGCCCGTGCCGTTGTCGAGGTTGAGGTACACGCTCAGCCGCTTGTGCTCGGGGAGCACCTTCATGGTCTTGTCGTCGCCGAAGTGGCGCGCGACGTAAGCGCGCGAGCCGAGGAGGCCCTGCTCTTCCCCGCCCCAGAGCGCGACCCTCACGGTGCGCGGCAGCTCGAGGTCGAGCGTCTTCAGGATCCGCACGGCCTCCATGGCGACGGCCGTGCCCGCGGCGTTGTCGGTCGCTCCCGTGCCGCCGACCCACGAGTCGATGTGGGCGCCGATCATGACGACCTCGTCCTTCTTCTCGCCGCCCGGGATCTCGCCGATCACGTTGAAGGCGTCCACGTCCTTGTCGGACGCCTGGACCGCGAGCTCGATCTCGACCCTCGGGTGCTTCTCCGCCTCGATGAGGCGCGCGAGCCGGTCGTAGTCCTCGTGGCCGAGGACGAAGGTCGGGAGCGAGAGCGGGTGCTCGGCCCGGTAGGGGCCGGCCGCCTCGCCGAAGACGGCGCCGCCCTCGCCGCGGTCGTCGCGGACGAGGAGCGCGAGCGCGCCCTCCTCGCGGAGCCAGGCGTGGAGGTCGGCGTTCCGCGCGTCGCGGAGCTTCCCGAGGACCTCGTAGAGGTCGGGCGGCGCGTCCTGGAAGTACAGCCGCCGCTCGGTGGCGTCCTCGGGGATCTCGAGCTTCGAGTAGTCGAACTTCTTCCGCTCCCCGGGCATGGGCGCCTCCGCGAGGTCGGAGAGCTCGGCGTTCGTGAAGCGCTTCGCCGCCGGCGTCGTGGGGAGGTTCATGGGCTTCGACTTCGTGAGGAGGAGGACCTTCCCCGCGAGCTTCCCCTTGTGGGCCGCCTTGAACTTCGCGATCTCCTCCTTGTCCTTCGCGGGGTCGCGCCTTCGCTCGATGGGAGCGAGGAACGTCTCGGCCGCGATCGGCTTCTCCGTGCCCGCCGACCACGCGAGCGGGAAGCCGCGGATCCGGGCGTACTGGGGCTGGACGAGGTCGAGGCGGAGCTTCGTGTAGGTCCAGCTCCGGCCGAAGGGGCCCCAGCTCTCGAGCGCGACGTTCGAGAGGCCGTACGACTTCAGGCGCTCGGCGGCCCAGTCGCCCGCGGCCTTGAAGTTGGGCGAGGCCGTGAGGCGCGGACCGTGAAGATCGGTGAGCGCGGCGAGGTGGTCCATGACCTTCGACCGCTCGAAGGCCTCGGCCTTCACCCGATGGGCGAGCGAGAGGTCGCTCCTGTCCTCCGCGAAGGAGATCGCGGCGAGGAGGAGGAGCGGCGTGGCCGCGAGGGCGTGGCGGATCGTCTGGCGCATGGGGAGCCAGGGTAAACTCCGGCCGGGGAGGCGAG
>CAZYLP010000155.1:0-12938 GCA_964648345.1 uncultured Planctomycetota bacterium
CGAGGGCAGGTCGTGAATTGGCGTGTAAACCCCCGTCTCGCTATGTTCTGCCCACGGACGGTACTGGGGGGGCTTGGACCTAACTCGTTTCCCTGTGCGCACGTTCGCGCTGCTCGCGATCCTCGCGGGCGTGGCGGTGGCATCGTCCCCGCGTGAAGCGCACTCCCAGGACGGGACCGCCGCCGTCACGTCGAAGACCCGCTTCGAGTGCCCGGGCTGCCTCACGCCGGCCCAGCCGGACGCCGAGCGCTGCACGGGCTGCGGGGTCTCCTTCAAGAAGCTCGAGTACGAGTGCCCGAAGTGCAAGAACGCGATCGCGTGGGACGCCACGCGCTGCGCGAGCTGCGGCCTCGGCTTCGACGCGCCCAAGCCGGACGAGAAGGAGAAGCGGAGCGCGAAGGAGCGGCAGATGCCCGCGACCCGCGACTTCCTCAAGAACCCGCCCGACGCGGACGCCAAGAAGGGCATCCAGGTGAACGGCCGCTCGCTCACTCTCTGGCGCACGGGCCGCGAGCTGAGCTTCGACGGGACCACGACGATCCACCGCTTCGTCGAGGACCTCAGCGTGAACGTCCTCAACCTCGGCGTCCCCGAGCTGAGCTTCCACGGACAGGCGGAGTTCCTCGGCGACCCGAACCTGCGGCCGCAGAACTCGGTGCAGCCGAAGCTCCGCGAGGCGTACTTCCGCTACCAGACCGAGGACGCGAGCACGCAGCTCCAGGCGGGCCGCCAGTGGATCAACTCGGGCGTCACGCGCTCGTTCGTCGACTCGATCTTCTGGCACCAGATGCTCGGCGACCGCTTCGGCTTCGAGCTCCACGGCGGTCACCCGGTCGCGACGAACAAGGACAGCCCCGGCGGCGACATCGAGTTCGGGACGCGGGTCTTCTACCGCGGCCTCCCGAAGGTCGTGGCCCGGACGTTCCGCGACCTCACGATCGGCTTCTCCTACCGCGAGGAGCTCTGGAGCTCTCGCGTCGTGCGCCGCGACTTCGGCTTCGACGTGAGCTTCTCGCCGACCTGGTCGATCGACATCGGCGGCCACGCCTACTACAGCGCGGTCACCGAGGACATCTACGACGCGCGCTTCACGTTCGCGGCGCGCCCGACGGGCTGGCTACAGCTCACGTTCGACTACCGGTACATCGTCCCCTCCGCGCTCCTCCCCGCGAGCTCGATGTTCATGACCTTCGCGGACGACCTCCGCCACGAGATCGAGCTCGACGCCGACTTCTACCCGACCGACCGGCTCAAGCTCCGCGGCTACGCGCGCGCGTACGTGATCCCGAACGACTCCTTCAACACCACGCTCACGAACGTGAAGCAGGACCTCGACACCGAGGTGCCCTACGAGCTGGGCGCCGGGTTCGCGCTCAAGCACGGCCAGTCCGTGAAGGGCGAGCTCGGCGCCGAGTCGAGCATCCTCGTGAAGAGCGGCATCCACCGCTTCGAAGGCGCCACCGTCCGGCACGCGAACGTGGTCCAGTTCCGCATCTACGAGAAGGTCAGCTACGATGTCGCGGACCAGCACACGCTCAAGGGGAGCATCGACCTCCATCTCGAGGCCTACAGCGGAAAGGTCTACAGGAAGCAGAACTCGGCGGGTACGTTGACGCTCACCGCGGGCTACATGTACGACCACAAGTACTCCGTCACGATCGGCGGCGACTACCGGAGCTCCCCCAACTTCACGAACACGTACGACGTCTTCATGAAGGTCGAGGTGCCGTTCTAATGAGAAAGCACGCGGGCAAGATCGGCGTCGTGCTCTTCGTGCTCGCGGGCCTCGTGCTCCAGGCCTGCGCGTTCGTCGGCGACCTCCTGCACGGGACGCGGGACCGGATCATCTTCTCGCACAAGCAGCACCTCGACATGAAGGGGAAGACGGGCCACGCGTCCGAGGTGCAGATGTGCGCCCAGTGCCACTTCGCGACGCCGAAGGACCCGCGCGGCGAGGAGCCGGTCCACCCGCTCGAGGCCTCGTGCCTCGTCTGCCACGGCGAGTGGAAGAAGAAGAACGAGTGCGGCAAGTGCCACACCGACACCGGCGCCCCGCTCACCTACAAGAAGCCGGACCACGCGCCGATCTTCTTCTCGCACGCCCGCCACCTCGAGCGCGTCGAGCGCCTGGAGGAGAAGGCGTGCGCCTACTGCCACGAGAGCGCGTGGACCGAGGGCGACGACTCGGGCGGCGTACGGCTCAACCAGGACCGCCAGGAGCAGTGGCATCAGGTCTGCTTCAAGTGCCACCTCATGCGGACCGAGTGGGACCGCATGAACTGCCAGAAGTGCCACGAGCGGCTCGACGACGCGAGCGACGGCGGGCCGCGGCCCATGTCGCGGTTCAACCACGGCGGCAACTGGCTCCAGCAGCACGGCGACCAGCTCATCGGGCGCCCCGACGGCCTCGCCCTCTGCACCAAGTGCCACGACAAGGGCTACTGCACCGACTGCCACGAGGCGCGCGACGAGCGGCGCGTTCGGCCCGAGCTCAAGTGGCCCGACCGGCCGGACCGGCAGTTCATCCACCGCGGCGACTACATCAACCGCCACGCCTTCGAGGCGCGCACGAACCCGCAGGAGTGCATCCGCTGCCACTCGGTCCAGGGCTTCTGCCGAGACTGCCACGAGCAGCGCGGGCTCGTGATCTCGTCGCGCTTCGTGAACGAGACGCCGCAGGGCGACCGCAACTTCTTCCGCCGCGACGGTCAGGCGCCGCAGTCGATCCTCCAGTACCACAACGGCAGCTACGCCGAGTTCATGTCGCCGACCTCGCCGCTCTTCCACGGCCGCTCGGCGCGGCGCGACGCCGTGCTCTGCGCGACCTGCCACGACTACGGCCGCAGCTCGGTGTGCGTGGACTGCCACGCGAGCCCGGGCGTCAAGCCGGGCCGCATCCCGGGCGGCAACCCGCACCCGAGGAACTTCAAGAGCGCGATCCCGAAGACGGCGAAGCCCTGCGCCTACTGCCACTTCTTCGCCGGGGGCAACAGCAACCGATGAGGGCGACCGGAGGGGGCACCGCGGTGCCCATGAAGAAACGGCTCCCCGCCTTCGGGCTCATGCTCGTCCTGGTCGGTCTCGTCGCGTGCTCGAACCCGCGCGCGTGGTACCGCATGGACGACTACCCGGGCTTCACGCTGCGCCCGATCGTGGACTTCGAGGAGCCGATCGAGGACCCGTCGAGCGGCGCGCCGCCGCGCATGATCAAGCTCAACAAGCAGCTCAACGTGAGCTGCTCTTACTGCCACGTCGAGGGCGACGCCGTGACCGCGAACCTGACCACGCCGGGCACGACCTCGCGGCTCATGATGGACCTCGCCGACCGCTTCAAGGTCGAGTGCACCTACTGCCACGCGGGGGCCCCGAACAAGTACACTCAGGCCGGTCGCTTCGCGGAGCGCGACATGCGGATCCCGGAGCGTCGCTGGAAGTGCGCGTCCTGCCACGACGCGGGCTTCAGGGTGATCAACCGGAGGGGCTGAGCCCATGGGGAACACGGTCCGGGACTTCATGACGACGCGGGTCGCGAGCGTCAAGCCCGACACGAGCCTCGACGCGATCGCGCGCGCCTTCTCGAAGCACCCGTTCCACCACCTCCCCGTCGTGGACGAGGACGGCGCCGTGGTCGGGATCGTCTCCGACCGCGACCTCATGCGCGCGTGCACGGGCGGCAAGTTCCAGGAGGACAAGCCGGCCTCGTCGATCATGACGACGCTCCTCGCGAGCATCGACCCGGACGCGACGGTCAAGGACGCCGCGAAGCGCCTCATGAAGCTCGGCGTGAACTCCCTGCTCATCCTCGACGGGAAGAAGCTCAAGGGGATCATCACGACGCGCGACCTCGTGAAGGCCCTCGCCACGTCGGAGTAGCGTGAAGGATCACCTCGGACGCGAAGTCCCCCTTGAGGGAGCACCGCGCCGCCTCGTGTCGCTCGTGCCCTCGATCACGGAGACCGTCGTTGCTCTCGGCGGCTCGCTCGTCGGCCGCACGGAGTGGTGCCCCGATGTCCCCGGAGCGCGCGCGTGCGGCGGGACGAAGAACCCCGACATCGAAGCGATCCTCGCGCTCGCGCCGGACCTCGTCCTGGCGAACCAGGAGGAGAACCGCGAGAAGGACGTGGAGGCGCTCGCGGAGAGGGTGCCGGTGTTCGTGACCGATGTGAGGACCGTGGCGGCGGCCCTCGCGTGGGTGGAGGAGTTGGCGGGGCTGCTCGCCGGAACAACCGTTGGTTGGCGAAACCGAGAACGAGAACGAGAACGAGAACGAGAACGAGAACGAGCCCGGAGAGCGGCCGCGTTGGTGTGGAAGCAAGGCGAGACCGTCACCGCGATCGGAGAGGACACCTACGCAGCCGACGTGCTCCGAGCGTGCGGGCTTGCGAACGTGGTCGCGGATCCGGCCGGACGCTACCCGCGCCTCTCGCTCGACGAGCTCGCCGCTCTGAAACCCGCGCTCGTCGTCCTGCCGTCGGAACCGTATCCTTGGACGCTCGCCGAGGCGAAGGAGCTCGAGGCCGAGCTCGCGCGCCGCGGCGTGACGGCGCGAGCCGTCCGCGTATCCGGCGAGGCGCTCACCTGGTGGGGCGTGCGGACGGAGCGCGCGCTCGTCGAGCTCGGAGGAGCTCTCGCGTGAAGAAAGCGGACGAAGAGGCGGACGGGGAGAAGGGTGACGGCCGCCGGGAGCTCGGGCCGCTCATCTCGTCGCGGAAGAACGCGCGCGTCCACCTCGTGAAGGCGCTCGGCGAGCGCCGGGGCCGCAAGCGCGAGGGGAAGTTCCTCATCGAGGGCGTGAAGGTCGTGAAGGAGCTCCTCGGCCGCGGCGTTCCGATCGAGCTCGTCCTCTGGAAGGAAGGCTTCGAGCAGCGCCCGGACGCGGCCGAGCTCCTGAAGGAGCTCCGCGCGAAGGGCATCGAGGCGTTCGGCGTCGCGCCCGCACTCTTCGACGAGCTCTCCGACACCGAGAACACCCAGGGCCTCGTCGCGGTCGCGCCCATGCAGTGGCGTTCGCTCGACGATCTGCTCGGGCCGGAAGTCAAAGACGCCGCGAGCGCGGAGCCGCGCGCCATCGTCGTCGCGGCCGGCGTACAGGACCCGGGCAACCTCGGGACGATCCTCAGGAGCGCGCGCTTCCTCGGCTTCGCGGGCGTCGCGTGCCTCTCGGGCACGACGGACCCGTGGGCGCCGAAGGTCGTCCGCGCGAGCTCGGGCGCGCTCATCGACTCGCCGCCCGCGCGCGTCGAGTCCCTCGCCGAGCTGACCGAGAAGGGGCACGCCCGCGGCTACAAGACGGTCGCGCTCTCGCCGCGCGGCGGTTCGCCGCTCGAGAAGACGACGCTCCCGCGGCGGAGTCTCCTCCTCCTCGGAGCGGAAGGCCCCGGTCTCCCGGCCAACGCGCTCGAGGGGGCGGACGAGAAGGTGTCGCTCGCCGCGTCCGATCCCGCGTCCGAGTCTCTGAATGCGGCGATGGCGTTCGGGATCTTCGCCTACGCGTGGCGCTCCGCTCACGCGCCGCCTACTTCGCCTGCTTGAGCTTCGCGACCCTGGAGCGGACGTTGGACGCCTGGGGGTGGTCGGGCGAGAGCGCGAGGAAGCGTTCGAAGTCCGCGACCGCGCCCACACGCTCGCCTCGTTGCGCGCGGAGGAGCCCACGGTCGAGCCAGGCCTTCGCGAGCGTCGGGTCGAGCGCGATCGCGCTGGTGAAGTCCTGCTCCGCCGCTTCGAATCGCTTGAGCTGCATCCAGCAGAGACCGCGGTCGAGCCACACGGCGGGGCTGCGGGCATCCAGCTCGATCGAGCGCGTGTAGTCCGCGATCGCCCCCGAGCCGTCGCCCTTCTTCACGCGCGCCTTGCCGCGCCGCCACCAGATGTGAGCGGTCCGTGGTTCGAGCTCGATCGCCCGCGTGTAGTCCGCGATCGCCCCGTCCAGGTCGTCCTTCCGGTTCGCGCGCGCGATCCCGCGGTTGATCCACGCGCCCGCGAGGTCCGGCTCGAGCTCGACCGCCTTCGTGTAGTCGGCGACCGCGCCGTCCGCGTCGCCGAGCTGGTACCGCGCGACCCCGCGCACGGCCCACGCGTGCCCGTTCGAGGGCTCGAGCTCGATCGCCCGGGATGCCTCGGCGAGCCCGGCCTCGAAGTCCCGCCGGGCGACGAGCTCCTCCGACCGCTCGAGCATCTTCCGCGCCGCCAGGCTCCCGTCGCCGTCGTCCGGCGGGGGCGCGGGGACGACCCGCGCCGAGACGACGGGGGCGACCGGCGGCGGAGCGAGCGCCCGTCGCATCCGATCGCGCCGGGCCACGACACCGGCGAAGACGGCGACGAGCACGAGGAGAGCGGCCCCGCTGGCGACGAGCGGCCACAGCGGGACGCCGGGCTCGCGCAGCTCGAGCGCCCGGAGCAGCGCTCCCCCGTCCGCGAAGCGGCGCGACGCGTCCCGCGCGAGCGCACGCGCCACGGCTCGCGCGAGCCAGGGCGGGGTCTCGGGCCGCGCGCGCGTGACGGGCTCGGCATCGGACGACGCGATCCGCGCCATGATCTCGAAGAGCGTCGACCCCTCGAAGGCCGGCCGCCCCGTCAGACACTCGTGGAGGATCGCTCCCACCGAGAAGACGTCGGCCGGAGGCCCGACGTGCGGCGCGTCCTCCATCTGCTCGGGCGCCATGTACCCGACGGTCCCGCGCATGGTCCCCGACCTCGAGAGCCCCGCGCTCTGGCTCGCGCCGCGCGCACCCTGGTCCCAGTGCTTGGCGAGCCCGAGGTCCGCGATGAGCGGCGTCGCCGCGCGTCCGTCCTCGGCGCCCGCGTCGGGGTAGATCACGTTCTCGGGCTTCAGGTCGCGATGGACCACGCCGCGCGCGTGCGCACGACCGAGGGCCGACGCCAGCGCCACTCCGAGCGCGATCGTCTCCTCGATCGCGAGCGGACCGCGCTCGAGACGATCGCGGAGCGTACCGCCCGCGAGGAAGGGCATGACGATGTACGGCCCGGCCTCGAAGACACCCGAGTCGATGAGCGGCACGAAGCCGTCGCGCGCCGTGAAGGATCCGATCAGGCGCCGCTCCCGCTCGAAGCGAGCGACCCCGTCGCCGTGGGCGTTCAGCAGGACCTTCACGGCGACCTCGCGCCCGTCGGGCGCGCGCGCCTTGTAGACCGCGCCCATGCCGCCGCGGCCGATCTCGTCGAGCACCTCGTAAGGGCCGATCCTCACGCACCGCAGTCTGGACGGTCGAGGCCGAGTGCGCGACCGCTCACCGCTCCACGCTCGCGATCGTCACCGCCCCGCCCGTGCTCGAGGCGGTGCGGCCCGCGACGGTCACGTGATACGGAGCCGAGCCGCCGAGGCAGAGAGCGGCTCGCCCCTCCTCGTCGAGCGCGGCCCGCACGGCGCGCTCGGGCTCGCCTTCCGGCCACGCGACGACCTCCTCGAAGGCCGCGGGCTTTCCGTCCGCGAAGGTCGCGCTCACCGCGAGGGCCGTCCCCGGCCGCAGGTCGAGCGCGACCTCGCGCACGGAGCCCGAGCCGAGCTCGACGCGGGCGAGCTCCATGCCGTGGCCCTCCGCCTCGGCGCGGATCGTCGCGGCTCCGAGGCCTCGCCACTCGAAGCGGCCCTCGGGGTCGCAGACGAGGTGGACGACGTCGCCCGCGGCCGGCTCGACGCTCACCTCGACCGGAGTCTTCGCGCCGACGGCCGAGCGCACGACTCCGCGGAGGTAGCCGAGCTTCTTCACGACGAACACGAGCCGGTTCGCGCCGCTCGCGAGCCGCACTTCACGCCGCTCCGCGCCCAGGTCGGCGGGCTCCTCGACGTGCAGGGTCGCGGTCCACGCGCCGGGCTCGAGCGGCCCTCCCCCGACCCCCCCCCGCGGAGCGGAGGGGGGATTGGAGGGGGGCCGCGAGTCGAGGGGCAGGACTCTCGTCCGCGCCTCCTCGCTCCACGGCACGAGCTCGACCTCGGCGCGCTCGACGCTCACCGTCCTGCCGCGCTCGTCGACGAGCACGACCTCGACGGTGGCGTCTCCCCGAGGGGCGTCCACTCCCTCCTGGTCCGTCTTCTCGATCGGCTCGTCCGCCAGAACCTGCTCGACGCTCGCGCTCTCGACGCTCGCGGCGACGGTCTGCGCCGCAACGGACCTCGCCGCCGGAACGAGCTTCACGATCGGCGGCTTCACGCTCCTCGGAGCGGGCTGCGGACCCCTCTTCGCCGCAGCCCGCTCCGTGTAGTCGGGTCCGAGGAGCACGAGCAGTCCGTACCCGAGCCCACAAGCCACCGCCGCCGCCAGGCACGCACACTCGCGGATCATCTTCGGCCTCCTCGTTCTCGTTCTCGTTCTCGTTCTCGGTCAGTCGTACCGCTGCGACGGACTCGGGATCGCGTAGTCCCTCGCAGTCCCATCCGACAGCAGGAACTGCGCGATGCACCCGGCCGGATAGTCCCGCCCGGGCTTCTTGAACCTGTGGTGCTCTCGGTCTCCGTTGCCCGGTCCGCGGTAAGTGCTCGTCTCGATCTTCGCGCCGCCCGCGGTCCTCACGGTCATGGCGACGACCTTCCCCGTGAGCGCACGCGGCGAGAGGACGACGAGCCGCCCGTCGCTGTCGGAGACCGGCTTCCAGAGGAACCCGTCCGCGCCGTCCTTCGGGTTCGCCTTCACGGTGGACGCGGGCTTCGTCGGGATCTTCGTGAGCGGCGCGGGGAGCGGCGTCTTCACGCCTTCGTGGAGCAGCTCGCGGAGGTCGTCCCACTGATACGTCCCGATGTGCGGGAAGATGTAGAAGCGCTGCTTCGGGTTCGCCGACTTCGAGGTCTCGCTGATCCCTTGCCACTCGCCGCGCCAGAGGAGGACACCGACGCCCTTCGCCTTCGCCTTCGCGAGGAGGGCCTTGATGTCGGAGAACTTCGCGACCGGCTCCTGCACGGGGAACGGCGCTCCGTGCGCGCCCGACTCGGACGAGTAGAGGAAGTGCGCGCCGTCACCCGTGAGCGTGTCGCCCTTCCTGAGTTTGTCGAGCGCCTGGATCCGGTAGGAGTGCGTCTCGATCGGCATGCCCGCGAGCCTGAACTTGTCGAGGGGCGCTCCCTCGCCGAGCGGGTTCCGGCGGTAGCTCACGTTCTTCACGCCCGTGAAGCCGCCCTTGATCCGCGCGACGAGGTTGTTGATCGCCTTCGTGTCGGCGTCCGTCGCCCTGAAGTTGTCCTCGAGCTCGGGGATCAGGATGAACTGAGCGCGCGGCTTCCCGAGCCCGTCCGCGTACTGGTTCATCTCGTCCACGAAGGCGCGCGCGGGCGCGATGATCTTCGCGTCGAGCTCCTTCATGAGCGCGCCCTCGTTGGCGCGGAGCTTCGCCTTGAACGGGTCGGGCTTCAGGTCCGCGCGGAAGTCGATGTGAGGCCGCCGCGACTCGTTGCGGCGCCCCGGACCGTTCAGGAGGTAGATCGCGACGCGCGGCTTCCTGCCCTCGGCGATGAGGGGCCTCACGACCTCCGCCGCGTTCGCGTATCTCAGGCCGAACGTCGTGAAGAGGAACGCGAACTCCGGGTTCGGCGCCGCGCGGAGGATGTCCGCGATCGAGGTGGTCGCGCGGTCCTTGTAGGTCGGGTGCAGCGCCGCCAGCTGGGCGAGCCCGCGCGGCGCGTCCTCCGCGCGGGCGTGCGTCGTCATGTGAGCCGTCGCGAGGAGCGCGAGGGCGACGTGGGTCGTGAAGCGCGTGAGTTTCATGTCTCTGACTCCCTTCGCGCCTCTCCAGAACACCCCGCGTGCCCTCGCTCAGACCTCGCCCCGGCCGTCACTTGCGCCAGGCGTCCGTGCCGCCTGTCACGCCCGAGTGACAGCGCCTGTCACGGCCCGAGGCTCACGCGGTCCTCGCGGACGTAGGCGATCCCGTGCCAGTAGGTCCTGAGCTCGAGCTTGCTTCCTGCCGGGTTCGTGAAGGAGAGCGCGAAGTCCTGCCACGCGAACGGCTGCGCGAAGGTCTTTCTGCGGACGACCTGCTGGGCGAGGGCCTTCCCGCTCGCTGCGTCGCGGACGTCGAGCGTGAGGACGGGGAGATCGTCCGCGGAGTTGTTGTCGATGAGCAGGCGGAAGCGCGCCGTGAGAGGACCGGGAGCGATCCCCGTCACGTACGGCCCGTAGGCCATGAAGTGGGCCTTGTCCTGCACGACGTTGACGGACCAGCCGTCCTGATCCTTGCGACCGATCAGGTGCGAGAGGTCCTTCTCGGCCTCGAAGACGCGGAGCGGCGCTGGAGTTGGAGTCGTCGTCGGCGGCGTGCTCCCTGGCGTCCCGAAGTTGCTCCTCAGGTGAGCGATCAACTCCTCCGGGGTCACCACGCGGACGTGAGGCGCGAGCTTCGCGACGCAGCGAGCGACGCCGTCCATGCAGCCCGTCCCGTTCACGTCCTGGCCCCAGTAGGACCACGCGTGAACGTTCACGAGCGAGTAGGACTTCGTGTCCTTCCGCGGGTCGCGTGCCGCCGCGTTGATCGCGGCCGCGACGCCTTCGGGCGTGTTCGCCTGCGTCTTGTCGTCCCAGATCACGAAGCGGTAGCCGACCGCGGGCTTGCCGTTCGACCAGCGAACCTTGCCCTTCTGGCCCGCGTAGCCGCTCGAGTTCTGGTTCTTGAAGAGCACGCCCGCGACCTCGGGCCGCGCGAGGAACGGGTCGGCGCACTTCATGTCGCCCTTCTCGTCGAGGATCGAGACGACTCGCTGGTCCGCCTTCACGAGGAGCGGCGCGAGCCTCGCGACGTAGCCCGCGAGGTCCGGGTGATCGGACGGCAGGATCGTCCCGTAGCCCGAGGGCGAGCACACGAGCTCGTCGCGGCCCTTCTTCGCCTCGCGGTGGTAGTGCTCGAGGACCGTCGGCGCCACGTCCGCGAGGATCGGGTTCGCCTCCCAGCCCATCGCGAACTTCCCGCGGTTCGCGTTGCCCCACCAGTTCCGGTTGGGGAAGGCCGTCTGGAACCATTGAATGTTGTCGCCGTCCGTCATGACGAACGCGACGTAGTGAGCGGTCGCTTCGGTCGGGCCGACGTTCGGGTGGCTCTGCTTCGAGACGACGGACGGCATCTGCGAGAGCACGGAGAGGTTCTGGCTCATGTTCGCGACGACCGGCGCTCCGCCGCCGCGCGTGACGCCGCGGAAGAACGGCGTCTCCGACGCGTTGCCGCCCCAGCCGAAGACGCGCGCTCCTCGATTCGATGCGCGCGCCGCGTCGGTGCGGAGCGACGAGTCGCCGTCGAAGTAAGTGAACGCTCGCTGATACGCCGCGAGGTCGCGGAGGAAGCCGTGGAACGGCGCCGCCTCCATCTGCTCGAGGAGGACGTCTCGATTGAAGGACGCCCACGCCTTCGACATGAGCCACCGCTCGTCGCCGCCGCGCACGTCGGCGACCTTCGCGAGGCCGTGGGCCTTCGCGACGGACTCCTTGCCGGTGTCCACGGCGATCGCTCCGAGAACGCCCGAGAGCGAGGTCGCGACGTTCAGCGAGTCCGTGCCGAGGTCGTAGAGGATGTAGCCCGAGAGCTTCGATCTGTATCGATCGACGAGGTCCCAGACCTTCGCCGGCGTCGTCTTCACGCCGTGGCGCGTGACGAGCTCGTCGAGCCAGATCGAGGAGTTCCCGTTCGCGATCCAGATCTCCGGCGACGTCTGGGCGACGATCCCCTGGAGCGTCTCCGCGATCACCGTCTCGGCGGGCGTGAGCGCGTTCTTGTCGATGACGTTGAGCTGGGTCGGAGTCTTCTTGCCCGGTGGTTTGAAGGCAGGGAGTGGCGGCAACGTCGGTTGCGGGCCACCGAGGGTCAGCGGAGCGGCGACGATGCCGGCCGCGAAGACGACGAGAAGTCTGCGCATGAAACGATCTCCTTGCGCAGGCGCTTGCTCACGTCGCGGGCCGGACGCAGCGAGCGGGGGTTGGGCGGGCGAGTCGTGCCGCGTGTCTTATCCGCGTGACAACCCCGCTATCGCAACACTGAAACGGCTCGCACCGCTCGTTCCTCACGGACCCAGGAGCTTCTCCGCCCGCCGTAGATCCTCGGTCGTCTTCTCGAGGATGAGAGCGGCAAGTTGCATCGGCTCCAGCTTTCCTCCGCGACCACGGATCCTCGCCGCAAGTCGCTCGAGTTGTTTCAGTGTGCGAGGCGCCAGAGGTACCAGTCTTCTCTCCGTCCACGCGGGGTCCGTCGGCCTTCCACCGGTCGCGGGGACTCGAAAGCGATCCTGCACCTCCGCAAGGAGCTGCAGTGAGCCGAAATAGCCAGCACCCTTCGCCGAGACCTTGCCCCGTCTCTCGGCTCCGAGCGCCTCTGCAATCTCGTCCATGTCAAGGCGCTTTCGCTTCATGTCAGACCTCCGAGAAGTCGCGAATCGCGAAGTACTCCTCCCCGATGACGAGCCCAATCTCTCCCTGATTCGTCTCGCGCCCCATCCGACGGCAGAGGTCGCCGATCGCCGCGAGCGTCGAGCGCTGGGCGTCTTCCGGCTTCATGTAGCAGTGAACCATCACAGGGTCGTCGTAGACCAGGAATCCACCGCGTTCGTCATCGCGCCACACGCCCCTTGCCCGCGGGAAGGCTGTCGCACCGCCGAAGACTCGACCGAACATGTCGAGCGACGCATCGACCCACCTCTGCTGGTCGATCTCGGTTCGTCCGTCACGCTCGACGCTCGGGATGAACAGGATGACAAGTGTGCGCTGTCCTCCAGGGAGCCCGACTGGCCCGCGACGGATCCTATTCTGACGCTTCTTCGCCACCCGATCAATATAGACCGAGCCACTGACACCTAACGATCACCTATCTCGAATCACCGCACGACCAGCTTCTCGAACTTCACGTACGTGACCCCGTCCCAGTAGACACGGAACGAGTACTTCCGCTGCTTCTCGGCATCGAACCTCACCTCGAAGTCCTGCGTCAGCTTCCCGGTCTCGAAGTGAATCCAC
>CAZYLP010000156.1:0-5939 GCA_964648345.1 uncultured Planctomycetota bacterium
GTCGAGCGTCGAGCGGAGCGGGGCCTCGCACGCTGCGTCCGCGATCGCGACGAGGCGCCCCCGGTCCTCCTCGGCGCGGCACGCCTGCTCGACCTCGAGGGCCCGGCGAGTCCGTCGCGAGGGCGGGTCGCGCTTCGCCTCGGAGTCCGAGGCGAGCTTGAGGGGCCGCTCCGCGTCGGCTCCGCCGAGGGAGCCCACGGCGTGGATCGAGAGAGCGCGCACGGCGTCGTCCGGGTCGCCGGCCGCCGTCCGGCCGAGGACGCGCAGCGCCTCCTCGAGCGGCGCCCCGAGCGACGAGGCCTTCGTCGCGGCGGTCGCGAGCGCGGAGACGAGGGCGACGCGGAGGTCCTGGCTCCGGTCGTCGTTCGCCCCGCGCACGAGCTCGGCGTCGAGAGCCTGCGCGAGCGCCGGGCCGGCGGTGACCGCCTCGGCCTGGTCGAGGCAGCGGGCCGCCTGGGCGCGCACCGGGGCCGGCGCGTCGGGGTCGGTGACGATCGGGGCGAGCGCGGCGCCGAGCTCGGTCGGCTTGAGCGTGGCCGCGAGCCTCGAGATCGCGGTCTCGCGGACCTCCTCGGCCGCACCCGGCGCCGCGGCGACCCTGGCGAGGACGTCGCGTGCTCGCGCGTCGGACGTGATGCGGAGGAGCGCCGCCGCGGCCTCCACGCGGACGGGGAGCCGCGCGTCGTCGAGGAGCGCGCCGAGGCGCAGGACGGCCGTCTCGTCGCTCGCCTCGATGACGGAGAGAGCCTCGACGAGGGCGTCCTCGGCCGCTGCTCCCGCATCGGGCGACCCGACGAGCGCTCCGCTCCACTCGGACCGCGGCAGGCGCTCGCGCGCCCAGGCTCGCACGTCCCACGACGGGCTCCGCGCCGAGAGCGCGAGGAGCCGCGCGCGCGGGTCCTTCGCCCAGCGCGCGGCGATCTTCTCGCGCGCGTCGCGCGCCTCCTCGAAGTCGAGCGTCGCGAGCCGCGGCGCGGCCTCGACGAAGGCGGCGTCGCCGAGGAGGAAGGCCGCGCGGGCGGCCTCCTCGGGGCCCGCGGCGAGGGCCGGGATGAGACGGCGGAGGGCGGCGTCGCGCTCGACCGGAGGGCCGAGGCCGTGCTCGCCTCCGAGCTCATCGAGCAGCCGCCGCGCGAGCTCGGCGAAGGCGCCGCGCCTGGCCGTGCGCCGGTCACCGGCCGCGACGGCGAGGCGCGGCCACGGCTCGTCGCTGGTCGCCTCGGGCGCGTCGAGCTTCGGGTCGAGCGGGTCGAGGCGCGGCCGGTCGCGAGGCTTCTCGACGGCCTCCGCGAGGAGCTCGAGCGCGAGGAGGGCGACCCGGGCCCGCTCGAGCGGGATGCGCGTCTCCGCGAGCAGGCCGGTGTCCCGCCGCTGCGCCGCGCGCGCGACGAAGACCGGGAAGTGAGTGCGCGCCACGACCGACAGGCGCGCGCCCGAAGCATCGACGACGAGGCGGTAGCCGCGCTCTTCGATCGCGTGACGTCCCGTCCGCGACTCGAGCCGCGCCGAGCCGACCGGCGCGACGCTGCGCACCGGCGGGAGCTCGATCGTGAAGCGGGCGCGGTGGGGCTCCGAGCGGTGCGCCTCGACGATGCGCCTCGCGAGCGCCGTCGCGTCGGCCGCGGTGTCGGCCCGCGCCGAGCGCCCCGGGAGCGCGAGCACGAACGCGAGCACGAGCACGGGTCTCGCAGGCACCCGTGAAGTGTATCCTTCCCTCGTGAGCGTGAAGGTCGTGCGGGTACAGGTGGACGACGCGGGCGGCGCGTCGAGCGCGGCGCTGGTCGTGCCCCGCCGGACCCGGGCGATGTTCGTCCTCGCGCACGGCGCCGGCACGACGCGGACGCACGAGAGCCTCGTGCTGCTCCAGGAGTCCCTCGAGTCCGAGTCGATCGCGTCGCTCGCGTTCAACTTCGCGTACTCGGAGGCGGGGCGTCGCCGCCCCGACCCCATGCCGCGACTCGAGCGCGCGTACCGGGGCGCGTTCGCCTTCGCGCGGGCGCGCGCGCGCCGCCGCCGCTGGCCGCTCCTCGCCGGAGGACGCAGCATGGGCGGACGCGTCGCGACGCACCTCGCCGCGCAGGGAGAGGCGATCGACGGCCTCGTCCTCCTCGGCTATCCGCTCCACCCGGCGGACGAGCCGGCGAAGCTCCGCCGCGCTCACCTGCCGCAGGTCCGGTGCCCCGCCCTGTTCCTGTCGGGGACGAGGGACCGCCTCGCGACGCCGCGCCTCCTCACGGCGGCCGTGAAGGCGATGCCGGATGCGCGGCTCGTCTGGCTCGAGAAGGCGGACCACGGACTCGACCGGGCCGGCTGGAGCCGAGCCGACACGGCGGCCGAGGTCGCGCGCATCATCGGCTCCTTCGTCTCGGAGCGGTTCGCCGCATGAAGACCGAGGCCCCGGACGCCGCGAAGCTGCTCCGCAAGAAGACGCCCTGGGACGCCCTCGACGAGGCGCGGCTCGCGCGCGCGATCGCCGCGTTTCGCGTCCGGAAGCGCGCGCGCGGCGAGGCGCTCTTCGCGCGCGGCGACGCGTTCGAGGAGCTGTTCGTCGTCGCCCAGGGCCGCGTGAAGGTCGGGCTCACGGGCCCGGACGGACGCGAGCAGATCGTCTCGATCGCGACGGCCGGGACCACGATCGCGGAGGCACCCCTCGACGACCCGGGCGGGCGCTACTTCGTGACGGCGACCGCGCTCGACGACACGATCGCGTGGAGCTTCCCGCGCCGCGAGCTCGACGCCCTGCTCGCCTCGAGCCCGACGTTCGCGGCCGCGTTCCTCGTCCTCGTCGCGAAGCGCGTGCGCGCGCTCGTCGAGCTCGTCGAGGGGATCGCGCTCCGCGGCGTGCCCGAGCGGCTCGCGGCGTTCCTCCTCGCTCACGCACGGCGCGAGGGGGCGAGCGGCGGCGAGCCGTTCGCGATCACGCGCTCGCTGGCCGTCGAGACGGTCGCCGGGCGCCTCGGCACGGTGCGCGAGGAGGTCCAGCGCGCGCTCCGCCTCCTCGCCGACGAGAAGATCATCGCGCTCTCGCGCCGCGAGATCGTGATCCTCGACCTCGAGCGCCTCGAGCGAGCGAGCTGGGCACCCCTGCGCTGATCCGTCGATCACCGCGCCTCGCTGCCGCTCGTCTGACCCTTGAACGATCCGTGCGCCGGATCGCGCCCGCATCGAAACGGTCCGTTTCCGCGACGCAAAGGCACCCGCCGATCAACGGGGGTTTACGGCGGGGCGTGGATTTTGCCAGGCCCGCAACGCTTGCGAGTCGTCTGGGCTGAAGGGGAAGGGTTTCAGCATGATCCTTGCGAGAGAGTTCGGGAAGGTCATCATCGATCTCGGCTTCGCGACGACCGATGAGGTCCGCGAAGGACGGCGTGAACACCGACGGATCCTGAGGGCCGAACGACGGCGGGTATTCCTCGCGGAGATCCTCCTCGCTCGAGGCCTCCTCACCAAGTCGCGGCTCCTGGCCGCATTGGAGCGCGCCAACGGGTACCGCGAGCTGAGCGACGACGAGTCGCCCCGCCTCGGCGAGATCGCCGTGGCGAAGGGCTACGCCTCGGCGGCGCAGGTCTACGAGTCGCTCATCGACCAGAGGGACGAGACGCTCCATGGCGCGCAGCGTCGTCCCATGGGCGAGATCATGGTCGAGAAGTGCCGCCTCACACCGTGGGAGCTCGAGGACGTACTCGTCACCGCGGCCGAGCTCGCGGCCGGCTCGCTCCGCACCGGCGCGACGCCGAGCGAGGCGATCCCGGTGGGCCCGGGACTGTACGGCGGCGGCGAGGTCTACGCGCGGCGCTACAGGCGGGACACCGTCCAGACGGTGGCGGCTCCTCCGTCCGAGTCCGTCTCGATCATGAGGAAGCTCGCCCGCGACGCGATCGCCCAGTGCTCGCGCACGACTCCGGACGCCCGGGTGGGCGAGGCGCTCGAGGCCGCGATCGAGGGCGATGCGGAGGCGATCCTCGTCTTCCACCACGAGGAGCTCGTGGGCACGCTCTGCCCGTTCGACGCGCGCGAGCTCGACCCCGGGCTCTCGGTCGGACGCGTCATGCGCCGGATCGACCGCACGATCGACGCGCAGAGCCCGATCGGCGACGCGGCCGACCTCCTGCGCCGGAGCGATGCGCCGTTCGTACCGGTCGTCTCGGGCGGCGACGTCCACGGCGCCGTGACGCCGGGCTCGATGCGCCGGGCCGGGATCAAGCTCGCGATCGAGAAGATGATGGACGAGGAGCTCGGCGGCAGCGACTAGAGCGCGACGAGCGCGCCGAGACCGCGGAGGTCCTGCGACTCGAGCTCGAGCACGAAGCGCTCGAGGGCGCGCGCCCGGTCCGCGCCGAGGTGCGGGTCGGCGTGCTTGTGGAACTTCCAGTGGACGAGCTTGTCCGTCTCGGCGTCGTCGCGGCCCGCCGCGCCCGGGGGGACCTCGCAGCTCGCCGTCGCCGAGCGGCCGTCCCGGTCGCGGAGCGTGACGGCCGCGCCGAAGACGGCGCGGAACGTGTCGAGCCGCCGGCCCGCGAGGTCGTAGCCCTCGTTCGGCGGCGGCTCGGCGCGAGGGATGTGCTGGTCGCCCGTCGGGACGACCTCGTCGAGCGAGCGCGCGACGCGCTTCACGAGCTTGGAGGCGGCGCCGCGCGCGCGGCGCTCGACGAGGCGCCGCGCGAAGTCGCGCCCGCTCGGTCCGAGGGCGCGGAGGATCTCGAGGAGGTCCTGCACGGTCGAGGCGAGCGGGCGGCCGCCGAGGAGCGCGTGCTGCTGCCGCGCCCCCTGGGCGAGGTCGGCGAGCGGGACCGCCTCGAGGAGCGCCGCGAGGTCGAGCACGCGGTCGCACTCCTGGAGGAGGTTCGCCGTGCGCGCCACGTCGTGCTCGACGTGCACGCGGCGTCCGAAGCGGAGGATCACGTCCTGGTCGCGCGCGAGGCGCTCCTCCGCGAGGGAGTCGATCGAGAGCTCGCCGTCCTCGAGGAGCGCGACGGCGATCGAGAGCGGCGTCGAGAAGTTCACGACCACGGGCGTGAGCGGCGGGGCCGCGGAGCCCCCCGCCGACACCGCCGCGATGTACGGGTGGGCGAGGCGGTCCATCTCGAGCGTGAGGAGCGAGGCCTTCACGTCGATCCGCTCGACGTCGTCCGGATCGAGCGCCCCGCCGCGCTCCTTCTTGAGCCGCGCGATCGCCTCGCACGCGGCGACGACCGCGGTGGAGACGTAGGCGCAGCCGGGAGCGACCTTGATCGACAGCGTCTCGGTGAGCCACGCGCGTCCGAGCCCGGAGAAGAACCCGGGGAGCGCGATGAACGGGATCCGGCCGAGGAGGCCCGTCGGCCCCTCGAGGATCTCGGCCGGCCCCGTGACCCCCGCGTTGGCGAGGTACGCGGCCCGGATCCCGGCGCGGAGCGGCTCCGCCGCCGTGAGGAGCTTCGAGTCCGGGCCCATGAAGCCGGGCCACAGGCCGAAGGCCGGCTGGGCGAGCGCGATCCCGAGCGCGTGTCCCGTCGTCCGCGCATCGAGCCCGAGGAGCCGGCTCGTCGCCGCGGCGCCGGCGAGCTGGTGGATGTAGCTCCAGAGCTGGCCGTTCTGGGGGCCGAGGAGGCACGCGCCGCCGAGCCGGCCGCCGAGCTCGTTGGCGGCCACGATCGCCGCGATCACGTCCTTCCCCGAGCGCCCGAGCGCCTCGCCGGCCGCGAGGGACGCGAAGACCGCGGAGTGGCCCGTGTGCCCGAAGACGAGGTAGTCGTCCATGTCGTGCGCGATCGACGCGCACGCGTTCACGTAGGCCGCATCCTCGAGGCCGACGGCCGCGCCGAACGGGAGGGCGCTCGCGCGGGCGGAGGCGAGCGCGTGGCCGTCGCCCGCGACCGGCTGCCCGCGGCCGAGCGCCCGCGCGATCGCCTGCACGCCGCCCGTCTTCGCTCCGGCGAACGCGGCCGCGAGGAGGCCGA
>CAZYLP010000156.1:5949-12875 GCA_964648345.1 uncultured Planctomycetota bacterium
TCGCGATCTTCACGACGCGGGCGGGCAGGTCCTCGAAGCGGAGGTCGGCGGCGAAGCGAGCCAGTTCTCTCGTCGTCACGATTCTCTCGCCGTCATGATCCTTACACGGCGGGCCGCTACACTAACTCGCGGAGTCTCGACTGGTGAAGTCCATCCGTTTCGTCGTCGGCCTCGTCGTCCTGGTCGCTCTCGCGGGCGCGGGCCTCTACTTCGCGAAGATCGGGCCGATGGACGCGAAGGTGATCCACCACGAGCTCAAGATCGGCGAGCTCGAGAAGCGGGCGACCTCGGCCGAGCAGAAGCTCGACGAGCACGAGAAGCGCATCGCGGTCCTCGAGTCGTCCGTGAAGACTCACGAGAGCTCGATCGTGCGGATCCAGGCGGAGCTCGGCGCGACGCGCATCGAGCTCGAGCAGGCGGTCGAGAAGCTCGCCCAGCACGAAGGCCGCCTCGCGGTCGGCGAGGCCGAGCGTGGCAAGCTCATCGAGGAGGTCGCCGAGCTCAGGAAGCGGGTGGCCCAGCTCGAGAAGGACCTCGTGCGCCGGATCGAGGTCCTCGAGAAGCTGAACGAGGGCAAGGTCCAGAAATAGGGGGGCTAGGGGGGGGGTGGGGGCGAAGCCCCCAAGAAGAAGGCGGGGGCTCCACACCTTGATCTCGATCGACGGCGGGCACGGGGAGGGGGGCGGTCAGGTCCTGAGGACCGCGCTCTCGGTCGCCGCGGCGCTCGGGCGCCCGTTCGTCCTCGAGCGCGTGCGCCACAACCGGAAGCCTCCCGGGCTCAAGGCCCAGCACCTCGAGTGCGTCCTCGCCTGCGCGGCGCTCTCCTCCGCGCGCGTCGAGGGCGCGAAGGTCGGGTCGAGCACGGTGTCCTTCGAGCCCTCGCGGAAGGCCGAGCCCGGCGCTCACCGCTTCGAGATCAAGACCGCGGGCGCGACGGGGCTCCTCCTCCACGCGACGGCGTTCCCTCTCTGGCTCGCGGGCGGGCGCTCCGAGCTCGCGCTCACCGGCGGCACGCACGTGACGCACGCGCCCTCCTTCGACGACATCGAGCTCGGCTGGGGGCCGCTCCTCGCCGCCTGCGGCTTCGGGGCGAGCTTCGAGCTCCGCCGGACCGGCTTCTACCCGAAGGGCGGGGGCGAGGTGCACGCGGTCATCGAGGCGGCGGCGCCGCGGAGGATCGAGCTCGCTCCGGGCGCGCCCGCGCGCTTGAGGATCGTCGCGCGCGCGGCGAGCCTGCCCGAGCACATCCCGGCGCGCCTCGTCGAGCGGGCTCGCGAGCGGCTCGAGAATCGGCTCGGGCTCGACGCCGAGGCCACGGTGTTCACGCACGGCGGCCCGCCGGGCTGCGCCGTGACCGCCTGCGTCGAGCTCGAGGGCGGCGGGCGGATTCTCGGCCGCGGGATCGGCGAGAAGGGGGTCCCGGCGGAGCGCGTCGCGGACGAAGCCGTCGATGCTCTCCTCGCGGACATCCACGCGGGCGGCGCGGTCGACGAGCACCTCGCGGATCAGCTCCTCCTGCCGCTCGCGCTCGGAGCCGGCGGAACCCTCGTCGCGCCGAGGGTGTCGGACCACCTCACCACCAACCGCGACGTCCTCGCCCTCGTCCTCCCCGAGGCTCGGATCGAGATCGCCCCGCGCCCCGATGGGACGGCCGCGGACGTACGCGTGCATGGGGCGAGCCTCGTGCGGTAGAGTGTCCGCGTGCTCTACAGGTTCACCCACCTCTCGGGTGCGAACGCCAACCACGTCGACTCGGTCGAGGACGTCCTCCCGATCACCCTCGGACGCGACGACTCCTGCCACGTCAAGTTCGACCGGATGAAGGAACTCGCCGTCTCCAACAAGCACGCCCAGATCGAGGAGGTCTCGGAGGGGGCCTGGCAGATCGCGAACCTGAGCAAGAACGGCCTCATGGTGAACGGCGTGCCCTGCGACACCACGGCGAGGCTCCCGAACCACGCGACGATCCAGCTCGGCAAGGACGGCCCTCGCATCCGCTTCGACGTCGACCAGAACGTCGGAGGGATCTCGAAGGCCGACGTGCAGAAGAAGGCGCAGACGAAGAAGCTCACGAAGGACCAGGCGAAGCGCGAGAAGGCCCCCACGACGGAGGAGCGCCCCGTCTTCCAGCCCCAGGACCTCGCCACGGCCCAGCCCGAGCCGATCAACAAGGTCCTGATCATCGTGGTCGCGGCCGTCGCCCTCGCGGTCGTCCTGGGGCTGTTCCTGTTCCTGCGCTGATGAAGTCGCGCTGAAGTCGCTCTCGACGTGGATTTGAGCGGACTCCGCTCTATGATGCGCCCCGGCCACGGGAGGCAGGCATGGCGAAGCGGAAGAGCATCCACGTCATTGGGACCGGCACGATCGGCGAGCCGCTCATCGGCATGCTCATCGACCACGGGAAGCACTTCGGGATCGATGAGGTGACCTTCCACAAGCGGACGCCGCTCAAGACGGACCGCTCGAAGGTGAAGGACCTCCTCAGGCGCGGCGCCAAGCTCGCGGTCGACGACGACCGCATGAAGGACTTCAAGAGCTTCGGGATCGAGCCCGCCCTCACGGCGGAGCAGGCGATCGAGAACGCGGCGGTCATCATCGACTGCACGCCGGTCGGGAACGAGAACAAGGAGAAGCTCTACCTCCGCCACGCGAGCAGCGCGCTCGGGTTCATCGCCCAGGGCTCGGAGTTCGGCTTCGGCAAGATGTACGCGCGCGGCATCAACGACGCGGCGCTCAAGCCCGGCGAGGACAAGTTCATCCAGGTCGTCTCCTGCAACACGCACAACCTCGCCGTCATCCTCGACACGGTCGTCTTCAAGAAGGGGAGCTACTCGGACCTCGAGAGCGCGAAGTTCCTCTGCATCCGGCGCGCGAACGACATCTCGCAGGACGACAGCTACTGCCCCGCGCCGACCGTCAACAAGCACGACGACCCGATCTTCGGGACGCACCACGCGCACGACGTCTTCCACCTCTACCAGACGCTCGGCGTGAACCTCGAGGGCCTGTTCTCGTCCGCGCTCAAGCTGAACTCGCAGTACATGCACGCGATCCACTTCCAGGTCCGCCTCAAGCGGAAGACGTCGCTCGCCGAGCTCCAGGACACGATGAAGGCGAACGACCGGATCGCCGTCACCTACAAGACGAGCACGAACTCCGTCTTCTCGTTCGGCCGTGACCACGGCCACTTCGGGCGGATCCTGAACCAGACCGTCTTCGTCCTGCCCTCGCTCCACGTGAGCCAGGACGGCCGGACCGTGACGGGCTTCTGCTTCACGCCGCAGGACGGGAACCCGCTCCTCTCGTCGGTCTCCGCGGCGCTCTGGTACATGGACCCGAAGACGTACGAGGACCGGATCCAGGTCCTCAAGCCCTACTTCTTCGACGAGGTCTGAGGCCTGCCCCTGGGCCCCGCCCGAACTCGCTCACCGTTTCGTTTCACGACCCGAAGGCAACGGCGTTACCACCTCTGCCTCGATCGCCCAAGGACTTGAGCCCGGGCGCACGGGGCACGCCCCGCGCTCATCCCCTCCCATCGGGAAGGGAAGCGTGCCATGGGTCGCATCGCGCTCCTGGGCGGGTTGACCGTTGCGCTCGTGCTGGGTTGCAACGGAGGCGGAGGAAGCAGCCACGGCTCCGCGAAGACCGCGGCCGCGGCGACTGCCGGGCCCGCGATGTCGCCGCTGGTCACGACGGCCGCCCCGGCGATTCCGGTCACGCTGCCCGCGGGCACGTTCCGTCCCGACATCTTCACCGGCACGGCGCTCCCCGCGGCCTCGCTCCAGGCGGGGCCGCGCACGTACGGCTGGCCGAGCGTCGAGGGCGTCACGTTCGGCGTCTACATCGACACGCTCCCGTCGGGGCAGATGGTGGACGTGACGATCCAGGAGACCTTCCAGCGCGGCAAGAGCGTCCAGAACACGCTCGTCAGGAAGAGCGTCAAGACGCCGTTCTCGCCGACCGTGACGGCCACCATGGACTCGTACATGACCCTCACCGTCACGGACCCGAACGCGGTGAACCTCGTCGTCCGCGAGGTCCGGGTGAAGCCCGCGAAGCAGCTCGACGCGTCGTCGTTCTCGGTCATCTTCCACCTCGCGGGCGACAGCTTCGCGGGCTTCAACGAGTGGAACGACCTCAAGACCGACGCCGACGTGGCGGCGTTCTTCACGGACCTCGCGAAGCGCGTGAACCTCTACTTCAAGCAGGCCGGCATCCAGATCGACATGTCGAGGAGCGGCTACGACAAGATCTCGACCGCGGCCGTCGCTCAGAAGGCGCCGGGCCTCGTCGCGAACGGCAAGACCTACCTGAAGACGCAGACCGCGAAGGCGACCGAGTGGGGTCAGTTCGCGCTCCCCGCGACGGACACGAGCTACGGGAAGGCGCTCGACATCTTCATCGTCCAGGGCGGCTCGCTCGTGGACGGCCGCACCCTCGGCATCTGCGAGTGCTACGTGCCGATGGGCGGGATCTTCGAGGGCGGCGGCCCGGGCTCGTTCCTGGTCGCGGCCATCTTCCCCGAGGGGTCCGAGGCCGTCACGCTCGACGACCTCGCCAACACCGTCGCTCACGAGATCGGGCACTTCCTGAGCCTCTCTCACCCGACGGAGGAGAACTTCGTCGTGGACGACCTCGTCGACACGCCGGTCGCGGTGGAAGGGGCCAGCACCCGGGCCGATGGGACCAACGTCATGTGCGCCGTGAGCGGGCCGGGCCAGAACGTCTTCACGCCAGACCAGATCAACGCGATGAAGGGCTTCCTCGCGACGCGGCCGCACTGAGCCAGAGGAGCGACGTCGCGCCGATGCGCTCGCGCGATGAGATCGCGGCGAGGTCCGCCTCGTAGCGCCACGGCTCGACGGTGTCCCTGTCGTGCGGGACCGGACGAAGGACCACCACCTTCACCTCGGGGTGCGCGTCGAGGAGAGCCCGCAGGCGCTCCGGGGCGAGCCCGTTCGGGAGGAGGAGCCCGTCGCGTCCCGACGCGAGCGCGAGGCTCCAAGGGCTGACGGCGGCGAACGCCTCGCGCGGTCCCAGCGCGCGGAGGCGCGCGGCGACCTCGGGCGGGACGTCCCACACGGTCGGCGAGCGCGATCTCTCGATGCCGCGCGTCCAGCGCGCGTGCTCGAGCGCGAGCGGCACGAGAGCGAGCGCGAGGAACACTCCGAGGCCGCGCGGCCCGAGGAGCCGCCGCGCCTCGATCGTCGCGGGGATCGCGAGGAGCGCGAGCGGCGCCACGAGGAATCGCGTGTGGTCCCTCGTGGACCAGACGCAGGCCGCTCCGAGCGCGAGGGTGAACGCCGTCACGGCGATCCGGTCCCTCCGCGCGAGCGCCACGAGGCCGAGGACAGGGACCGCGTGCCCGAAGCGCAGCGCCCAGTGGCCGAGGTCGAGCGCGTTCTCGCCGACGAGCCGCGCCACGAGGCCGGGGTTCGAGCTCACGAACGCCCACACGCTCGGTGCGGGCTCGCGGTCTCCGAACATCACGTCGCGGAAGTTCGCCACGCGGAAGAGAAACCCCTGCGGGGCTCCGGCTCCGAGCGCGAGCGCGACGATCGTCACGAGCGCGAAGCCCGCGACCGCGATGAGCACCTCGCGCCGCCTACGTCCGAGCGCGAGGAGCACGCTCGCCGCGAGCGCCTCGGGTCGCGCGAGGCGCGCGAGGCCGAGCGCCGCGCCGGAGGCGGCCGGGGCGGCGCTCGCGCGGAGCGCGACGAGGATGAGCGCGAGCCCGAGCGGCTCCGCGAGGAGCTTGCACGACGTGTCCACGAGCGGCGGCGACCACGCGGCGAGGACGCCGGCCGCGAGGGCGATGCGGCGCGACCGCGCGGCCGCGAAGGCGACCGACGCGACGAGCACGGCGTCGAGCGCGCCGACGAGCGCGTTCACGCACTGGAGCCGCCATGAGACGCTCGGGCCCTGCTCGTCGGCCCAGGCGAAGGCCGCGAGGGCGAGCGGGAGGATGGGCGCGCGCTCGGCGCGGGCGTCGTGCCACACGGGACCCGGCACGTCGTGCCGGACGCGGACGGGGAGCGTGAAGCCGTCGCCGCGGGCGAGGGACCGCGCGAGCATCTGGTACTCGCACGCGTCGGGCGTCGGGTTCGGGACGAGCGCGCGCCCGTGCACGGCGAGCGCGGCGACGGCGACGACCAGGTAGACGCGCTTCACTTCGCGAAGAGCTCGAGCTTCTCGACGGGGAGGGTGCCGGCGGCCTTCGCGCCGAGGAGGCCGCGCGCGGCCGCTCGCTGCGAGGCGGGGTCGTCTCCGTAGGCGACGAGAACCTCGGAGCCGGCCGGGCACGCGCCCGAGAGAGCGTAGGGCGTCGCGAGCGCGACGACGGTCGCGCGCGCGCCGAGCGCCTGGAGGGAGGCTCGATGCGCGGGGGCGAGGCCGGGGCGGCCCTTCCAGGCGCGCGTGCGGCAGAGGACCGCGGCGACGACCCGCTGGGCGTCGCGCGCGACCGCGAGGGCGCGGGCGCGCGCCTCCTCGGTCGCGTCGGGGCCGAGGGACGCGACGTGGATCGTCCCGAGCGCCTCCTGGAGCTCGAGCGTGAGCTCGAGGCCCGGGTGCTCGAGGCCGTCGTCGTCGATGACGACGAGCGCCACCTTCTCGCCCTTCGCGAGCGGCGGCCGCGCGGCGCCGACCCGGGTGAGCGCCGCCTCGGCGATCCGCTGCGCGACCTTCGCGCCCTCGGGGGGAGCGGTCGTCTTCTTCGTCTTGAGGTGATGCGCGGGCCCCGCGAGCCCGAGCTGGCGCTTCACGTGGAGGACGCGCCCGACCGCATCCTGGAGGCGCGCGCGCGCCGTCTGGCCTCCGGTCCGGGCCCACGCCGCGATCGTCCGCATGACGGCGCGCGGGTCCTTCGGGTAGAGGAGCACGTCGCATCCGGCCTCGAACAGGTCGCGGGCGCCGGCCGCACCGCC
>CAZYLP010000157.1:0-11432 GCA_964648345.1 uncultured Planctomycetota bacterium
TGCCGTGCTCGTAGTAGTTGACGATCGGGAGGTTGATGATGAAGCCGAAGACGCCCGCGCCGAAGAAGTTCCAGAAGTTCACGGCGAGGATGAACGAGAACGCGTCCCGGTGCGCGAAGTCCTTCGAGCGGCTTGGCAGCTCCCGGACGCGCCAGGCCTCGAGCGCGAGGAGGACCAGCGGCACGACCTGGAGCGTGGAGAAGACGCTCCCGATCGCGAGCGTGATCATGGGCTTCGCGTTCCAGTAGAAGTTGTGGGAGATGCCGAGGAGCCCGGAGCCGAGGAAGAGGAGCGTCGCGGCGTAGACGACGCGGACGGCCGCATCGCGGGTCGCGAGGCCCATGAGGACCATGAAGTACGCGACGACGATCGTCGTGAAGACCTCGAAGAACGCCTCAGCCCACATGTGGACGACGCACCACCGCCAGAAGTCCGCGACGACGAAGTTCGAGCGCGGCCCCGCGACGAAGCCGGCGCCGAGGAAGAGGAGGATCGCGACCACGGCCGCGACGAGCGCGTTCGGGAGAGTGAAGGGCTCCGCGGCGCGGACCGCGCTCCACGAGCCGCGGGCGACGATCGCCGCCCAGAGCGCGAAGGCCGCGAAGAGGAGCGCCTGCCAGACGCGTCCGAGCTCCACGAACTCCCAGCCCTGGTGCCCGAGCGAGCGCCACCAGCCGCCGAGCAGCCCGAGCGGCCCGAGCAGGATCCCGGCCGCGGACCCGGCCACGACCCCGACGAGCAGCCAGAAGAGGAGCTTCACGAGCCGTTCCTGGCCGCGCGGCTCGCCTCCGGTGAGGAACGGCATCACGAAGACCGACGCACCGATCCAGCAGGCCGAGATCCAGACGAGCGAGAGGAGGACGTGCCAGCTCCTCACGACCGTCACGGGGAGGACCACCGCGAGGTCCACGCCGAAGAAGCGCGTGAAGCCGACGAAGTCGTGGATCGTGAGGACGCCCGCGAGGACCTGGACCACGAAGAGAACCGCGGCGAGGACGAAGAAGCGGTAGCACGCGCGCTGCGCGGGGAGAGGGCGGAAGCCGGCGAGCGCCCCGTGAGTCACGGGGTCCGGCGGCTCGTCCTCGGGCGCGGTGACGAGCCGCCCGCGAGCGTAGAGGACGGCGCCGAGGGCGACGATGAGCCCGAGCGCGCCGAGCACGCTCCAGAGGAGGATCGGGCCGCCGGGCACGTTGCCCGCCGCCGGGTCGTACGGCCAGTCGTGGGTGTAGCTCTCCCGCTCGCCGGGGCGGTCGGCCGCGCAGACCCACGCCCCCCAGAAGAAGAAGGCCGCGAGCTTCCGGATCTCCTCGGGGTTCCGGATGTAGCCCGCGGGTTTCATCGACTCGGGGCCGCGGCCCGAGAAGAACGCTTGGTAGCGCTCGACGAGCACCGGCAGGGCGGCGGCCTGAGCGCTCGTGAGCGCGACGGTGTTCGTGCGCTTGTCGTACGCGTTCCGCTCGAGCTCGGCGCGGACGAGCGCCTCGACGCCCGCGAGCTCGAGCTCGCTCGGCGCGCCCCGGCGCGCGAGCTCGCCGCGCATGTGGTCGTTCATCGCGAGCGCGAGCGCGTGGAGCGCGTCCGCCGTGTAGTCGGGACCTCGGTTGGCTCCGTCTCCGAAGAAGCTCCCGTGCTCCATGAGGGCGTACTTCTGGAAGACGTCCTGACCGTCGAGGATCTCCACGCTCGTGATGACGACGCGTCCGTCGGGCGCCTTGAAGTCAGGGATCGGCGGCGCGTCGCGGTACGTCCGCACGCCCACGAACGCGAGCCCCGAGAGGCCCACGATGAGCAACGACAGGAGGACGACCCACCAGTTCGAGCGCTTCAGAAGGGCGAGCATGATGGTCCTCTCAGAAGAGCCCCTTCACGGCGGACGGGGTGTACTCGGGGAAGAACGAGCGCGGCGCCTCGAAGGCCATGTGGTGGGCGAGCACGGTCGAGAAGACGTCGCGGAAGTCGGTCGTCACGGGGAGGTCGCGGCCCTGGTAGAGCTCCTTCTCGGCGAGGCCGGACCACTTGCCGTGCACCTTGCCTCCCTTCACGGCCCCGCCGAGGAGGAGCATCGCGGACCCGTGGCCGTGGTCGGTCCCGCCGGTGCCGTTCTCGCGGCACGTGCGGCCGAACTCCGTCATGACGAGGACGAGCGTCCGGTCGAGCCGCGGCCCGAGGTCCCGGGCGAACGCGGCGAGCGCCCCGCCCAGCTCCTCGAGCATGGTCGCGATCGTGCCCGTGCCCCCGCCCTCGTTCGCGTGGTGGTCCCAGCCGTTCCAGTCCACGCACGCGACCTCGAGACCGGCGTCGGCCCCGATGAGCGCGGCGAGGTCGCGGAGCTTCGCGCCGAGCCTCCCTTTCGGGTACTCGCCGGCCGCGCCGGCCGGGCGCGCGACGAGCTCCTTCCACCGCTTGAGGGCCTCGACCGTGTCCTGGCCGGCGGCCACGACGGGGTCGCCGTCGGCGCGCGCGGGCTCCTTGCAGCCGTCGCCGTAGACCTTGTCCATGGCGTCGAGCACCCTGTCGCGCTCGAGGACGTGCGCGTCGGGGACCGCGAGGACCGGGTAGGCCCCGCGGAGCGAGCGGGGGAGGAGCGGCTGGAGAGCGACGGCGCGAAGGAGCACCTCGTCGTCCGCGCGCGCCTCCTTCTTCTTCGTCGCCTCGAGGAACCGGTTGAGCCACCCGTCCTTCACGCTCCTCAGACCCGGGGCGGCGCGCTCCATGAAGTCCTGGGCGTCGAAGTGGCTCCTCGTCTCGTGGGGCGAGCCGGTGCAGACGATGGGCGCGAGCTTCTTGCTCTCCCAGAGCGGCTTCAGCGCCGCGAGCGCGGGGTGGAGCCCGAAGGTGCCGTCGAGCGGGACGACGCCGCCCGCCGCGTCCTTCGGCGGGATCGCGATCTGGGGGCGGATCTCCCGGTAACGGGCGTCCCCGTGCGGCACGACGACGTTGAGCGCGTCCTGGCCGCCCCGCAGGAAGATGACCACGAGCGCGGGCCTCCTGATCGCGACGCGGGTCCTGTCCTGGGCGAAGAGCGCCCGCGGCACGAAGGCGGAGGCGAGGCTCGCGCCCGCGATCGCGAGGAGCTCGCGACGTCCCATCTCATGCTCGAGCACCGGTCACCTCACTGCTTCTGGAACTCGGGGGAGCCGAGGAGGAGGGCCGCGATCCGCGGCGCGAGCTTCTCGACGGCGGGGTGGGGCGTCTTCGCGAGCTCGGCGGCGACGAGCGCGTCCACCGCGGATCGGACGCGCTCGCCGGCGCCCGACACGGGGAGCAGCTTCCGCTCGAGGAGCGCGCGCCACTCGGCGGGCCGCTCGCGCGGGAGGTCCGCGTAGAAGGACGCCGGCACGCGGACGCCGCCGATCCGACCGGCGACGAGGTCGCCCGCGAACGTCCACCGGGCCGCGAGGGCGCCGGGGTCGCGCCAGGCCTCGGCCTGGTCGTAGTAGCCCGTCGGGTCGGGGCAGCGGTAGAGCGCCTCGCTCATCGCCGCGAGGTGCCGCTCGAGCGCCTCGGCGCGGCGGACCTCGGCCTTCGTCGCGCGGAGCGCGCTCACGACGTACTCCCACGGCCTCTTGAACTTCGTCCGGTAGTGGCGCGGCGCGAAGAACTCGCGGTCCTCGAGGATCGCGCGGAGCACCTTCGGCACGTCGCCGCGCGTCCGCTCGAAGACCGCCGCGATCCGCTTGACGAGGGCCGGGTCGGGCTCGTCATCCACGTAGAAGCGGCAGAGCTTGAGCGCGAGGAAGTGGGCGGTGCGAGGACAGGCCGCGAGGAGCGCGAGGACCTCCTCCGCCTCGCTCTCGGGGTGGTCGCTCCGTTCGCTCACGGTGTGCCCGAGGAAGGTCTTGTCGCCCGGGACGTGCATGCCGCGCTTGAAGTCGAAGACGAACCGGCCGTGGGCGTTCTTCTTGATCGTCCAGCCCGTGAAGCACTTCGCGACCTCGATCACGTCGGCCTGCGTGTAGCCCTCGTCCACGCCGAGCGTGTGGAGCTCCATGAGCTCGCGCGCGTAGTTCTCGTTGATCCCCCGGTGCCGCGCGATGTCCACGGCCTCCTCGGCGCGCTCCTCCGAGCCCGTCCGGCGGCGGGTGTCCCGCTCGATGCGGGCGAGCTCGGCCTCGCTCGGCGGGCGCCGCGAGAGGTGGTTGTCGAGGAAGAAGAGCATCGCCGGATGCCGTGCGGAGGCGACGAGCATGTCCGGGAAGCGGCCGAGCGCGTGACCGAGGATCACCTCGCGCTCCCAGTCCACGACCGCCTGCCGCTCGACCTCGCCCTTGTCGATCGAGACCGAGAGGTGGTTCCTGAAGAAGTCGCAGCTCGTCTCGCGGACCGCGTTCGCGCCGTACACGGCGCGCGCCAGCACCCACTCGAGGACCTCGCGCGTCGGGATGTGCGCGCGGCGCCTGGCCTCGCGCTTCTCGGCCTCGGTCGCGTCCTTGCCGGCCTTCTCGACGTAGGTCTCGGCGATCTCGTCGGTCGTCAGCTTGAGCGTCTCGAGGTCCTTCGTCGCCTCCCGGAGCGCATCGGTCTCGGGGACGCGCGCCTGGAGCTGGCGCGCGAACCAGACCGCCACCCCGAGCGAGCGGACCTCCGCCACGAGCTCGGGCGTCGCACCCGGCGTGAAGCGGCTCAGGACGTGGAGGACCCTCTCGTCCTCCGTGAGCGCGGCGGTCCGCGTCTCGCCGCGCGTCGTCGTCGCGGCCGCCGCCGCCCCGAGCTCGGCGACCAGGATCGGGGCGGCTCTCCGCGCCTCTCTCATCGAGTCCTCCGCCGGGAAGACTAGAGCGACGCGAGGAGCCGTCGCGGTTCGAACGTTGTAAGGAAGCCGTTGGACGTGACCGGAGTCACGTCCGCTCGAGGACGGAGGGCGGCGGGAGCCTCAGACCCCACACGATCCTCAGGAGCCCGAGGACGCGGAGGACCATGAAGCTCACGTCGATCTCGTGCCGGAAGAAGCCCTGGTTGGCGGACGACTGGTAGTGGTGGTGGTTGTTGTGCCACCCCTCGCCGAGCGTGATGAGGGCGAGGACGAGGTTGTTCCGGCTCTCGTCGGCCGTCGGATAGCGGCGCGAGCCGAAGACGTGCGTGAGCGAGTTGATCGTGAAGGTCCCGTGCCAGAGGAGGACGGTGCTCACGAGGCCACCCCAGACGAGCCACGGCAGCCCGCCGAGGAGGTAGAGACCTCCCGCGCCGAGGAGCGGCGGGACGATCCAGAAGCGGTTGAGCCACCGCAGCTCGGGGTACTTCGCGAGGTCCCGGATGCGGTGGAACGGGGTCTCGTCGTAGATGCCCGAGAGGATCCAGCCCACGTGAGCCCAGAGGAACCCGTGCCGGACGGGCGAGTGGATGTCGTGCTCGGTGTCCGAGAACAGGTGGTGGTTCCGGTGGTGGGCGGCCCACCAGAGGACGCCCTTCTGGGCCGCCGTCGTCCCTCCGAGCGCGAGGAGGAACTGGAAGAACCGGCTCGTCCTGTAGGACCGGTGTGCGAAGTACCGGTGGTAGCCCGCCGTGATGAAGAACATCCGGACCACGTACGTGGCGACGCACAGCGCGACGAGCTCGGCGCTCGCCCCGATGTGGATCGCCCCGATGAGCGCGAGCACGTGGGTCCCCGCGAACGGGATCGCTCGCAACGTGCTCTTGAAGGACCAGCGCGCCGCGCGCGCATCGGGCGGTACCAGCTGAGCGGCGGTACCCGTCCGGCTCACTTGAACTCGAAGGAGCGCGAGGTCTCGCCCTCCTTGATCTCGATCTCCTCGCCTTTCTTGTCGAGCTTCCCGAGGACCTGGTGCTGGACCATGATCCTGTGCTTGCCAGGGGGGACAGGAAGCTCGAACTCTCCCTTCGAGTTCGTGAGCGTGTAGTACGGATGTGCCATCACGACGACGACGGCCGTCATCCACGGGTGCACCGAGCACTCGATCGTGACGAACTCCGCAGCCTTGAACGTCTGGCTCTGCTCCTTTCCGGCGCCGAGGCCCTGGTTGTAGGTGCCGTTGTTCGTCGAGTTGAACTTCACGTTGTGGAGCACCGTGTCGGAGTTCTTGAACACCACCTCCCCACCCTCGGCGACGAGGGTGACGTGGTTCTTGAAGACGCACGACTTCTGGTCGAGGACGACCTTCTTGTACTTCGGGTCGAACTCGCCCTGGAGCTTGTCCTTCACGTAGATCACGACGTCCTGGACGCCCTTGGTCGCCTCGTCGACGAGGAGCTTCTCCGTCGGACGGCTCTTGCCGCACGACTCTTCGTCCTTCGGCGAGGTGTCGTTCTGGTTCTTCTCGGGCTTGCTCCCGGAGAAGGTGACCTTGCCTTTGAAGGTCGCGAGCTTCTTCTCCTGAGCGGGGGATTCGTTCACCCTGGCGACGAGCGTCGCCGCCAGGAGAGCGGCCAGCAGCGTCGAGATCTTCTTCTGCATTCCACGTCCTCCTCGCCCGGAGGAGGCGCAACGGACATGCCGCGTCCGGATCGCGGAGGTCTCCCCGCTCCGCGGGCGGGATGCGGTTCCGTGCTGTTCCATACTGGATCACTGCGAGACACCCCGGATCCGACGGCCCGGCGGACCGCGGAGGAATCCGCGCGGCGCGGCTTTCGCTCGGGGAGGGGTCGAGGACCCCATGGCCACCGAAGCGATCACGTCCGACGCGATCACGCCCGACACGACCCTCGAGCGCGCCGTCTCGCTCCGGCCCGAGGCGCGCGGAGCGCTCCGCGCGCTCGGAGTGGACCTCTGCTGCGGCGGAGCCCTCACCCTCCGCGAGGCGAGCGATGTCAAGGGAGTCCCGCTCTCCGACCTCCTCCGCGCGGCGAAGGGGTCGGCCTCGCCGGCCGACACGGACGACGCCGCGCCGCCCCGCATCGAGGCCCACTACACGATCCGGTCGGTCCTCGCGCGCGCGCCGGAGCTCGCGGCCGTCTTCGAACGGCACGGCCTCGGCGGCTGCGGGGGACCGGAGGGGCCCGAGGAGCGGCTCGACCTCTTCGCGAAGCTCCACCGCGTCGACCTCGGCGCGCTCCTCGACGAGCTCAACGCCCCCTCGAAGCCTGCCGCCGGCCCGCCGCGCCTCGGCGCCACGGGCTGCGCCTCCCGCGCAGCCCCGTCCGCGGCCGCGGCGCCACCCGCGACGCTCTACCGCCGCTTCGTGGTCGCCGCGCTCCTCGCGACCATGTCCCTCGGCGCGACGCTCGGCGCCTACCAGCTCATGGCCCTCCACATGGCGATCGGCGACGCGAACCCGGCGCACGCGCGGTCCCACGCGAACTTCCAGGTCATGGGCTTCGTGCTCCTGTTCATCATGGGCGTGAGCTATCACGCCCTCCCGCGCTTCCTCTCCGCTGAGCTCGCGCTCGAGCGGTGGGCGCGACGCAGCTTCTGGCTCCTGATCGCGGGCCTGTTCGTCCGGAACTACGCCCTCCTCGATCCGCTCGTGCCCGGCGCCGTCCCGGCGCTCGCCGCCGGCACCGTCCTGCAGGTGGCCGCCGTGGCGGCGTGGACCGCCGTCCTCATCGCGACATGGCGCCGAGCGCGACCCGCCCCCGAGCTGTTCCTCGCGACGGGGACGGGCTTCTGGGCCCTCGCGGCCGCCGTCCTCGCGGTCGGCGCGGGCCACTCGGTCATCGCTGGCGAGGTCGAGCGCGCGGCGAGCTGGAACGAACCGCACTACCTCGCCGCGCTCCTCGGAGGGGCCGTCCTCTGGGTCGAGGGCATGTTCCTCAGGACCGCGGCCTTCTTCCTCGGCCTTCAGCCGGCCCGGCCCCGGCTCCTCAAGGGCGCGCTCGCGCTCGGCGTCGTCGGACCCCTCGTCGCGATCGGCGGAGGCGTCGCGGGCCTCGTGGACGTCCGCGCCGCCGGACTGTTCGTCACGGGCGCGGGGATCGTGTGCTTCGCCCTCGGCGCCCGGATCTTCGAGCGCCGCGCCGCCGACGCGGACCCGGACCGGCACCTCGCCCTGCTCCTCCGGCTCGCCGTCGGCTCGGCCGTGCTCTTCTCGATCCTGTCGGTGCTCTACGCGGCGCCCGGCCTCTTCGGCGTCACGATGCGCTCGCTCGTCTACGACGGCGCCCGGCACGCGCTCACCGTCGGGTTCATCACCGTGACGATCTTCGCCATGGCGGGGAGGATCATGCCCGTCTTCGCGGGGACGCCGCTCCGGTGGCGGCCGCTCTGGGCCGGCGGCGGCTACACGATCGTCCTCGGCGTGCTCCTCCGCGAGACCGAGGTCATCTGCGGGCTCGGCGGCCCGGACTGGCTGCTCCGCGTCTCGGGGAGCTCCGGCTACGTCGCGGCGGCGGGCGTCGTCGCGGCGAGCGTCTCGATCCTCGCGACTCTCCGGGGCGGCGCGGCGCGGACCCGGGCCCTCGCGGGCGGCGCGATCTCCGCCGACTCCACCGTCGCCGAGGTCCTCGCCTCGAGCGAGCGCGCGCTCGAGGTGCTCCTCTCGTTCGGCTTCGACGCGCTGAGGAACCCCGTGCTCCGCGCGACCATGGCGCGCGGAGTCACGCTCCGGCAGGCGTGCGCCATGAAGCGCGTGGACGCGGACGAGGTCCTCGCGAAGCTGCGCGCGGTCGCACCCGCTCCGGGGCCGCGGCGCCTCCCCATCGAGGTGTGACATGAGAAGGTTCGACGGGGCGCCGACCCTCGAGGTGCGCGACCCTCTCGCGGAGCTCCTCGGCGCGGTCGCCCCGGGCGAGACGCTCCGCTACGAGTACGCCGACGCCGTGAAGCTCGCGGGCCACTCCTGCCCGACCGTCGCCGGCGCCTACCTGAGCGCCGTCGTGGCTCTCCGCCGGCTCTACGGGCGCGAGACCCCGGTCCGCGGACAGGTCGCGGTGACCGTGGGCGGCAAGCGCGACGAGGGAGGAGCGGGCCCCTCCTCGCAGGTCCTCGGCCTGATCACCGGCGCGGCGCCCGAGACCGGCTTCGCGGGGCTCATGGGCCGCCACGCGCGGCGCGACCTCCTCGCGTTCGACGCCTCGATCCCCGAGGGCACCACGCTCTTCCGCCGGACGGACACGGGCGCCGAGTGCGCGGTCCGGTACGACCCCTCGTCGATCGCGGCCTCCCCGGACCTGGGGCGCCTCCTCGCTCTCTCGCTCGGCGGGCGGGCGAGCGCGGACGAGCGGTCCCGCTTCGGGACGCTCTGGCAGGACCGGGTCGCCGCGATCCTCGCCGCGCCCGACCTCGTCCTCCGCGTGGACGGGTCCTAGGGCTGATCGCGGAAGACTCCGCGGTCGCCGCGAGGCCCGCTCGTTGCACCCGCGAGGCGTGCCCGCTCGGACCGCGAAAGATCTCCGGGCGACGGAGGACTTCATGAAGAGGCTGAGGGGGGCCGCCGCGCTCCTGGCATTCGTCGCGACGGGATCGCTCGCCGGTTGCGAGTTCGGCTCGAGCGACTCGAAGCAAACCGGCACGACGCCCGCCGGGCCCGCGACCCCGTCCACGGGGGCGGCGTCCTACGACGCGATCATCAAGGCGCGCGACCTGAAGCCCGACGACATCGAGGCCGCGCTCAAGACCTACACGCCCTCGGGCCGCCCCGACGAGTACGTCATGATCGCCTCGGGCGGTCACTCGGGGCAGCTCTTCGTCGTCGGCATCCCGTCGATGCGCATCCTCAAGACGATCGGCGTCTACACGCCCGAGGCGTGGCAAGGCTACGGCACCGGCTCGAAGCACCACGAGGAGATGCTCGACGCGGGCAACTACAAGGGGAAGAAGCTCCGCTGGGGCGACACCCACCACCCCGCGTGCTCCGAGACGGACGGCGAGTACGACGGCGAGTTCGTCTTCATCTCGGAGAAGGCGAACGGCCGCATGGCGGTCGTGGACCTCAAGGACTTCGAGACGAAGCAGATCATCAAGACGCCGAACGTCCTCTCCGACCACGGCGGCACGTTCGTGACGCCCAACACCGACTGGGCGTTCGTCGGCCCGCAGTACGCGACGCCGTTCCCGAGCGGGACCTACGCCCCGATCTCCGAGTTCAACGAGAAGTACCGCGGGATCGTGACGGCCTTCAAGTTCGACCGCGCGAAGGGCCGCTTCGACATGGCCAAGAGCTACCAGATGGAGGTCCCGCCCTACTACCAGGACCTCGGCGACTGCGGGAAGAAGGTCTCGGACGGCTACTTCTTCCTCAACTCGTTCAACACGGAGCGGGCGACCGGCGGCACGCTCGAGAAGAAGCCCGGCCTCGAGGTCGGCGCCTCGCAGAACGACATGGACTTCCTCCACATCTTCAACTGGAAGAAGGCGGCCGAGGCCGTCGCGGCCGGCAAGGCGGAGAAGATCGACGGGATCGACGTGCTCCGCATCAAGACGCTCATCGACGAGGGGATCCTCTACCTCGCGCCCGAGCCCAAGAGCCCGCACGGCGTGGACGTGACCCCGGACGGCGAGCGCATGATCGTCTCGGGCAAGCTCGACCCACACGTGACGGTCTACAACTTCCGCAAGATCCAGGAGGCGATCGCCAAGAAGGACTTCGAGGGCAAGGACGCCTACGGGCTCCCGATCCTCAAGTTCAGCTCGATCGTCGAGGCGCAGGTCGAGCTCGGCCTCGGCCCGCTCCACACCCAGTTCGACGACAAGGGCTACTGCTACACGAGCCTCTTCCTCGACTCGGCCGTCGCGAAGTGGAGCCTGGGCGAACCGTACCACAAGGGCGAGCAGGCGTGGAAGCTCGTGGACAAGCTCCCGGTCCAGTACAACATCGGCCACCTCGCCGCGACCTGCGGCGACACGACGAAGCCCGAGGGCCGCTACCTCGTCGCGCTCAACAAGTGGTCGATCGACCGCTTCACGGGGATCGGCCCGCTCCTCCCGCAGAACCTCCAGCTCGTGGACCTGAGCGGCCCGAAGATGAAGGTGATCTACGACCTGCCGTTCGGTATCGGCGAGCCGCACTACGCGCAGATCCTGCCGATCTCGAAGTTCAAGAACACCCTCCAGGTCTACCCCGAGGTCGGCTGGAACGCGGGCAAGATGAAGGTCGACATGAAGGCCGCGAAGCCCGGGCAGGAGCGCATCGAGCGGAACGGCAACAAGGTCGATGTCTACATGACCCTGATCCGGTCGCACTTCACCCCGGACCTGATCGAGGTGAACGAGGGCGACCACGTGACGATCCACCTGACCAACGTCGAGCGTGCCCGCGACACGACTCACGGTTTCGCCCTCGCGGGCTACGGCGTGAACCTCTCCCTCGAGCCGGGCGAGTGCGAGACCGTCGAGTTCGTCGCGGACAGGACCGGCGTGTTCCCGTGGTACTGCTCCGAGTTCTGCTCGGCGCTCCACCTCGAGATGATGGGCTACCTGCTCGTGAAGCCCGCCAGCAAGTAGTCGCAGTCCCGTCGGCCCGTCGAGGCCGCGAGATCCTCCACGGTCGCCACGCGGCACGCCTAACGTGCTCGTGGCGATCGGTCATTAGGGACCGCGG
>CAZYLP010000157.1:11442-12873 GCA_964648345.1 uncultured Planctomycetota bacterium
TGTTCCGCGGTGACAGGAGAACGACGGTGGACGTGCTGCGGATGGCGCCAGAGGTCGCACCGAAGCCGAGCCTCCGCACGCGCCTCGGCCGCTGGGGGGCGCTCGCCCTCTCGCTCGCGGCGGCCGCGCTCCTCGTCTACGCCGCGAAGCAGCCCTACTGGCTCATGCGCATGAAGGCGCCCCAGTACCCGCAGGGGCTCGTCCTCCGCGTCTACCTCGACCGCGTCGAGGGCGACGTGGACGAGGTCAACACGCTCAACCACTACATCGGCGTCAAGCGCATCGACGAGGGCGCCAAGCTCGAGCGCGCGGTCGGCGTCACGGCCGTGTACCTGCTCGCGGCCTGCCTAGCGCTCGCGCCGTTCGCGGGGCGGAGGAAGCTCGCGCTCCTCGCGATCCCGGCGCTCGGCTTCCCGGCCGCGTTCGTGCTCGACCTCGCCTACTGGATGAACCGCCTCTCGACGGACATCGACCCGCACGCGCCCGTGCGGCTCAAGCCGTTCAGCTTCTCGCTCGCCGGCGACTCGACGATCGGACAGTTCGTGAGCCACACGGCGTTCACCTGGGGCTTCGCGTTCGCGGTCACGGCCGCGATCCTCGCCCTCGGCGCGATCGTCCTCCGCGAGGTGCTCGCCTGCCGCGCGTGCCCTCGCCGGGCCACCTGCGGCCTCGTCTGCACGGGAGTCGCCCCGTGGACCCCGTGATCCTGATCGTCGCCCTCCTCGTCGTCGGGCCCGGCGCCTCGATCCAGGAAGCGATCGACCGCGCCGCCGAGGGCGACCGCATCGTCGTCCGCGGACGTCACGCGGAGCACCTGACCATCGGGCGCCGGATCGAGCTCGTGGGTGACGGAGCCGTCATCGACGGCGACGGCCGCGGGTCGGTCGTCACCGTGCGCGCGAGCGGAACGGTCCTTCGAGACCTCGTCGTGCGCGGCTCGGGCGACAGCCTCTTCCGCGAGGACGCGGGCGTCCTCGTCGATTCGGCGGCGGACGTGACCGTCGAGCGCGTGACCGTCGAGGACGCGCTCTTCGGGATCCACGCGAAGAGCTCGCCCCGCGCGCGCGTGATCGGCTGCTCCGTGCGCGGGAAGGCGATCCCGGTCGCGCGCCGCGGCGACGGGATCAAGCTCTTCTCGAGCCCCGACTCGCGCGTCGAGGGCTGCACCGCCGAGGACACGCGCGACGTGATCGTCTGGTTCAGCGAGGGCTCGTCCTTCGTCAGGAATACCGTCCGGCGCGCGCGCTACGGGCTCCACCTCATGAACACGGCGCAGGCCCGCTGCGAGTGGAACCTGATCGAGGACGCGTCCGTCGGGATCTTCTCGATGTACTCGAACGGCGTCGTCCTCGAGCACAACCGGATCGGGCCCGTGCGCGGGCCCTCGGGCTACGGGATCGGCCTCAAGGAGACGGACGCCTTCGTGGTCCA
>CAZYLP010000158.1:0-12872 GCA_964648345.1 uncultured Planctomycetota bacterium
GGTACGTCGTGTCGTGGGAGGATCGCTCGGACAGGCGCTCGACGGCGTCGTCCAGCCACGATGTGCCCAGGAGGGACAGGCCGAGGTCCGTCGTGAGCTCCGGTCCCAGAACGACCTCGTAGCGCCGGGCGGTGGGCCCGAAGAGCGTCGCCGGCGCGCAGACGGCGCGGCTGCGGTGGAGGCGAAGGGGCCGAGCGCCGTGGAGGCGCGGTGCTCGCTCGTCGGCGAACGTGTCCACGAGGCCGCTCAGCTGGAGGAGGAGGTCCTCGTACTCCCGCCGCTCGACGCGGCCGCCGATGACCCGCGCGAAGAAACACCGCTCGCGGATCATGCGATCCAGCTCGAGGCGGACCCGCTGTACATGGAGGAGGGGCTTCATATCAGGCGAGCACCGGGACGCGCCGCGCCTCAGCGAGGACGTCGCCCACGAGCCAGCGGTTCTCGTCGAGGGCGACGACCTCGAGCGAGCTCCTCACCTCCGGGTCCACGACGAGCTGGAGACGCAGCACGTCCTCGCCGTCCTGGCCGGCGAGCGGGATGTAGCCCGAGAAGCCGAGGCCCGCCTCGCGGAGCTGCTCGATGGCCGTTGCTGCCGAGGGGTGCTCGAGAGGCACGTCGGCCCACACGAGGCGCGCCTCCCTGGCGGCCTCCTCGACGACGCCGCCATCGAGAGGTCGCGCCGGGTCCGCGCCGATCTTCAAGTGAGCGACCCCGAACGAGCGGTCGTAAGTGATCGCCCTCACGCCGAGGTGGCTCGGTGAGTCTCCCGGCTTCGCCGTGAGGATCGGGACCGAGAGGCGCGCGAAGATCCGGCGGACTCGCTCGAGGTCGTGCCCGTCGAGCGCGAGCCGGCGCGGGCGAAGATCCTCCGCGATGCGATGGAGGTGGACGATCGTCGTGACGGGCGCGCCGGCGTCTCCGAATCCGGCGACGGTGAGCGTCGCGGGGATCATCGCGAGCAGGACGCCCGAGGCCACCCCGCCGCTCGAGCGCGCAAAGCGCTGGGCGAACGGATGGTTCGTGACCGCGCGGGCCATGACGTAGCGCGCTCCGATCTCCGGCGCGACGCGTTCGATGAGGCGGCTCGCGAGCGCCCCGAAGTGCCCGCGGTCCCGATGCTCGACCGCGACGATCGCGCGCGTGCACTCGTAGAGTCCGGCGGAGCCGACGCGGACGAGCGCCGCCTGGGCGACGAGACGCTCTTTCTCCTCGGCGACGACGTAGACCGCGTCGCCTCGGAGCATCTCGGTGCGGAGCGCCTCCGGGTCGACATATGTCTTTACCGGGTGGCTGGATCCATAGCAGTCGCGGATCAGACCCGCGATCGCGGCCGCGTCGTCGGGCGTGGCTCGCCGGACCCCGTCTCCTTCGCGCACCAGCTTCTCCCTCTCGGGGCGGCAGGTTGGCTAAAGGGGCGACGGACCGAAATCATCAAGATTGATGCATCAGGTTTGGCTCCCTGGTGGTACGGGCTGGAAGATTTCATTCGGCGCGGTTACGAAGTGAGGCGGGTGAAAAGGTGAGGATCGAGGAGGTCGAGCTCCTCCTGGAGATCGTGGCGGACTCGACCCTCGGGGCGACCTTTCACGAGCGCTTCAGCGGGATCATGGAGGCGTTCTCCGCTCTCGTCCCGAGCGCGAGCATGACGGCCTTCGTCCTCGACATCGCGAAGGAGACGGAGCCGACGGCGGCCCACGCGATCTTCAGGAACGGCGAGACGGCCCAGCTCCAGGAGTATGCCGCGCACTACATGCACGTGGACCCGATGCTCCCGGGTCTGACGCTCATGGACGGAATCCCGACGCTCCTGAGCGACTTCGTCAAGCCTTCCGAGCTCACGCGCGACCCCTACACGGGCGAATTCCTCCCGCGCTTCGGCGTCCGCCACATCATGGGGATCGCGCACCGCATGCCGGACGGCGCGCTCCTCTCGATCGGAGTCCAGCGCGACCGTGGCATGCGCGACTTCACGCCGAACGAGCGCAAGCTCGTGACGCTCGTCTCCCCGTACCTCTCGCGCGCGGCGTACGGAGCGATCCTCCGCGAGAAGGTGACCGACACGGCGAGCAAGCGCACCCCGGACCATAAGAACGGTGCGGCCCTCTTCGACGGGGTCGGTGCCATGGTCCACGCCGACGCGGGGGCGCTCGCGCTCATGTCGCTCCTCGCCGACGAGAAGCTCCTGAGCCTCGACGCACTCATCGCGGAGGCGCGCGCGCTCGGCCGGGCCGACGTGACCGAGGGGAAGAGCCACGAGCGTCTCCTCGGGCTCCCCCGGGGTGGGATGATCCGGGTCCGTCTCGCGCGGGCGGGGCTCGGCGACGGCGTCAGGATACTCGCCACGTTCGAGCAGATCGACGCGGGCACTCCGGCGCGGTTCGATGTGCTCGCGGACCGGTTCGCGCTCACGCCGCGCGAGCGTGAGATCGCCCTCCAGGCGATCCGGGGCTTCGGGAATCGCGAGATCGGCCACAAGCTCGGGATCTCGCCCGTCACGGTCGGCGTCGTGCTTTCGAGGATCTACGACAAGGCGCGCGTCCAGAGTCGCGGCGAGCTGACGGCGATCTTCCTCGGCGGCAACGTGCGCGACCTCGCTCCCAACCGAATCGCGAACAACGGCGCGGGCTGAGTCGAGTCTCGCGTTAGAGCGGCGCCTCGTAACGGACTTGCCACTCGTAGACCGTGGACTTCACCAGCCCGGCGCGCGCGAACGGCCTGGTCGCGGCGAGCTCCTTCGCCTCCGCGAGGCTGGCGGCCTTGAGGAGCGAGAGGCCTCCCTGCACGGGGTCCTCGAAGTCGCCGCCGAGGACGAGCTTCCCCGCCTCGACGAGAGCCTTCGAGTAAGCGAGCTCCTCCTTCACGAGCCCCGAGCGAGCGGCCTTCTCGAAGGCCTCGGCGGGCGCGGCCATCTCGATGCGCTCGACGAAGAGCGTGCGCTTGATCGGCGGGATCGTGAGCATGTCTCGGGTCTCCGGGCGGCGAGTGTAGCGCGCGGAGCCGCGCCGACGACAATAGGGCGACCGGAGGGAGCACCGCGGTGCAAGGAGCGACGTGACGACCCTCGAGCACGTGGCCGGGCTCCCGCTCACCGCGGGGCTGATCGCGCTCGCGAGCGAGCGCGTGCGAGCCTACGCGGCGCGCTCGCTGCCGCTCGCCTCGCTCCTCGTGCCCGCGTGCTGGCTCGTCCGCGCGCTCGACGTGGGCCGGTTCGACCCGGTCGCCTTCGTGCTCGTGGTCGCGCTCTCCGTCGGGAGCGTCGTCGCGCTCGGCCACGTCGGGAAGGCGAACCCGAAGCTCACGCTCGTCGATCTCCTCGTCGCGGTCGTCCTCTTCTTGCCGCTCGACCTCCGCTGGACGAACAGGATCTACCCGGGAGGAGGCGGCTACAACTTCTTCGCGCTCGCGCTCACTTACCTCGCGATCCTCGGCTGGGGCTGCGCGCCGCGAGAGCTTCCGGGCTTCGGGCACCGAGCGCCGAACCTCCGCGACGTGAAGATCGGCCTTCTCGCGTTCCTCGCGTTCGGGCTGCTCGCGGTCCCGCTCGGGTACGCGCTCGGGTTCCTCAAGAAGGCGTCCCTCGCGAAGTTCGAGCTCGGCCAGGCGGCCGCGGCGGCGTGGGGCTACGTCTTCATGGTCGCGCTCCCCGAGGAGGTCGTCTTCCGGGGAGTGCTCGACCGCGGGCTCCAGGCGACGCTCCGCTCGAAGTGGACGTCGATCGTCCTCTCGTCGCTCCTCTTCGGCCTCATGCACCTCCCGCGGCGCGGGAAGGTCGTGGAGCAGATCGCGTACGTCGTCATGGCGTTCGTCGCCGGGCTGTTCTACGCGGCCGCGTTCAGGAAGTCGGAGGGCCTCCCCGCGGCGGTGATCTGCCACGCGTCGATCGACTGGTTCTGGGAGCAGATCTGGAAGCGAGACCGCTGACCTACTTCCCGAGGCGAGCGGTCGTGCGGCCCGTGAAGGCGTTGCGAGCCTCGGAGATCGCGCGCTTGCGGGCCGTGACGGACTCGGGCTTCTGGCCGGCGGAGGAGAGGACGCACTCGGCGAGGACGGCGAGGCGGGTCTCGTCCGAGCTCTCGGCGTCCTCGCGGCGCTCGGCCTGGTAGGCCTTGGCGAGGCCGTCCCAGTCCTCCTTACCGAGCTCGCGGCCCGGGCGGAAGGACTCGGTGACGTTGGCGAACGTCGCCTGGATGCGCTTCTGCATCTCCTCGTCCACGGTGCGGCCCTCGTCCCAGTCGCCCGTGACGGCCGTGACCAGGTCGCGCTCCTGCGTCTTGATGCGCTTCCAGCGCGCGGCGTTCTCGCCGCCCGTGGCCGTGCGGAACGCCTCCTCGGCCTTGGAGAGGTTCGAGAGGATCCCGCGGAGCGAGCGGAGGACGCAGACGAGGTAGAGGCGGTCGCGGAACCTCTGCGAGAGCGCCGCGAAGTTCGCGGGCGCGCTCCGCTTGACGGAGCTCGCCTTCATGAAGAGGACGATCCCCGCGAGGAGGACGACCCCACCGAGGCCGCCGACTCCGCCGCCCGCCGCGTGCTGACCCGCGCCGAGCGCGAGGCCCGCGCCCGCGAGCGCGACGACGAGGCCGCCGCCGAGGACCGCGAGCGGCATCTTCGTCGCGCCCGTTATGTGCGAGGGGAACTCGCGGGGCGACTCGCCGGCGGCGAGCGGCTCGAGGTAGGTCCGTCCCCAGGCGTCCACCTCGGCGTCCACGGAGGCCGTCGCCGCGAGCCGGCGGTCGATCGCCTCGCACGCCGCGCGGAGGACCGCGGCCGGGTCGGTCGGGTCCTGGTTCTCCTTGGGGTCGAAGCCGAGCTCGGGGACCTTCGTGAGCTCGCCGAGCTCGAACGAGGCGACCTCGCGCCGGCGCAGGGTCTGCGCGTGGAGGAGCTCGATCGCCTTCTTCGTGAAGGCGAGGTCCGAGAAGAGCTGGTCGGCCTTCTCGAGCCCGGCCGAGGCGTCGGTCTTGGCGTTCTTGAGCACGTCCTCGGCGGCCTTGTAGTTTCGCTTCTCGCCGAAGGACGAGAGGTCGCTCGAGGGGTGCGCCTGGATGATCCCCTCGACCGCGAAGATGAGCTTCGCCGCGTCGCGCGGCGCGGACTTCGCCTTCTCCTTGATGTCGGGGAGCTTCGCCTGGATCTCCTCGAGCGCCTTGAGCGCGCGCGCGTTCTTCGCCTGCGGCGTCGTGTCGGACGCGTCGGGCGCGGCCTGCGCGCAGCCCTTCGCGTGCTCGCCGATCTTCCCGCAGTGGAGACAGAGGGTCATGGAAGGAGAGGTTATCAACGCCGGATGAGATTCGCGACGGCCCGGCGCGGCTTGAGAATTTGACGAAGCACCTCGTCGAACCGCTCGGGCCGGCAGGTCGTCCCGCACGTGAAGATGTCGACGAACGCGGAGCGGTGCTCGGGGTAGGCGTGGATGCTCGCGTGGCTCTCGGCGAGGAGGAAGACGATCGAGAGCCCCTGCGGCTCGAAGCGCGTCGAGGTCCGCGCGAGGATCGTCGCGCCCGCGGCGGCGATCGCCTCGCGGAGCGCCCGGTCGAGGAGCGCCTCGTCCTCGAGGTCCACCTCGCAGCCTTCGTAGGCGAGGAGGAGGTGGTCGCCCTTGAAGGGGTGCGCCGCCGTCATCGCGCCTTCGTCCCCACGTCAGGAGTCCAGGAAGCGGAGGAGGACGTCGCCGATCTGGATGTACTCGCCGCCGAGGAGGACCTTCCGGCCGTTGATGCGCTCCTGGTTGACGAGCGTCCCGTTGGACGAGCCGAGGTCGGTGAGCACGAAGACGCCGTCCGCCGTGGGCTCGAGCTGGCAGTGCCGCCGCGAGATCCGGTCGCTCGGGATCGGGATGTCGACCTGCGGGTCGCGTCCGATCACGTGCGGCTTTCCGGGCGTGAGCCCGAAGTTGCGGCCGACGACGGACTGCGGGCCGTTCACGATCTGGAGCTTCGCGGTGATCTTCGTGGCCGGCTGCTTCGCGGTGACCGGCCGCGGCTGCACCGCGGTCGGGCGCTGCGGCGGCGGCGGCGCGGCCGAGCGCGGAGCCGGTCGCGGCTGCGCACCGGGCGTGCCCATGGGCGGCGGCGGTGGCGCACCCCCGGCGGCCGGGACGGTGATCGGGTTCTTGCAACCCGGGCAACGGCCCATCTTCCCCGCGAACTGATCCGCGACCGTGATCGACTGACCGCACGCGCAGAGGAAGGTAATGGGCACGAGTCGAATTCTATCCCATCAGCCGAGAGCGCGCTCGGCCTCCTCGAGTCGCTCGAGACGGTCCTTGAGGTCGCGCTTGTCCTCGAGGTCGCGGGCGAGCCGGACGCGCAGGACGTCGAGCACGCCCGCGAGGACGCCGCGGAGATGTTCGGCCGCGAAGGCCGGCGTGATCTGGGTCTCGCTCGAGTCGACCTCCCAGCGGATGTCGGCTCGCGCCGGTTCGGTCCACTCGGCCGACTCGTGGACGAGGATCACGTGCCCGCGCTCGTTGATGACGACGAGGTGCGAGCGGTGGATGTGCTTCCCGGGGTCCTCGCGGTGTTGCGAGAAGGTCCGCTCGACGACGATCCCCCGCTCCTTGAGCGTCCGGGACGCCCCCTTCTGCGAGCCGTCGAGCCAGGGCTCGCGGAGCGTGACCGGACCGACCAGCTTCGGGAGCACGGGCTTCAAGAGCGCGAGGATCTTCGCGAGGACTTCCGCCTCGCGCTGGGCCACCTCGTCCTCGAGCGCCGACACCTCCGGCGCGAGACGGGAGAGCTTCTCGATCGCCCGTATGTAGGTGTCGATGACCTTGGCTTTTCCAGCCTTGTCGGTCGCGGGCTTCGGCATAGTTGTCATGGGTGATACAGGATTCGAACCTGTGACCTCATGGGTGTGATCCATGCGCTCTAACCAGCTGAGCTAATCACCCGAAAGCGCGGCGATCTTATCTACCGCGCCACGTCCCATCAATGTCAGATGGCGGAACGCAGGCCTTCGCGGACGAGATCCTCGGCCGAGGCCGCGGCGCCGAGCTTCTGCCTGGCGCGCGAGACGAGCTTGCGCGCGTCCTCCTCGTCGAACTCGAGCCCCTTGAGGGCCAGGAAGGCTTCCTCGGTCGCGGTCTCCGCCGCGGCCGGACGGAGGTGGTGGCCCGACGGAGTCGCGACGGCGGCCGTCGCGAGGACGCCGACCTTGTCCTTGAGCTCGATCGCGACCCGCTCGGCGATCTTGGGCCCGATGCCCTTCGCCTTGATGCGCTTCGGGTCGCCGGACGCGATCGCGCGGGCGACCTCGTCGGTCGTGCGCCCGGACGAGAGGAGGCGGAGCGCGGTCTGCGGTCCGACGCCCTTGATCGGGAGGAGGAGCTTGAAGAGGCGCCGCTCCTCCTCGGTCGCGAAGCCGAAGAGCCGGATCGAGGGCTCGTTGTTGACGACGAGGTGGAGGTGAGCGAGGAGCGTCGCGCGCGCGCCGAGCGGCCGCTCGGAGAGCGCCTCGGAGGTCGCGAGCGAGATCTCGAGCCTGTAGCCCACGCCGTTCACGTCGAGCACCACGTCCGTCGCGCCGCGCGCGAGGATCGTCCCGGTCATCCTGTCGATCATCATGCTTCGCGATTCTAATGGTCGGGTCGGACTACTTGTGGAGTCGGACGTAGATCGCGACCCCGAGGGCCGCGACGACCACGACGGCGACCACGAACAGGATCAAGAGGAGCTTGCTCGAGGCCTTCTGACGGTCGCGGATCGCGGCGCGGATGTCGTCCTTCATGATCTCGCCCGAGAGGTTGCAGCTCTTGCACTCGGGAGAGTTCACCGGGATCGGCGAACCGCAGTACTGACAGACCTTCTGGGGGCCACCGGAGGGCTTCATGGAGGGCGTCCTCGGGATGTTTCGCGTCGCGGGCCGCGCGAGCGCGGGCTCGAGAGCCGCTCCGGGCGACGCCATGACCCGGAGCTTCTTCACGATCTCGACGAGAGCCGGGTCGCCCGCGAGGCGCTTCTGGGCGACCTCGAAGTAGCGGATCGACGCGTCGAGGACGTTCTTCGGGAGCTCGCCCTGGGCAAGCACGATCCGTGCGATCGCCTCGTAGGCCGCGCGGCTCGTCGGGTCGAGGTCGAGCGCCTCGGAGTAGACCTTGAGTCCGGCGAGCTCGCCGTCCTTCTCCGCGATCTGGGCGCGCCGCACGATGACGGCAGCCTCCGTACGCGCAGCCTCGGGCGGGTCTCCCGGAGGCGGGTAACGCCCCAGGATCCCGACGAGCTCTTCCCCCGTGACGGCCATGAGGCAAGTTTTACGTGCCGACGCCGACCGCGATCAAGCGTAAAGCTGCGCGCGTCGATCGGCCGACGAGCGTCGGCCTGCGAGCGTGCTCCGCGCGCTAAGTGGAGTGCTCCGCGTCCTGACTTACTTGGAGCGCTCCTCGCAGCGCGGAGGGCATGAGAGTTCTCCTCGCTGCCTCGATCTTCACGCTCGTCCTCACCTCAACGAACGGAGACGCCCACGCCGCGACGATCCGTGGGACGGTCCGCGACAAGGTGGGCTCGCCGGGCCGGCCCGTCGCGAACGCCTCCGTCCTCGTCTGGCGCCACGGCGGCGCGTGGCAGACGACCGTGCGGAGCGGCCCCGACGGCTACTACGAGACCTATGCCCCGCCCGGGGTCTACAACATCTGCTCGAACAAGCCGGACCAGCCCGGGCACTTCCTCGACCTCGAGTCCGTCGAGAAGGTGAACGTGATCGCGATCGGGAAGATCGTCGTCAACTTCGACCTCCCGGCGAGGAGTCTCGTCGGCCTCGAGGCGAGCGGAGCTCGCCACGCTCCGATCGCGAACGCCTGGACCGGCCACGGAGGAGCCGCCGTCGTCGGCACGCCCGCCGACAACGGAGGCGGCCGCCACGTCCACGGCTGGGGCCAGGTGTGGATCCAGGACTTCCGCGGGGGCTCGGCGGGCGACGGAGCGCTCCTCTACCTCCCGGGCGCCGCGACCGCCTGGTGGGTGAAGGGCGCCGCGTGGGCCGCGTACCTCGTTGCGGGCGGCGCCGAGGGCCCGCTCGGAGCGCCGCTCGGCGACGAGGCGTCTGGCAAGCAGAGCTTCGAGAACGGCTCTCTCGAGCGTCAGCCCGACGGCTCGTGGGCCGTGAAGGGCGTCTTCATCCCGCCGCCCGCGCTCGGGCGCGTCGCGATCGACGGGAACGCGATCTTCGCGGCCGACGGCTCGCAGGCGATCGACGTGGACGCGATCGCCTCGCTCGGCGCGAAGGTCGTGCGGGTGAACTTCATCGCCGGCCCCTGGAGCGGCCCCGACGACACGACGCTCCACCAGGGTCGCACGTGGCAGCAGGCCGTGGACGCCGTCATCGACGGCCTCCGCGCGAAGGGGATCCTCGTCTACGGGCTCCTGAACGACGAGCTGACAGGAGGCGGCGACTTCCTCCGCGACCAGAGCGACCCCCAGCGCGCGCGCGCCTGGGTCGAGTCGTTCGCGGACGCGTGCACGACCGTCGTCGGTCGTCTCCGCGGCCGCGTCGCCGTCTTCGAGCTCGTGAACGAGCCCAACGACTGGGCCGGCCAGACGCGCGCGCGCGTCGCGCCTTACTGGCAGGCCCTGATCCTGAAGCGCGTCTACGAGCGCGTGAAGCTCGACCACGCAGGCGACCCTTCGTGGCAGGTCACGCTCGTCTCGGGCGCGATCCTCTCGCTCCACGGCGTGCACGGTGACGACTACCTCGCCGCCGTCTACAAGGAGGGCCGCGCTCACCACGGCTGGGACGCGCTCCGCGCGCGCGCGGGCCGCTTCCCGCTCGACGGCGTTGGCTATCACATCTACGACGCGCAGGACCCGAACGACCCCCCGAGCGCCGTCGCGGGCGCCTTCAAGCCGCACCTCGATGCGATCTCCGCCGCACTCAAGGCGAACGACCCCGAGGCGGCCACGAAGAAGCTCTGGGTCTCCGAGTGGGGCTGGCGCTCGGAGCTTGGCGGAGAGAAGCACCAGGCCGACAAGATGCAGGCGGGCTTCGACGCCCTGCTCGGAGACGCGCGCGTCGGGTGCGCGATCTACTTCTGCTCGTTCGACTGGCCGGGCGAGAGCTGGGGCGTCTTCGACCTCTCGAAGAAGCGGAAGCTCGCGGCCGACACCTTCAAGACGAACGCCAACCGATAGAGCGTCGCGGCCTCGGCGACGGCGACCGTGCTCGTTCGTCGCATGCGGCCGAGGATCCCCACTTCTTGGTCCCACGGCGCGTGCGGCGCCCGCACATCCGCGCTCCACGTCGAGCCGCTCGGCCGAACCCTCCCCACCCTCCGCTCCGCCTCTCCGGCGGGCCCCACCCCACCCCGCATACGCAATGGGACATCCCATTGCGTATGGCACGAGGGGTGCCCTGCGGCGGAGCGTGGAGAGGGCGGAGGATGAAGAAGCCGTATCGGAACGGCCCGCTGGAGCTCGCGCAGTTCCTCGACTTGAGGGCGCTCGAGCAGGCATGCCGGAGCGACGTGGAGTTCGAGGCTGCGTTCGGCACCGAGGAGCGCTGCCAGCGCTGGTGGATCGCGCGCCGCTGGCCGCGCGGCTTCGAGTGTCCCCGGTGCCGGGGCTCCGGCCGCTTCTGTTCCAAGCGGCGGGGCTTCGAGTGCCGGCGGTGCCGCAAGTTCACGTCGCTCGTCGTGGGCACGAGGCTCGAAGGGACGAAGAAGCCGCTCAGGAAGTGGTTCGAGGCGATCTACTTGATCACGCAGCGGGGCGTGAACGCGCGGACGCTCCAGAGGGAGCTGCGGCTGACCTATAAGGTCGCGTGGGCGTGGGGGCACAAGCTGCGAAGACTGCTCGGACCACTGGCCGCGCCGCCCGACCTGAGGCCGCCGAGAGAGCGACACCACGCGAGCTTCGACGCCGAGCGTAAGTGGCTCGGGCCGCGGCCGCAGCTGCCGCGCGCGGATCGGCCGGGGCCGTGCGGCTGCACCAAGCTCACCAAGCGCGACTGGGGGTGGCCGAACGAGATCGAGGAGGAGCGCGAGGCGACGCGGCTCTGGCGGCTCTATGACCGCGGAGTCCACCACAGCAAGCTCTGGCCGGAGGTGCTGCCGGCGCCGGACACGCCGCACCATTGCTCCGAGGTGGCGCACTGGGAGCTGAACGCGACGTACTACGGGTCGCTCTCGGAGAAGCACCTCCGGTGCTACCTCGACGAGCTCGCGTTCCGGATGAACCGGCAGTGGCGGCCACACCACGAGAGCTTCTTCTCGCTGGTGGCGGAGGTCCCGCACGCGCCGGCGCTGACCTACAGGCAGATCGTCGCGAAGCCCGCGCTCGAGGGGCACGCGCTCTCGATCTTCGACACGGGGCGGCCGTTGAAGACGCTCAGGCGGCCTTCCTGAAGAAGCGCGCGGTCTCGCGCCAGGAGGTGGCGAAGTCCGGGTCGAGCGCGACGGGCGTCGCCTCGGGCGGCGTCGTCTCCTCGGTCACGTCCGGCTTCTGGCTCTGGGCGGCCTCGGCGAACATGGCCCTGAGCTCGAGATCGCTGTCCTGGTGCCCCATGGTTTCAACCTCGCGTCCCGGGAGATTAGATCGGTCTTTCATCACGCCAATCTCAAACGGTCGGTCGCGATATGTATACTTATCGCGAGCGTAAACCCTGGATGGATGAGAGCGAAAGACTCTATCTCGCCGCGAAGATGTACTTCGAGGAGGGGAGGAAGCAGGGCGAGGTCGCCCGCTCCCTGGGGATCCGGCAGCCGGAGGTGTCGCGGCTCTTGAAGCTCGCGCGGAGCCTCGGAGTCGTCGAGATCGCGATCAACCTCCCGCCCGAGCGGCGGCTCTCGCGGCGAATCTGCGAGCTGTTCCCGCACATCGACGAGGCGATCGTCGTGCCGGCGCTCCGCGTGCCTGCGGGGCGGGACTACCTGCGGGACGAGCTCGCGGCGCGCGCGGCGCGGGACTTTCGCGAGCACGTGCGCTCGGGCGAGTCGGTCGCCGTGTCCGGGGGCCGGACGATCGCGGGCATGATCCACGCGCTGCGCGAGATCGGGCCGGAGGACGGCAAGCTCGAGAGGCTGAGCGTGGCCGCCCTCACGATCCTCGCGCTCTCGCGGACGGTGGCGATCTCGCCGGCGGGGCTCGTCGCGGGGCTCGTCGGGACGTTCGCGAAGAGCGAGGGCACCGTCCTCCAGTTCCCCGATCTCTCGCTCCGCACCGCGCTCGCGAAGGAGACGCTCGCGAAGGTCGAGTCCCTCCTCGAGGAGGCCGCGAAGGCGAAGCACATCTATCTCGGCGTCGGTCACCTCGGCTCGCCCAACTTCGCGGCGCTCGTCCAGTCGCTCGGCCTCTCGGAGAAGCTCGAGAAGCTGGGCGCGGTCGGGGAGTGCGGGCACCAGCCCTACGGCATGACGGGCGAGGACCTGTTCCACGCGAAGGAGCTCGCCCCGCTCCGCGACCGCGTCCTCTCGGTGCCGCTCGCTCGCCTGCGCGCGCTCGTCGAGTCGGGGAAGGCGCGCGTGACGGCGATCGCGGGTGGCCCCGAGAAGCACGAGGCGGTCCTGGGCGGCCTCCGCGCGAAGATCTTCAACCGGCTCATCACGGACGTCGAGACGGCCCGGCACGTGGACCGCGAGCTCACCCGAGAGATTCGCTGAGTGCGGCCCGACATCCTCGTCGTGGATGACGACCCGGCGGTCCGGAACCTCCTCGTCGCGATGCTCGAGGCCCAGGGGCGGACGGTGATCGCGGCGCCGACCTGCGCGCAGGGCCGCGCGTCCTTCATCGAGCACCGGCCGCGCCTCTCGTTCCTCGACGTGAACCTCCCGGACGGGAACGGCCTCGACCTCCTCGAGGAGATCCGGGCGCTCGACCCGCTCGCCGCGGCGATCGTCATGACCGCGGCCGTGGACACGACGACGATCGTGACGGCGATCCGCCGGG
>CAZYLP010000159.1:0-12525 GCA_964648345.1 uncultured Planctomycetota bacterium
GAGGAGGCGAGCGCGCTCAAGGACATCCCGGACGGCGCGGCTCACATGGCGATCGCGGGCTCCAAGCTCCTCGTCGCGTGCGGCGAGAACGGCCTCGCGGTCGTGGACCTGAAGACGAAGGCCGTGAAGAAGATCGCGACCACGGGCTTCAAGCCCTACCAGGTCTGCGCGGACTCGGCCCCCGGGAAGGCGCTCGTCTTCGCGATCGGCTCGCCCTCCGGGACCACGCACTCGTCGATCAGGGACCGGATGCTCATCGAGGTGGACCTCGAGGCGCAGAAGACGACGCTCCTCATGGACCGGCCGTTCGGCAACTACGCCCTCGTCGCGAAGAACATGCTCGTCGTCCAGGGCGAGTTCACCTCGGGCCCGTCCGCGACCCCGCGCTTCCACTCGCTCCCCGAGTGCCGCAAGCCCGCCGACAACAAGTACGCGGGCGTCGTCGGCGGCGTCCAGGCGAACGCGCGCACGCACGAAGGCGGCGGGCGCGGCTGGCACCAGGACTGGGGCATGTGGCGCGTCGTGAACGGCGGCGCGAACATCCTCGCCACCGAGGACGGCGAGCAGCGGATCCTCTGCATGCCGTCCGACTGCAACAAGGTCGTGTGGACCGTGCCCGGCGACCTCTACGCGGTCTACTCGATGAAGCCGCTCGCCCTCGCCTTCAAGACGGAAGGCAAGGAGAAGAACGCGCGCGCCGACAGCCCGCGCTTCACCGCCAAGGAGCAGTGGAAGCTCCTCGGCCTCCACACGGCGAACGGGAAGACGGTCTTCTCGACCACGATCACGTTCGACTTCAAGGCGAGCCTCGGGAGCCGCGGCGACCAGGTCAACTTCTCGCAGACGATCGCGTCCACGGCGGAGGGCGACAAGCTCGTCTTCGCGGTCCGCGAGTCGGGGAGCGGCGGCGGCGCGGGCGGCGGCGGCGGCGCGAAGGGCCGCAACCGGCCCGTCGCGGGCTCGTCGAACGACAAGCTCGTCTGGATGAGCGTCGCGCTGCCGAAGGTCGACCTCTCGACGGTCCCGATCCTCGAGGGCGAGCCGGCGCCGACCGTGCGCCTGACCGAGACGTACACGTTCTCGCCCAAGGTCTCGAACGGCGACAAGGCGAAGTTCTCCCTCAAGAGCGGCCCCGACGGCGTCAAGGTCGACGAGACGACCGCGCGGGTCACGTGGAAGCCGACCGACAAGCAGCTCGGCAAGCACGACATCGAGGTGCTCGCGAAGGTCGGCACGGACGAGTTCACGGTCCTCTCGTTCGAGGTGAAGGTCACGACGGCCGACGAGTTCTTCGCCAAGGAGCTGGACCTGGGCGAGCTCCAGCCGTCGCGGATCGTCGCGTCCGAGGACGGCGCCTCGCTCTACATCCTCGAGGCCAAGGTCCAGGGGCAGCCCGCGCCCGCGAGCCGGGTGATCGTCTGGGACATCGCCAAGAAGGCGATCGAGAAGAGCATCAACGTCCCCAAGTCGCCCGAGCAGATGGCGCTCGTCCAGGGCAAGCTCGTCGTCACCTGCCCCGAGTCGCAGGTCGTCGCGATCGTCGACACCAAGGAGAAGAAGGTCGCGAAGAGCGTCGAGATCAAGGTGGACGGCAAGGAGCTCACCCCGCGCGCCCTCTTCAAGGATTGCCCCCAGGGCAAGGTGATCGTCACGTGCGGCGGCGAGGACCGCGGCGGGTTCGACTCGCAGACCGTCGAGATCGGCCTCGCCGACGGCAGCGTCAAGCCGCTCTACTTCGGCATGAGCCGCGGCGCGGCCCACATCGCCGTCGCGAAGGACTACGTCGCCTGGACCGACGGCTCGTGGGGGAGCGTCACCAAGCTCTCCGATCTGCGCAAGGCGCCCCGGAAGGGCGAGAACCGCGGCTTCGACCGGATCGACGGCGACGAGCGCAACTTCCAGCTCGTCGGCGCGCGCGCGGTGAACGGCGGCTCCAACTTCATCGCGGCCGACCCGGGCCGGAACAAGACGGCGCTCCTCTCGCCCGACTGGAAGAAGACCGTCTGGACGACGGACGGCGTGCTCGCCGGCGTCCACCCGACGAAGCCCGTCGCGATCGTCTTCGTGTTCGACCCGAACCGGAGCTACGAGTCGGACTCGCTCACCTTCCGCGGCGTCAACTCGCAGAGCGGCCGCCAGGTGTGGCAGCTCGTCGTCAAGATGCCGCAGCGGACCCGCCTCGATGCGTGGACGTTCATGCGCGGGAGCGGCATCGAGGTCCGCGCGGCGAAGGAGGGCGAGGAGCTCATCTTCTACGCCGGCCGCGACAGCTTCGACCGGAGCGGCCAGTGGTACCGCGTCCCGCTCCCGAACCGGGACGGGGGCAGCACGGTCTCCGTGACCAACGAGCCGCCGACCGAGACCGAGACGGGCGCGACGTTCGAGTGGGCGCCGACGATCAAGGGCGGCTCGCCGTCCTTCACGCTCAAGTCGGGCCCGGACGGCATGACGGTGGACGCCAAGACGGGCAAGCTCAGCTGGAAGCCCGACGAGACGTCGATCGGCAAGCACGACGTCGTCCTCATCGCGAAGGTCGGCGCCGACGAGATCCCGATCAGCTTCGAGCTCCGCGTGAAGCGCGGGAAGGGCGACGGGAAGGCCGACGGCAAGTCCGACAAGAAGGACGACAAGAAGGACAACGACAAGGACGACGAGAAGTAGCGCCGTGCGTCTCGCGGAAGGCACGGCCGCGCCTGACTTCGAGACGAAGGACTCCCAGGGGGAGCGCCTCAAGCTGAGCGAGGTGCCGGGCAAGAAGTGGCTCGCCTTCTTCCGCTACGCCTCTTGTCCGCTCTGCAACCTGCAGGTCAACAAGATCCTCAGGCGCCACGACGAGCTCAAGGCGAAGGGCCTGACCGTGATCGCCGTCTTCCAGTCCACCGCGGCCAGCATGGCCGAGTCGGTCGGGAAGCAGGCCCCTCCCTTCGCGCTCGTGCCGGACCCCGAGGAGAAGCTCTACGCCCTCTACGGCGTCGAGGCGAGCCTCGGAGCCTTCCTGAGCCCGCGGAACGCGGGCCGCATGGCGAAGGCCCTCGCGAAGGGCTTCATGCCCGGGAAGAAGGAAGGGACCGCGACGCGCGTCCCGGCCGACTTCCTGATCGACGGCGAGCAGAAGATCAAGAAGGCGTTCTACGGCGAGGTCATCGCGGACCACATCCCGTTCGAGGACGTGACCGCGTTCCTCGCCTGAGCGCTACTTCCCCGTCGCCATGATGAAGCGCCTCCCGCGGTAGTTCGTCTCGGACTCGGCCTTCCCGTCGTAGTCGACGATCGCCGCGTCGTTCCCGAGGAAGACGTCGTGCCGCGACGAACGGGCTTCCCCCGTGACGAGGAACGAGCGCACGTCCGCGATACCGAGGCCCATGACCGGCACGGCGCTCGCCGTGGCCGTGGCTGCGGCGCGGAGAGCGTGCGAGGCGAGGAGCTTCGGGTACTGCTTCCGCGCGAGCATCCAGCCCGGGAAGACGTCGACCTCCTCGACCTTGCCGTCGCGCGCGAAGGCGAACCCGACGACGTCCGGCGCGTGATCGAGGAGCGCGCCGAGCGCTCTCTCGTACGCCTCCTGGCCCTTCCTCGCCTCGGCGCTGTCGAGCGTCTCGTTGAGGGTCGAGCTCGTATTCGGAGCCCTGAGCACCGCGTTCGCGCTCCCCTTCTCGCGCGCGACCTCCTCCCAGACGTGGCCCTGGCTCGCCGAGAGCGCGGCCGCGCGCACGTTGTTCGGAGCCGCGGCCGCCGTCGCCGTCGCGCAGAAATCGACGACCCCGTTCGGGCCCGCGGACCAGCGCTGGGCCTCGACGCAGAAGGACCGGATCGGCTGCTTCCCGCTCCGCGGCGGGACGACGAAGCTCGAGCCGACGATCCGGTCCTGCTTGCCTCCCTTGAGCCGGTCGCCGACCTGCACGAAGAGGGGCCGGTCCGAGCGGTTCTCGATCTCGAGCTCGTTGACCTGGGCCTGCTCCGCCTTCTCGCTGACCGAGACCGAGCCCGAAGCCAGTCCCTCGTCGAGCGTGAGGAAGTCGGTCTCGTCCCGGTCGTCCGCGTGGAGCAGGAAGACGGTCAGGTTCTTGTGGACGAACGGACCGCTCACCCGGAGCTCCGAGCCGTGGACCGCGATCGTCCCGCTCGTGGCCCCGGCGACGACCGAGCCGGGCGCCGTCCTCCCGCGCCCCGGGGTTCTCGTCGTCCACCAGCCGCCGATCCCGGCGCCGACGAGGAACGAGATGACGACGACCTTGCGAGCGCGCATGCGCCACCCCTCAGGGCCGTTGGACGCGGGAGGAGCTCCCGGGTTCCATCCGACTTGCAAGGGGGTCACACCGCCCGGCGCGAAGCGCGGTGTGTCTACTTGATGTCGGCCGGGTGCACCCACCCGATCGGCGTGCCGAAGGCGGAGATCTGGGCCGCCTCGTTGATCCCCGTCGGGGAGACGCGGCGGTTGTAATTCGAGACGACCGTGCCGTCTCCGTTCGAGATCGCCACGTGACCGAAGCCCGACGGGCCAGCCGGCCAGAAGACGAGTGCTCCGCGCGGCGGGTCGCCCTCCGTGCGCACGAGGCCCGCGTCGCGGCAGGCGAGGTAGGCCTGATAGGCGGACCGTCTCCTGATCGGCTCGAAGTCGTGCCCGAGCGCCTCCGCCCAGGACATCGAGGCGAGCGCGAGGCACCAGCCGTCCCACGAGTGGTCGCCCGTGTTCCGGTTGACGATCCCGTCGTCGCGCCACGCGTTCTTCGCGGTCTCGATCGCCTTCTCGATTCGGCCGTCGAGCGACGCGCGCTCGGCACGGGCCTGCTCCTCGGCGATCCGAGCCTGCTCGGCGGCGATCCGGGCCTGCTCCTCGGCGACGATCGCGGCCTTGCGCTCGTCGATCCCCTGGCGCGCGAGCGCCTCGCGGTGCTGGAGGGCCGCTTCGCGGCTCACGATCGCGGCGATCCGCGTCTCGAGCGCCCGGACGCGCGGACCGTACTCGAACTGCCAGATGATCTCGTAGATCGAGCGCTCGCGCCGCCCATCGAGGATCCCGTTGAAGCCCTTGCTCCGGAGGAGCTTCACCTCGGCGACGAGCTTCGCCTCGGCCTGCTCGAGCCGCGCCTCGGCGCGGTCGATTCGCTCGACGCGCGACTCGAGGACGGCGATCGCCGCGCGGTGGTCCGCGGGGAGCGGGAGCCCCTCGTCGGCGCGGAGAGGCGAGGAGACGACGGCCAGCACGGCGCCGGCCGCGGCGAGCGCGAAGGAGAGCTTCATTCCATTCCTGCCTTGCGAATCCGCTCGTTTCGCAAGGACCGGTCCTGCGAGCCGCGACGAGCGACGTCACGGACTTGCGTCGCGAGCGCCCGGCCACGGACGGCGGTGCGAGGACGTTCGCCGAAAGGTTGAGGGCCTCAATCGCCGAGGACGACCTCGACCTCCGCGCCCTTCTCGACTCGAACGCTCTTCCCGGCGGCGGAGGCCGGCGGCTCGTCCTCGGAGAGGACGAGGCGGTAGTCGCCCTCGGGGAGCCCCGTCAGGTGGAAGGTGTCGTCGGTCTCGATCATGCGGAAGCAGGAGACCTCGCGGCCGAGCGCCCAGACGAGCACTTCACCCTTCGGGCGGACGCGCACCTTCCCGCGCACGGTCCCGGTCGTCTCGCGGGCCGGCCAGCGGAACGTGAGCGCCGCCGGCTGCCCCTGCGAGACGGTGCCCTCCTTCGCCATGTAGAGCCGCGTGTTCGATGACTCGGCGAAGTGGACCTCGGCCTTGAAGCGCCCCGCGGCGACGTGCCGGAACTCGCTCCCGCCGTCCTCGATCCCGTGGACGATCTGGCCGCCCGCCTTCCCCGGCGTCGCGTCGAAGGACACGTGGATCTGGCCGTGGCGCTCCGGGAGCTCGCCCTCGACGGTCACCTTCACCGTCTCGGTCGCGTGGGACCAGTCGAGGAGGACGCTCGCCTCGCGGCCGGGCGTGACCTCGACCTTCTCCGAGCTCGTCACGGAGATGATCCGCGCCTTGTACTCCCCGGGCGGCAGGTCCTCGAAGGCGAAGCGGCCCTGCTCGTCGAGCTTGGCGGTGCGGGAAGTGAAGGGGTAGCGACCGCCGCTCGGCGACTCCCGCTCGCAGAGCGCGGTGAGGCGAACGACGGCCTTGCCCGGGACGTCCGCGGGCGCGACGAACCGGCCCGTGAGGCGGCCCGTCCGCTCCGTGAGCTCGAGGACCGCGTCCTCCGTCGTCCCGCTCCGCGTCTCGAAGGTGCGTGGAGGCGAGACGCGATCGGCGAGACGCGCCGCGACGACGACGACCCCGGGCTTCTCCTCCTCGACCGTGAAGCAGCCCCCGGCGTCGGTCTGCGTCTTGGTGAGCGGCCAGCCGCCCGGCCGCACGAGCTCGATGTCCGCGCCCGCGACGGGCTGCCCCTTCGCGTCCACGACGCGGCCCGCGAGCTTCCACGGCGACGACTCGACCGGGAAGGTCACGTCGCCCACGTCCACGACCTGGCTGCCGTCGGCGACGACGACTTTCACGTTCGCGACCCGGTCGAACGAGGCCACGTCGAACCGGAGCTGGTCCTTGCGCTCGGGGCGCAACTTCACGACGTAGCTCCCGGGCGGGACGCCCCCGATCGTGAAGCGCCCATCCGCGTCGACGTCGGCCGACGAGACATGGAGGCCGTCGCCCGAGACGTCGAGGCTCGCGAACGACCTGAGCGGCGCGCCGTGCCGATCGACCGCGCGCCCGGTCACGCGCGCGCCGAACCCGACGCGGATCTCGGGGCCCTGGACGAGCCCGGACGCCGGGACCGTGAACGACGACTCGACGGTCGCGAACCCTCGCTCGAGGACCACGCTAACCCGGTACTCGCCGGCCGCGAGGTGCTCGAAGCGCCAGCGGCCGTCCGGCAGGACGACGCCGCTCACGGACTCGAGGCCCGACCGGCCCTTCCGGTAACCGCTGATGTTGTTCACGTCCTCGGGGCGCAGGCCCGGCGCGAACGTGAGCGTCCCCTCGCAGGCCGCGCCCTCGGTGATCGCGATCTCGTGGGTCGCGATCCGGTCCGTCTCGATCTTCTCCTCGAACGAGACGAAGGCGCCGTCGCGGGACTTCACCGCGAACCGGTACCGGCCGGGTCTCAGGTCCAGGACGAGGAGCCGTCCCTCGGCGTCGGTCCGCGTGTCGATCCGGCCGGACGCGATGCGACTCGATCTCGCGCCCTCGACCGCATCCCACTCGCCCGACACCTCGCCCTCGCGGAGGAGGAGCCCGTCCTTCGTGACCGTCGCGAGGAGCGAGCCGCGGCCCTTCCGCGACTCGGCGGGCTTCCTGAGGTCCACCTTCACCGGGGTCTCGACCGGCTCGACGAGGTCGAACGGACCCGCGAACCCTTCCTCGAGGCCGCGGCGCGCGAAGACCCAGACCGTCTTCCCCGTCGCGAGCGGGACGATCCGGCCGACGATGACGAGCCGTCCGTCCTCCACCTTCTCGTCGTACGTGTGCTCGGAGTCGATCCGCGCTCGCCCGTGCTCGTCGGTCACGAGCGTCGCGAACCAGCCGCGGCTGTCCGGCGCCTCTCCCTTCCGCTCGCTCATCTTGGCTTCGATGAACTGGACCATGGCGCCCTCGACCGGCTGACCACGGAAGTCGTGGACGAGGACGTCGAGGACGGCCCCGGCCGGAGCCTTCTCCTCGCCGCGCACGACCGCGGCGCCTCCGGCTCCCGTCGAGTGCGCCGCCGATCCGGACGATGCGATGTCCGCCTCCCTCGGAGGAGGCGGCGCATCGAGAGCCGGCGCCGGACTCGCGGCGGTCGCCTCCGTGGTCGCGACGCTCGGGATCGGGGCGGCGCTCGCGCTCTCCGCGGGGTTCCGCGGCGGCTCGCCGGTCGCGCCCGCGATCCCCGCGACGATGAGGACGAGGGCGAGGAGAGCGGCCGCGCCCTTCGCGACCGCGACGCCGAGCGTCGCCTTCCGCGCGGCCGCCTCGAGCGTCGAGACGAACGGAGCGTGAGGCGTGACGACCGGCTTCGAACCGGACGAGGCGAGCGCCGCCTCGAGCGCGGCGATCGCGACCGCACAGCCCGCGCCCGCGAGCGACGCGCGGAGCTGCTCGAGGCCGCGCCCGATCCGCGAGTGCGCCGTCGACTTCTGGCAGCCGAGGACCTCGCCGACCTCGTCGTAGGTCCGTCCCTCGTAGAAGTGGAGCGCCAGCGGGAAGCGGACATCGAACGAGAGCTTCTGGAAGTGCTCCTCGACCTCCGCCTCGATCGCGCGCGTCTCGCCGAGCGGCGCGACGGCGTTCGCGCGCTCCTTCGACGCACGCTCCTCGTACCGCTTCCGGGTTCGCTCCGAGCGGGAGCGCTGCCGCGCCGAGTTCATGACGATCGCTCCGAACCAGGGGCCGAACTTGCGTCCCTCCTCGAACCGCTTCGCGCCCCGGATCAGGTTCACGAACGAGTCCTGCGCGGCGTCCTCCGCCGCCGCGCCGTCTCCGAGCACGCGGAGAGCGATCCGGTGAGCCTCGGCCCAGTGACGGCGCACGAGCTCCTCGAGCGCGGAGCGGTCGCCCCGCGCGTAGTCCGCGACGAGCCGCTCGTCGCTCTTTGTCTCGAGCCCGGACATGCGGGCATTCTCCGAATTCCGCGAGATGGTTCGCACGGTTTTCCGCCCCTCGCCCCGATCTATGCCGCTCGAGCAGCCTCGTTCGGGATGGAAAGCGAAATTACGTCCGGGCGCCGCCCTTTCCCGAAACTGGCGGGACGCTCTCGCATAAGTCATGACGTCCCGGGTGGGAGCGGTCCTTGCTGACCATGCTCCCGGCTGACGGAGGGATTCCATGCGCACGCTCGTTCTCGGGGGGACCATCCTCGCCCTGACAAGCGGCCTGTCCCTCGTACCGGCGCGCTCCGACGATGCGAAGGGCGCATCGGTCGCCGCGGTCAACTCGGCGATCGACCGCGGCGTCGCCTGGCTCCGCACCTCGCAGGCGACGAACGGCAGCTGGGACTACGAGCCTCTCCTCAAGGAGAAGAAGCTCATCATCGGAGACCCGACGTCGGGCATGCAGCAGGGCTGCACGGCGCTCGCCGCGCTCGCGATGCTCGAGTCGGGCGTGCCCCCCGACGACCCCGCGATCGAGAAGGCGTTCGTCTTCATCCGTTCGTGCGAGGTCAAGCACGTCTACTCGGCGGGCGTCGTGCTCCTCGCGATCGAGGCGCGCGAGCGCTGGCAGCCGCGCGGCGCGGAGGAGAGGACGCGCGCGAAGCCCGCGCCGAAGAAGCCGAGGAACCCGGCCGACCTCGAGCTCGCGAAGATGTGCGCGGCGTTCCTCGTGAAGTTCCAGGAAGCGAGCGGCGGCTGGCGTTACCCGCTCCCCTCGATCGTGCCCGTCCAGCGCGAGGACGGATCGCATCCTCAGTACGCGCTCCTCGGCCTCGATGCCGCCGAGCGGCTCGGGATCCAGGTCCCCAAGGAGACGTACGAGAGAGCGATCGGCTACTTCCTCGACAACCAGGAGCAGGACGGGCCGGACGTCCCCGCGTTCCCCGTCCCCGGCGCCGACCTCACCGTCGCCGAGCTGAAGAAGATCGAGAAGGAGATGCTCGAGAAGCTGAAGCGCGTCGAGAGCGACTTCAAGAACAAGAAGAAGGGCGACGTGAACTCGGCCGGCCACACCGAGGAGGACGAGCGCCGCACCGTCGAGCGCGACGCCTCGCAGCAGGTCTTCAAGACCCGCGGGAAGCCGCCCAAGATCAAGGCGCGCGGCTGGGGCTACGACGCCCGCGTGACCGGGACCCAGGAGAAGCAGGCGGGTCCGTTCGCGGGGTTCCTCCCGAAGGAGACGACGACGACCGGGAGCATGACCGCGTCGGGCGTGACCTCGCTCCTCATCTGCAAGGCTCGGCTCGAGGGCACGGGCGGCTGGTCCGGGCGCAAGGACGCGGTCGATCGCGCGATCCGCGACGGCGCGGGCTGGCTCGCCGCGAACTACACGGTCGAGTCGAACCCGAAGGGCGGGAAGCACCACTACTACTACCTCTACGGCCTCGAGCGCGTGGGCGTGCTCGCGCTCGTGAAGGAGCTCGGCGCGAACAACGACTGGTACGCCGACGGCGCGCGGGTCATCGTCGACCAGCAGAAGAAGGACGGCCGCTGGGACCGCGAGAAGAAGGGCACCGCGGGCCCGGTCCCCGACACGTGCTTCGCGCTCCTCTTCCTGTCGCGCTCGACGACGCCGCTCGTCCGGATCCCGACCCGGACCGCGACGGGCCCCGGCCGCTGACGGCGATCAGAAACCCGGCGCGCCGAGCTCGGCCGGCAACGCCGGCGCCCGCACGGTCTCGATGGCTGCGCAGGAACTGCGCGCGCGGGGGCGAAAAGCCCTTTCGTCGCGCCACGGTGAGTTGAACCTCGGCCCGGTCCTCGTGTATCCCACGGGTATGCTCGCGATCCTGCCCCTCGCCTGTGCCAACGGGATGACGATCGACTTCGAGAAGCTCGCGATCGGCGACCTCGGTCCGATCGGCATCGGCTTCTCCGCGATCGTGATCCACTCGATCCGGTTCCGCCGTCCCTCTTACTTCGACCGCGTCCTGATCCTCGTCCTCGGAGCGCTCCTGGGCATGGTCCTCGGCGCCGCGTTCCAGTTCCGCTTCAAGCCTTCCCCGCTCGGCCTCGCGACGATCCCGATCCTCGCCGGCCTCGCGGGGTGGTGCCGCCTGCGGATGAAGATCGGTTGGCTCATGCGGTGGGAGCAGAACCCGAGCGCCTGGGGGCTCGTCCTCTCGCGGGGAGACGTCTCCCGGCCTCCGATCGAGCCCGAGCGCGGGCCGAAGCCGGCGGCGCCGGCGCCCGGGAGCGCGCTCGCCGACATCGAGCCGGTCGAGGACGATCTCCCGATCCGGACGGCCTGAGCGGGGTGAGGCGACTCCTCCTCGTCCTCGCGATCGTCGCGTGCCTCGTCGTCCTCGCCGTCTCGTACTCGCGGCGGCACGCCGGGAAGCAGGGGCCGCCGCGCCCCGTCTACACGGGCGCGGCCGCGGTCGTCGAGCGCTTCCAGTGCCACCGCTGCCACGACGCGCCGGAGAAGCTCCTCCCCGCCGACCGGCCGCGGCACTGCGTCCGGTGCCACCAGGACATCCTCGCGGGCGAGCTCGACTCCGAGTACCCGGCCGAGAAGATCGCGCAGTGGAAGCACCACATCACGAACCTCGTCGCCGTGCCGTCCCTCACCGGGATCGACCGGCACCTGACCCGCGAGTGGCTCATCGAGTTCCTCCAGCACCCGCACGACCTGAGGCCCGAGCTCCCCGCCTCGATGCCCCGGCTCCGGATCTCCGCGGCGGACGCGCAGGCGATCGCCGATCACTTCATCCCTCGCACGGCGGGCCCCGCGACGCCGCCCGCGGAGACGGCACAGGTCGGCGACGTCGAGCGCGGCCGCGGCGCCTTCGCGCGTTACGGGTGCGGGGCGTGCCACCACTTCTCGGGGGCCGGGCTCCCCGAGCCCGCCCGCACGGCTCCTCCGCTCGCGGTGAGGCTCGCGCCGGACCTCCGCCACACCCGCGAGCGCATGAACCCCGAGGCGGTGCTCTCCTGGCTGAGCTCGCCCGCGGCGATCAAGTCCGACACGCTCATGCCCCGGTTCGCGCTCACGGAGGAGGAGCGGCGCGACCTCGCCGCGTTCGTGGTCCGCTCGCCGCTCGATCCTCCGCCGGCGCCGCCGGCACCGCCGCAGCGTCCTCCGGTCCTCGAGCGTCGCGTGAGCTACGCGGAGGTCGAGGCCCGGGTCTTCAAGAAGATCTGCTGGCACTGTCACTCAGACCCCGAGCCCGTCGGCGGCGACGGTGGGCCCGGGAACACAGGCGGCTTCGGCTTCGCGGGGAAGGGCCTCGACTTCGGGTCGCATGCGGCCGTGGTTCGCGGCGGCGCGCTCGAGACCGACGCGACCGGCACGCCGCGCGTGATCGCGGCCATGCTCGCTCGCCACGTCGAGGCTGCGGGTGGCGAGGTCCCGGGGAAGCTCGGCATGCCGCTCGGGCTCCCTCCGATGAGCCTCGACGAAATCCGGCTCGTGGACACATGGATCGCTCAGGGAGCGCGCGGGCCGGAGTGATCGTGATCACGAACAGTTCACGGATCGGTAGATCCGCAAAGACGAGAACGCGCTCGCTGACACGTTCCCCACATCTTCACGACTTTAAGTAGAAGCAGTTGAACGTATTCCGGCAATAGCACCATATGGTGCACCTGCTCACCGGCCAGCTCCGGAGAGGGTGCACGATATGGGGCACGTGCTCGAGCACGGCCTTCCTCAGATTTGGACGGAAGATACAGCTATCCAACACCTTCCGATCCGGCGTCGTGATCTGGCACGCGACTCGCTAACACACCATTCGAGAGCTTTTCCCCAACGCAGAGGGTCGAAAATCCCCGACCTTTTCCCCTAGACCTTCTGCAGCTCTCATTCGACCGGGCTCCAGCTCACGCTGGGGCCCGGTCTTTCTTTTTCCGGACCGCTACAATGCTCCCTCGGCGGGGGGGATCGATGAGCCTGACAGCT
>CAZYLP010000159.1:12535-12788 GCA_964648345.1 uncultured Planctomycetota bacterium
CCCCGGAGAGGCCGCGAAGGCGCTCTGCGGACGATGCGGCGACTTCCTGTGCGAGAAGTGCAAGGCGGAGAGCCCCGCCGGCCTCTGCCCGACCTGCGCGATCAAGGCTCCTCGAGCCGACGCTCCAGGGTCGGGCACCTCGCTCGCGCTCGTCGTCGCGGTCCTCTGCGCGGTCCTCTCGGGAGGCTTCCTCCTCGCGACGAGCGGCCTCTACTTCGCGCTCGCCGGGACGAGCGTGAGCCCGGTCGCCTAC
>CAZYLP010000160.1:0-12753 GCA_964648345.1 uncultured Planctomycetota bacterium
GCGAGGAGCGCGGCGCGGAGCGCTCCCTGCGCCTTGCCGGCCGCGGCCTCGCGCGCGGCCGGCTCCGCGCCGAGAGTCCGCGCGCGGAGGAGCGCGGCGAGCGGCGGGTCGAGCGGCTCGAGCCGCGCGAGGAGGCGCGACGGGTCGCGCGCGAGCGCGGCCTCGACGGGCACGAGCGCCGCGAGGAGGCGCGGCACCTCCGCGGCGAGCGCGTCGCCCTGCGCGTCCGCCTGGGCGAGGGCCGCGTGGAGCGCGGTGGACGCCGTCGTCGCCTCGCCGAGGGCCGCGAGCAGGGTCGCGAGCTCGATCGTGGGGCCGGGCTCGTTCGGCGCGAGCCGGAGGAGCCGCTCGAGCGCGCGCGTCGCGTCGGCGCAGGCGCTCGACGCGAGGTGGAGCCGGATCTCCTCCCGGATCGCGAGGCCCTCGCGCTGCCCCGCGCTCCTGAGCTCGGCGAGCGCGCCCGCCTCGTCGTCGGTGCGGACGAGGAGCCGCGCCCGGGCGAGCTTGAGGCCGAGGTGCCCGGAGTCCGCCTTGAGCGCCGCCGCGAGGAGCGCGAGCGCCTCGGTCTGCTTGCCGAGAGCCGCGAGCTGCTCCGCGCGCACGATCTCGAGCATGGTCGCGAGCGCGCGGTCCTTGCGCTCGGGCGCGAGCTTCGCGGCGGCGGCGAGGATGTCCTCCGCGCCCCGGACGTCGCCGTCCGCGAGCCGCGCCTCTCCGAGAGCGACGAGACCGTCCCAGTCCTCGGGTGGAGGCGCTTCGAGGAGGAGGCGCGCGGCGCGCACGTCTCCGAGCGCGAGCGTCGCGCGGGCCGCGAGCGTGCGGAGCGATGCGGCGACCGGCGAGGAGTCGAGCCTCGCGCGGCGCCGTTCGGACAGGGCGCGGAGCGCGATGAGGCGGGCCTCGCCGGGCGAGGTCGCGAGCGCCGCGCGGCCCTTGGTCAGAGCCTGCGCGGAGAGCTGCTCCAGGCGCTCGACCTCGGCGGCGCTCGCCGGGCCCGGGGTCCGTTCGTGACCCCCGGGCGAGCGGAGGAGCGCGAGGGCCACGAGGACCCCCGCGACTCCGAGCGCCGTCACGAGGACGAGGAGGAGCGCCGTGAGCGCGGGGCCGAGGCGCTTCGCGAGGTGTCCGAGAGTCGAGACCCGCCGCGCGTGGACGCGCTCGCCGCGGAGGAGCCGTTCGAGGTCGCCCGCGAGCGCGGCCATGGTCGGGTAGCGCGCGGCCGGGTCCTTCTCGAGCGCGCGCACGATCACCGCCTCGAGGTCCGGGTGGATCGCCGAGGAGAGGGAGCGCGGGCGGGGGAGCGCCGTCTCGCAGATGTTCGAGATGACCGCGATCGTCGTCTCGCCGCCGAACGGGAGCTTCCCCGTCGCGGCCTCGAAGAGCATGACGCCGAGCGCCCAGACGTCCGAGCGCCCGTCGAGCGCCGCGCTGTCGGCGCACTGCTCGGGGGACATGTAGTGGAGCGTCCCGACGAGGGCGCCCGCCTGCGTGAGCTGGGTCGCGCGGTCCACGTGCTTCGCGATCCCGAAGTCGCTCACGCGCGCGATCCCGTCGGTGGTGACGAGGATGTTCGAGGGCTTCAGGTCGCGGTGGATGAGGCCGCGCGAGTGTGCGTGCTCGATCCCCCGCGCGACCTCGAGGAGGAGCTTCACGGCCCTCTCGCCGCCCGGGTTCGCCTTGAAGTGCTGGTCGAGCCGCTGCCCCTCGACGAGGTCCATGGAGTACCAGCGGAAGGACGCGGTCTCGCCCGCCTCGTGGATCGAGACGATGTTCGGGTGCTGGAGCTTGGCGAGTGCCTGGACCTCGCGGTCGAAGCGCGCGGCCGAGGTGCCGGGCCCCTCGCGTGGCAGGACCTTGAGCGCGACGAGGGCCCCGGTCCGGGCGTGCCGGGCCGCGTGGACGACGCCCGCCGCTCCGCGTCCGAGCTCCTTCTCGATCCGGTAGTGGCCGCCGACGACCGCCCCGGGCTTCAGGTCCGCGATCCGCTGGGGCGGGACCGTGGTCTCGAGCGTGGGGTCTCTCGGGTCGCGGCTCATCTTCGGACATGATGTCCGAGCATCGGGGGCCGCGCGAGGACGGCCGTCTTCTCAAAGGTTCGGGCCCGTTCCGGTTGCGTCCCATGCCGCACCGCGCGAGGTCGCCCGCGAGCGTTGCCCCGTAACCGGACGCGTGATAGGATCCGCCCCCTCTCGGACCACGGCTCCGGCGGCGCCGCACCGCTTCTCGGCGCCGCACCCAAGGAAGGCTCCTCCCGAATGTCGCTCTCGTTCCTGGCTCCGTCGTTGAGCGTGCTCATCTTCCTTGCGCAGGAGGTGCCGCAGTTCCCCGTGGGCGATCCGGGCGCCGGCGGCGCGGGTCAGCAGGGGGGCGGCAGCCTCTTCGGCATGCTGCCGTTCTTGGTGCTGATCGGCGTCTTCATGTGGCTCGCCGTGATCAAGCCGCAGAAGCAGCGCGAGAACGAGGAGAAGTCCCTCCTCGAGAAGCTCAAGAAGAACGATCACGTCGTGACGAAGGGTGGCATGCACGGCGTCGTCATGAACGTGAAGGACGACGAGGTCGTCCTGAAAGTCGACGAGCAGCAGAACGTCAAGGTCCGGTTCCAGAAGAGCGCCATCGCCGCGATCCTCGGCGAGGAAGACAAGTCCAAGACGACCGAGGAGAAGAAGGCGTGAGCTCCCGGATCGGCACGACGAACGAGGAAATGACTTAGGCCATGTACGAGAACTACGGCTGGAAGTACGTGCTGACGGCGGCGATCACCGTCCTCTTCGGCTGGGCCCTGGCGACCTCGCCGATCTCGCTCGGCATCGACCTGAAGGGCGGCTCCGAGCTCCTCTACCGGCTGGACAACAGCACCAGGTCGGTGACTCCGTCCGACACCGACACGACGGTCCAGGTCCTTCAGAACCGCCTCGACGCGCTCGCGATCAAGGAAATGTCGATCCGGCGCCAGGGCTCCACGAACATCGTGATCCAGGTCCCGGGTGGCGACAAGGAAGCCGTCAAGCAGATCAAGAAGACGGTCGAGACCACGGGCATGCTGGACTTCAAGCTCGTCGTCACGCCGCAGCAGCAGGAGATGGGCTCGCCCGCGGCCGTGGACGCGATGATCCAGGAGGTCATCCGCCGGAAGGCCGACGGCGTCTGGGTGGGCTACACCGACGACGCCCAGGCGAAGACGCCCGACACCTACGACGTGGCCTACAACAAGGAAGACGGGCGCCCGCTGCTCCTCACGAACAAGGGCGTCCCGGGCCGCCTCCTCAAGGACGCGCACCGCGCGCTCGACTCCGCGGGCCGCCCCGCCGTCGGCTTCGTCTGGAACTCGACGGGCCGGAACAAGTTCTACGAGATGACGTCGAACAACGTCGGCCGTCAGATGGCGATCGTCCTCGACGGCGTCGCGCAGTCGGCCCCGACGATCCGCTCCGCGATCGGCGAGCAGGGCATCATCGAAGGCGGCTCATCGGGCTTCAACGACGACGAGGTGAAGCGGCTCATCGTCATCCTCAAGGCCGGCGCTCTCCCCGGGAAGCCGATCTTCGAGTACGGCCAGGAGGTCGGCGCGACGCTCGGTCAGGCCGCCGTCACGGTCGGCGGCGTCGCGACCGCGCTCTCGATGCTCCTCGTCCTCGGCTTCATGGTCTTCTACTACAAGCAGGGCGGGATCATCGCGAACGTCGCGCTCGTCCTGAACATCATGCTGCTCCTCGGGACGCTGGCCATGTTCGGCGCCACGCTCACGCTGCCGGGCATCGCGGGCATCCTGCTCACGGCCGGCATGGCGGTCGACGCGAACATCCTGATCTTCGAGCGCATGCGAGAAGAGAAAGCGAGAGGCGCCGATCCCAAACAGGTGATCGAGGTCGCCTACGACCGCGCCTTCTGGACGATCTTCGACTCGCACGTGACGACGCTCGTGACCGGCCTCGTCCTCTACTGGACCGGCACGGGCCCGATCCGCGGCTTCGCCGTGACCCTGATCATCGGCATCTCGATCTCGCTCTTCACGTCGCTCTTCGTGACGAAGATGATCTACGGCTGGCTCGGCGCGAACGACAAGCTCCCGCCGGTCAACTTCCGCCACCTGATCGAGAACCCGCACTTCGACTTCATGGGCTTCTACCCGAAGGCGGTCGCGATCTCGCTGATCCTCATCAACATCGGCTTCGTCGCGTTCATCAGCCGCGGCGACAAGAAGTACGGCATCGACTTCACGGGCGGCACCGTCCTCGAGCTCCGCCTGAAGGAGCCGATGGAGAAGCACGACCTCGACGAGCGCCTCAACAAGGAAGGCATCAAGGACTACGAGAGCCAGCGCGTCGGAGAGGCCGTCCAGGGCGGCACCGACAAGGGCGACGCCTTCCAGATCCGCACTCGCCTCGTCGCCGAGCAGATCGCCAAGAAGACCGGGCAGGGCCGCGAGGGCGAGTGGTCGCTCGTGAAGCCGGCGTTCGGTCAGGACGGCGTCGGCCAGCCCTCGACGCAGTCGGGCACGGCCGCTCCGGGCTCGGGCACGGCGGCCCAGCCGCCCGCCCCCAAGGCCGACGAGAAGACGGCCGAGGAGCGCGAGGGTCAGGACCGCTTCAAGAACACGATCGTCCGGATCTTCGAGAAGGACCTCGTCACGGCGTTCCCGCTCATCGAGGGGAGCACCAAGGACGACCCCTACCGGGTCGAGCCGGCCGGTGACGGCCGCAGCAAGCTCCACTTCTACGTGAACCTCCTCGCCCTCGACTCGGGCAAGAAGATCTCGGCCGACGAGGTCAAGGCGGCCGTCAAGGCGGAGCTCTCCAAGGTCGCGACCGACCCGAGGAGCGACAAGAGCGTCGAGGAGACGGCCCGCCGGCAGCTCGCGAGCGAGCTCGTGGCGAGCGAGATGACCGTCGCGCCCGTCGCCACGCTCGCCTCCGTGGCGAACACGCGCTACCAGCCCTTCGACATCACGACCGGCCCGATCGCGGGCGGCGCGGACCGCACGACGCGTGCGTTCCACGGCGTCGTGCGCAAGGCTCTCGACCGCAACGACGTCTTCACGGTCGCGGACCCGCTCCCCCGCGTCGAGTCGATCGGCGGCGCGGTCGCGAAGAACCTCAAGGCGAAGGCGTTCATCTCGATGTTCGCCGCGATCATCGCGATCGTGCTCTACGTCGCCTTCCGCTTCGAGTTCATCTGGGGCATCGGCGCGATCCTCTCGCTCGTCCACGACCTCTTCACGACGATCGGCTTCATCGCGCTCGCCGACACGATCTGCTCGATCCTCGGCCTCGACTTCGACGCCAAGATCAACCTGCCGACGGTCGCCGCCTTCCTGACGCTGCTCGGCTACTCGATCACGGACACGATCGTCGTCTACGACCGGATCCGAGAGAAGATCGCGACCCACAAACAGAAACACGCCGACGCGGCGACGATCAACGAAGCCATCAACAGCACGCTCTCGCGCACGATCCTGACCTCGCTCACGGTCTTCATCGTCGCCCTCGTGCTCTTCCTCTGCAGCTTCGGCGACCTCAAGTCGATCCAGGGCTTCTCCCTGGCCATGACGTTCGGTGTCGCCACGGGAACCTACAGCTCGATCTTCGTCGCCGCCCCCGTGATCCTCTCCGACCCGAAGCAGCTCGGGCGGCTGGTCATGATGGAGGTCGCGTTCATCGCCGTCGTCGGCATCCTCGCGTCGGTCGCTCTGCACTGAGGATCGCCGCGGAGTAGAGCCGCGGATCCGACGCTCAGCGGCGGATCGCGGAGAGAAGGTCCGAGCGATCGTCGGTCCACACGATCGGCGGCATCCGTGGCTCGAGCTTCTCCCAGCGGCCCTCCGTGGCGAGAGGGCCGAGATCCGTGGCGCTCCGGGCGAGCGCGACCCAGACCGAGGTCGCGTAGCCGAGGCTCGACTCGCGGCTGTTCGTCGAGTCGTAGCGCGAGAAGCAGACGAGACCCGTGGCCCCCCCGAGGTCGCCTAGGATCGGCCGGAGCTCGAGGTAGCGGTTCGAGACGTGGAACAGGAGCGCTCCGCCCGGCGCGATCCGTGGCCGGTAGACACGCTCGATCGCCTCGCGCGTGAGGAGGTGGAGCGGGATCGAGTCGCTCGAGAAGGCATCGACCGCGAGGAGGTCGAAGACCTCGTCGGTGTGCGCGAGCGTGAGGCGCGCGTCGCCGAGGACCGTCGTCACGTCGGCGCCGCGGCCGCGGGCCTCGCGGACGTAGGTGAAGTGGTCCTCGGCGATCCGCGCGACGGCGGGGTCGATCTCGAAGTAGACGAGGCGCTGGCCGCGCTCGAGGTAGGCGGCGATCGTGCCGGCCCCGAGGCCGACGACGGCGATCTTCTTGCCGGCGGCGGGGCCGACGAGCCGGGTGACGACCTCGCCGAGCGGGCCCTCGCGGCGGTAGTAGCTGAGCGGGTCGCGCGGCTCGATCGGGCGGCGCCGGGCGTCCACGCGCTGCATGCCGTGCCGGGTGGTGCCGTGGTTGAGCGCGCGGAACGCCACGGTCTCGCTCGTGACGCCGCCCGTCACGTCCTTGACGACGTCGTCCACGTTCATGACGCGGTGGATCCCGAAGAAGCTCCTCTCGGCGTGGATCAGGCGCCGCTCGAGGTGGCGGTTCACGATCGTGGCCCCGAAGACGGCGGCGATCGCGAGGGCGAAGCGGATCGGGCGCTTCGCGAAGAGGAAGGAGAGGAAGACCGGAACGCTCACGGCGATCGCGCGGAAGCCCGCGGTCTGCGAGCCGCCCCTGAGGCCGAAGGCGAGCCCGAGGGCGAGGGCGCCGAGGAGGCCGGGGAGGATCGCGTCCGCCGGGACGAACCGCCTGCCCTCGAGCTTCGAGCGGTCGGGGAGCAGCGCGCACGCCGCGATGAGCGCGAGCGGGTACTCGTTCACGTCCGTGAAGACGAACGGCGCCACGAGCGACGTGAGCGTCCCGCCGACGAGGCCGCCGACCGAGATCAGGAGGTAGAAGGTGGTGAGCTGCGCCGCGGGCGGGCGGTCGAGGACGAGCTCGCCGTGGCAGAGCATGGAGACGACGAGGACGCCCGTGAGGTGGCAGAGGAGAGCGACGGGGAGCGGATCGCGCGCCTCCATGAGGATGAGCTCAGCGAGGAGGAGGAGGACGACGGGGGACGCGCGGAGCCAGATCCGGTGACGTCTCTCGGCGTTCTGCGCGAAGACGAGGATGAAGCTGAGGATGTAGAGCGCGAGCGGGAGCACCCAGAGGAGCGGGACCGACGCTATGTCGGTCGTGATGTGCGCCGTCGCGCCGAGCATGAGCGCCGAGGGGACCGCGGAGAGCGCGATCCAGCGGAGCGCGCGCCCCGGGGCGAGGGGCGGCGGCGGCTCGGCGGCGGACTCCGAGGCGGCGACCGCGGGGCCGGAGCTCCCGAGCGCCACCACCGCGCAGACCACGCCGAGGACCGCGAGCGCGCCGTAGCCGCACGACCAGAGCGTGCTCTGCGCGGAGAGGGTCAGGTTCGGCTCGAGGAGGAGCGGGTAGCCGAGGAGCCCGACCATGGAGCCCGTGTTGCTCGCCGCGTAGAGCCAGTAAGGGTCCTTCTCGCCCGCGCGGGCCGCCCAGCGCTGGATCAGGGGCCCGCTCGTCGCGAGCACGAAGAACGGGAGCCCCACCCGGGCGAGGAGGAGCAAGAGGAGCGGGCCGATCGGGCTCCCCGCCGGCGGCGGCTCCCAGGTCGCCGGCACCGCGATCGGGAGGACGGCGAACGGCGCGAGGAGGACGAGCACGTGGAAGGCGGGCTGCTTCGCGAAGCGGCCCGTCCAGTGCGCGTACGCGTAGCCCGCGAGGAGCGCGGCCTGGAAGAACACCATGCAGGTGTTCCAGACCGACGGGATCCCGCCGAGGCGCGGGAGCACCATCTTCGCGAACAGCGGCTCCACGATGAAGAGGAGAGCCGCGCTCAGGAAGATCGTGAGGGCGAAGAGGACCCGGCGGACTACTTCGGCTCCTCGGGGGCCTTCTCACCCTCGCCGGCGGGCTTCTCCTTCTCCGGCTTCTCGGGCTTGTCGCCGCCCTTGTCGCCGCCGCCCTCGCCGCCCGCCTTCTTCGCGCCGCCCTGGCCGGCGCGGAGGCGCCAGTCCTTCTTCAGGTCGCGCTTCTCGCCCTTGAAGCCGGCGGGCAGGGCGCCGTCGTAGATGGTGAAGCCGCGCGAGTCGCACTCGGGGCAGGTGCCGTTGAAGCCGGGGGCCGTCTGGGTGCCCTTGCCGCAGCAGAGCCAGCAGTCGGTCTCGAGCGGGTTGCCGTCCTGGCCCGTCGACTTCATGCCCTGGCCCTTGCCGGAGCCGAGGCACTCGGGGCAGACGTGCGAGCCGCCGCAGCGCCAGCACGGACCCTCGCGGTCCTGCGCGCGGTGGAACGTGCCGCCCGACTTGGAGCCGCACTGCGAGCAGACGTAGTCGCCGTCCGGGCCCTTGTTGAACTTGGCGTTCGCGCCGTGCGTCGGGCACTTCTTGCAGGTCGGGTTGTCGCACCAGCCGAGCGTCGGATCGACCGCCTGGTTGCACGACGGGCAGAGCGACTCGTGCGGCTCGCTGATCGCGTTGCGCTCGTCCCGGTGCGAGAGCGTGTAGAACGTGTTGCAGTTCCAGCAGCGCGACTCGGTCGGGTTGACGGGCTTGGTGCAGCGCGGGCACGCGATGTACGGCTCGGCGAGCGGAGGCAGGCCGAACTTCGGGATCGTGAGCGGCACCGCGTCGTCCACCGTGAGCATGCCGTACGCCTTGAGGTTGTTCCGATCGACGCCCGAACGCGCCTTGGCGCGCTTGACGTACTCCTCGATGACCGCGCCCTTCTCGGTCACGAGGTTCGGCTCGGGCGGGTTCTTGCTCGTGTCCCAGCCGAGGATGACCGGGCCGGGGTTCCGCGTCGCGAGGTACTCCTTGTAGCTCGCGATCTGCTCATCGCTCTTGGTGAGGTGGTCTTCCTTCTTCCAGACGAGGCGGAACTCGATCTTGGTCACGAACTGCTGCTCGGGGAGGAGCTGGATCGGGTCGTCCGCCGCGTAGACCGGGCCGTTGCCGGTCGGGCAGCGCTCGTGGCTCACCCGCTTGTCGATCCACGCGGGGCTCGTGAGCATCTCCGTGCAGACCTTGCAGGAGCCTCGGTTCGCGTTCAGGTCGACATCGACCAGGGGCTGATGGCAAACCGTGTAGGTGCCCTCGTGAGCGGCGATGTACCGCTTCTTCCGCTCCTCGCGGCCGGTGCCGAGGTCCGGGTTCTCGCGCTCGTCGATCCCCTCGCCCTTCATGTCGGCGTTCAGGTACTCGGGGACGTCGAGGTCGGCGCGCCACGGCCGGTAGTTCGTGCAGCAGAACTTGTCGGCCTGGAGCTCGGCGATCGTGGAGGGGTCGCCTTCGGCGCCTCGCGAGGTCCGGGCGTCATCGCCGGCGGTGGGACAGCCCGCGAAGAGAGCCATGCAGGCGAGTGCCATACCGAGCCGGAGCGGCTTCATGCTTTCCCCCGAGGAGCTGTGCGGCGCGCGCGAATCCCAGAAGTATATGGATCCGGCGACCGCTGTCAACGTCAACGATCGCCGGATGTTCAGACGAAAACGCGCCCGTGACAGAGTCCTATTCCGGGCTCAGGGGCCGCCGACCCCGATGGAGGTCACGGGCGACCCCGGAGCGACGACCTGGTCTCCACCCAAGATCAAGAACCGTGGGTTGTTGGACGAATTCAGGATGGGGCTCACGACGCCCGCCGTGTGAAAGAGGTTCAGGTTCGGGGTCGTGGCGCCGTTCTGGCCATTGAAGGACTGGAGCGAGCCGTCCGCCAGGATCGTCGAGCGCTCCCCCTCGAAGTTCGTGTTCCCGTACACGCCCTCGTAGACCAGGAGCTGGCCGAATGCCTGGAAGAGGACGAGCTTGGAGCGGCCGCGGATCATGGTCGTCCCCGCGGAGGTCCAGTCTCCCACGACCCCGTTCCTGACGGGCGCCCGCTGGACCGTGTCGATGACGCTCGCCGCGCTCGCAGAGTAGGGCGCGGCCTGGGTCGTCGCCGCGTCGCCTCCGACGACGTAGAGGAAGCCGCCGAACGCGAACATCTCGTGGTGGGCGACGCGCGTGACGAGGCCCGCGTTGTTCCCCGAGCCCAGGCCCCCGGCCGTGACGAACGGGCCGAGGAGGCCGTTCGCGGCGATCGACGCCGAGACCACGTCGCGGATCGGCGTGCCCGCCGTGTCGGTGCCTCCCGTCACGTGGAGGAAGCCGTTGTAGACGACGGCCCGCGCGCCGACGCGCGCCTGGGGGAGCGAGGCCGCCACGGTCCACGTCACCTGGCCCGTCGCGAGGTTCACGGAGCCGGCGTAGACCGTCGCCGTCCCCCCCGGGGCCTCGGCCGCCGCGGCCTGGCCGCCGATCGCGTAGAGGTGCGCCTGGTTCGCGGGGACGGGCGAGTTCGTCGAGTCGGCGGATGCCGCCGCGAGGAGCGCGCGCGGCGCCGGGAGCGCGTTCGTGGTCCCCCACGACGTGATCGTCCCCGTCCCGTCGAGCGTGCCGACGAAGACGGTGCTCTGGTTCGTCGTCCCGTCGTTGCCTCCGAGCACGTAGACCCACGCCTGGGTGGCGGTCGCCCGCACCGCCGTCGCCGCGTGGGCACGGCGGGCCGCGGGGAGCGTGTTGACCGTCGTGTTCCACGTGATGCCCGAGGGCGTGAAGCTCGATGTCGGGACGACGGTCAAGCTCGCGGGCGCCGACGTGGCGCCGCCCGCGGTGACGACCGTCACGGAAGCGCTCCCCGGCGCCGCGAGGCCTCCCGGGACGAAGACGATGATGCTCGAGTTGGTCCAGGCCCCGCTCGAGGTCGGCGCCACCGTCAGGACCGTCGCGCCCTGCGTGAAGCGGACCGTGCCGGGCAGCGCGCCGAAGCCCGCGCCCACGAGCTCGATCGCGACGCCGATCGGCGACGACGGCGTCGAGGAGCCGTTGATGCTCTGGATCACCGGGGCTCCGCCGCCGCCGCCTCCGCCGCCGCCGCCTCCGCCGCCGCAGCCGGCGCCGAAGGCGCTCGATGCGCCCGCGAGCGCGAGCGCGCCGAGGGCGAGGAGCGAGGAACGAGTCGTCCGCATGGTTCTACTCCACGAGTCCCGCGATCGGCCGACCAGTGTATGATTCGCGGCGTGGCGGACAAGAACGACCGTTTTCCGACGAACTCGCCCGGGGAGTGGTACGTCGACCGCCAGTGCATCGACTGCGACCTCTGCCGCACGACCGCGCCCGCGAACTTCAAGCGCTCGGACGAGCGGCACAGCTTCGTCGCGCTCCAGCCTCGCACCCCCGAGGAGGTGGAGCAGTGCCGTCAGGCCGCCCTCGAGTGCCCCGTCGAGGCGATCGGCTCGGACGGCTAGGCCAGGTGGACCACGCGCTCTGGGGCGGCGCGCTCCTCGCGCTCGCGTTCCTCTTCGCCAAGGTCGAGATCGAGATCGAGGGCGGCGACGGCTGGGCCGCGAAGCTGCCGACGTGGAAGGTCCAGAACCGCCTCACCGATCTCCTCTACGGCGGGCGGCCGCTCACCGGCTACCACCTCTGGGTGCAGCTCTTCGTCCTCGTCTTCTGCCACGTCCCCTTCGCGTTCGGGCTGCCGTTCGCGTGGCGGAACGAGGCGCTCGTCGTCTCCTTCATGATCCTCTTCTGGATCCTCGAGGACTTCCTCTGGTTCGTCGTCAACCCGAGGTTCGGGATCCGGAAGTTCCAGGCGAAGGAGATCTGGTGGCACGAGAAGGCGTGGTGGCTCGTGGCACCGCGCGAGTACTTCGTCATGGGCGCGGTCGCCGTCCTCCTCTACCTCTGGGGCCGTTCAGTTCTTTGAGGGGCGCGCGAGGAGGACGTAGCTCGCGTTCTCGTGGATCGCGGGCCACCCGCGCGCGCGGAGCGCCTTGTCGAGCGGGAGGCCGTGCGGGACGAGCGCGAGGTCGCACCCGCGGCGGTCGAGGATCGCCTCCCAGCCGTCGTCCGTGCGCCAGACCGTCTTGAACTCGTCGAACGCGCCCGAGAGCGCGTGGACCTCGGCGCTCCGGCCGTCGATGAAGATCTTCCGCTCGGGGTAGAGCCGCCACGCGAGCGCCCCGCCCGCCTCCTGGGAGTGGAAGAGCCGCCGCGTCGCGGGGAGCGAGGCCACGAAGCTCGCCATCTCCGCGGTGTCCGCGTGCGGGGCGAGGAGCCGGTCGTGCATGTCGCCCGCCTTGCCGCCCGCGAAGCTCGGCGCGCGCACGGCGAGCGTGACGAGGAGAGCCGCGAGGAGGGCGAGCGGAGCGAAGCGCACGAAGACCCTCGCGCCGTCCTCGAGCGGGTCGAGGAGAGCGCTCGCGCGCGCGGGGAGGAGGGCTCGCATCTCGGCGAGGAGCGCGTCGAGCCCGAGCACGAACGGCGCGGCGGCCACGATCGCGAAGCAGTGGAGGCCGCGCGCGTGGTGGAGCGCGAGGTGCAGGAAGGGGAGCGCGACCACCGCGTCCGCGACGGTGAGCTTCCGGCTCCGCGTCGCGCCTCCGAGCACGATGACGAAGACCGGGAGCTCGATGAGGAGCCCCGCCGGACCGCGGAAGTCGGGCGGCGCGTGCTCCGTCGTGTACTGCTCGGGGCCCGCGAGGCGCGCGTCGAACGCGAAGCGGAACGGCGCGACCAGCGCCGAGAAGCCGTGAGGGTGGAGGACGAAGCCCGCGAGTCCGACGGCGATCGCGAGCGCGAGGAGGCGGCCCCCCCCATGCCCCCCGCGCACCCCGGGGGGGGGGGGGGGGGGCCCCCCAGCGGG
>CAZYLP010000161.1:0-12705 GCA_964648345.1 uncultured Planctomycetota bacterium
TCCGCTACGGCCGCCTCGCCGCGACCGACGCCGAGGTCGAGGCGGCGGCGCGCGGCGCACAGCTCCACGATGAGATCGTCGCGAAGAAGGAAGGCTACGCCTTCGTCGTCGGCGAGCGCGGCGCGAACCTCTCGGGCGGCCAACGCCAGCGGCTCACGATCGCGCGCGCCATGGTCAAGAACCCGGAGATCCTCATCCTCGACGAGGCGACGAGCGCGCTCGACGCCAACACCGAGCGTCAGGTTCAGGAGGCCCTCGAGAAGCTCGAGGCCGGGCGCACGACCTTCGTCATCGCTCACCGCCTCTCGACCGTGCAGCACGCGCACAAGATCCTCGTCGTCCACGAGGGCTGCCTGGTCGAGGAGGGCACTCACGAGGAGCTCGTCGCGAAGGGCGGACTGTACGCGGGGCAAGTGAAGACGCTCGGCATGCCCGGCGGCGGGAACGGGAACGGCAACGGGAACGGCCACGGCAACGGACACGGGACGTCCGATCACGACCACGATCACGATCACGAGCACGAGGGGAAGGCGTGAGCGGGTCGAACGGGAACGTGAACGGGATCCTGCCCGCCGGGGGAGCCGACCACCTCCGCGGCCTCTCGGAGAAGTTCACCGGCAAGAAGATCGGCGTCGTCGGCGACCTCGTCGCGGACGTCTACGTCTACGGACGCCCCGAGAGGATCTCGCGCGAGGCGCCCGTGATCATCGTCGCCTGCGAGAGCGAGGAGGTCTTCCCGGGCGGCGCCGGCAACACCGTCCAGAACCTCGCCGCGCTCGGCGCGAAGGTCCACGCGTTCGGCTTCCTCGGCGCCGACGAGAGCGGACGGAACCTCCGCGCGCTCCTCGCCGAGAAGCACGGCGCGAGGACGGAGGGCGTCGCCGAGTCGCCCCGGCCGACGATCTCGAAGACGCGCGTCCTCGCCGGCGACCGGAACACGAAGAAGCAGCAGGTCCTCCGCCTCGACAAGGGGAGCTACGGCGCCTGCGAGCCGAGGACGTCGAGCGCGATCGCGAAGGCGATCGACAGCGCGGCGGACGGCCTCGACGCGATCGTCGTCTCGGACTACGGCTACGGCACGGCGACCTCCGAGGCCGTCCTCGCTCGCCTCCGCGAGTTCGCGAAGACGAAGCCGGTCGTCGTGGACTCGCGCTTCGCGCTCCTCGACTTCAAGAAGATGACGATCGCGACCCCGAACGAGGAGGAGGCCGGACACGCCGTGGGCGTCGAGATCGGCTCGTTCGAGGACGCCGTCGCCGCGGGGAAGAAGCTCCACGCGAAGCTCGACCAGCGCGCGCTCCTCGTGACGCGCGGCAGCCAGGGCATGATCCTCTTCGAGGACGGCGCCGAGCCGCTCGTGATCCCGGTCGCCGGCACGAAGGACATCGTGGACGTGACGGGCGCGGGCGACACGGTCTCGAGCGTCGTCGCGCTCGCGCTCGCGACGGGCGCGCCGTGCTCCGACGCGGCCTACCTCTCGAACCTCGCGGCGAGCGTCGTCGTCATGAAGCCCGGCCCGCAGCCGTGCCACCCGCACGAGCTCGCGAAGGCGATCGACAAGGCGGAGAAGCGTGGGCGAGATCGTTCTCGATCACGGTGAGCTCGCCCGCCGCGTGGAGCAGCTCAAGGCGGCGGGGAAGCGCGTCGTCTTCACGAACGGCGGCTTCGACCTCATCCACGTCGGGCACGTGAGGACGCTCAAGGGCGCGCGCGACTGCGGCGACGCGCTCGTCGTCGCGCTCAACTCGGACGCGTCGATCCAGCGCAACAAGGGCCCGAGCCTCCCGATCATCCCGGCCGCCGAGCGCGCGGAGATGGTCGCCGCGCTCGAGTGCGTGGACCTCGTCACGGTCTTCGACGACCCGCGCGTGGACGGGCTCCTCCTCCGCTTGAAGCCGCACGTCCACGCGAAGGGGACCGACTACACGAAGGAGACCGTCCCCGAGCGAGAGACGGTCCTCTCCTACGGCGGCGAGGTCGCGATCACGGGCGACCCCAAGGCGCACTCGACGAGCTGGATCATCAAGAAGATCCGCGGCGCGTAGGTCTCTTACAAACTCGCGAACGGCGGCTATCCTCCCCCGGCGTGATCCGCGCTCTCGCGAGGCTCGTCTGGTTCGTGCTCCGCCGCTCGTCCGGGCTGGCGCTCTCGCTCGGCCTCCTCGGCGCGATCCTCGGCGTGGCGCTCACGATCTGGTCCGGGCCGAGCCGGGGCGTGCCCCTGGGCTCGGGGCTGTTCTGGATCCTCGGCTTCTTTCAGCTCGGCCTCGTGCTCGGCTTCGAGACCGCGTTCGAGCCCGAGCCGGACGAGACGTTCGGGAAGATGCTCTGCGCGCTCCCGGGCGCGCTCCTCCTCGCGCTCCCCGGCTTCCTCGCGTGGGGCGCCGCGTGTGCCACGGCGGCGCCCGCGCTCTCCCAGTTCATGGATCGGCGCGCCGCCATGAGCGACGTCGTCCTCCTCGTCATGGGCCTCCCCGCGACGATCGCGTGGAGCTGCTACGGGCTCCTCCCCTTCGCCTGCGCCCTCCGCGCCCGGAGCGGGCTCCTCGAGGCCATGAGGACGGCCGGGCGCATCCGGGCCATGCACCGCGTCGGATTCCTCCTCGCGGCCGCCGTGCCGTTCCTCGCCTTCTACCTCACCGCGCCCGAGATCATCGCGGCGACCGAGCAGCTCAGCGTCGCGCTGAGCACCGATCTCGGGGCGATCCGGGTGATCTTCGTGCTCCTCTCGGCGATCGTCGGGCTCGTCCTCGGACCCGCGGGCGCCGTCGCGGCGCAAGCCCTCTTCGCGCGGATCGCCCGCAAGATGGACGCGCCGAAGCGGACCCCGACTACCAGCCCTTCTCCTTCATGAACCGCCGGAGCTCGTCCACTCGGATCGCGTAGCCGATCTGGGCCGCGCTCTTCGTCGTGATCCGCTGGCCGCCGCGCGGGACGACGATGTCGAGGCTCGAGTTGTTGAGCGCGACGACCTTCCCGTCCGCGGTGAACATGGGCGATCCGGACGTGCCTCCCGTCAAGCTCGCCGAGTGCTGGATCCGCCGGCTCGACGCGAAGTCGGCGCTCTCGGACTTGTAGTTCGTGATCTGCCCGATCCAGCCGTCCTTGAAGGTCGCGACGGCGCTCTTGTACGACCTGTTCTTCGAGTCGAAGCTCTGGAAGTAGGTCTGGGCCAGCTCGCCCGGGAAGCCGATCGTGCCGAGCTGCGTCCCGATCCTGAGCTTGGCGAGCTCCGCGTCGGCCGCGAGCGGGAGCGGGACGAGCTTCGCGCCCTGCGCTTCGATCTTGAGGAGGCCCACGTCGGGCGAGCTCGGGCCGGTGAACTCGGGGCTCGAGGCGCGCTCCTTGAGCGTGAAGACGCGGCCGGTGCCGTTCTGGATCACGACCGTCTCGGCGCCCGGCTTCATGAGGAGGGCGACGTGCGCGTTCGTCGCGAGGAGGCCGTCCTCGCGGACGACGAAGGCCGTCCCGAAGCCCGAGCCCTCGCGCGAGCGGGAGACGCAGAGGAAGATCGACTCCTTGAAGCGCTCGGCGAGGTCGGCCCACACCTGGGCGCTCGCGCCCATGGCCTCCTGGCTCTTCTTGAGCTCGCTCCTCAGGCTCGAGAGCTGGCCCTCCGTGCGGGCGATCAGCTCGGCACGCTCGGACTCGGAGAGACCCTGGCGGTTCTTCACCTGCTCGAGGGCGAGATCGCGCTCCTTGATCTGGGCCTCGAGGTCGGCCGACCGCTCCTCGGCGGTCCGGATCTTCTCTTCGAGGCGGCGGAGCTCGTCGTCGTGGCGCGCCGAGTCCGCCGACGAGCGGCTCACGATCACCGTCGCCGCGACGACGACGACGAGGACGATCACGGTGACCGCGCCCGCGGCGAGGGCGACGATCTTCTGCGTGCGCGAGCGCTGCTGCGCCTGGAGCGTGTCCATGGCGAGCAGGAACGTGGACTGACCGATGGCCTTCTTCGGCTCCGGCCCTCGACTCGCTTCGCTCGCCCGGGCAGACGGCTCCACCGGCAGCGCCTCGAGGCGATCGAGGAGCGTCTCGGTGCCGCCGCGACCCGTGCGCTGGGACGGCGGGCGCGGCGGGTTCGCGAGCGAGGCGCGGATCGTGGGGCCGCCCTCGCCGAGCATGAGGACGTCCTGCGGCTCGACGGCCGCTTCGCCCGCGACGCGGGAACCGTTCACCCACGTGCCGTTCCGCGAGCCGAGGTCCTTCACGCGGAGCTTCCCGTCCGCGACGAAGAGCTCGGCGTGGTAGCGCGAGAGCTTCTCGCCCTCGATCGCGACGTCGTTGTCGCGGCACCGGCCGATCCGCACGCGGTCCTTCGCGAACCGCTGCTCCGGCGCTCCCTCCGCGGGTTTCTCGAGGTAGCAGACCTGGATCTCGTGGCCCATTTACTTGCTGCCGCAGCCGTCGCATCCTAGCGAGCCACGATCATGCCCGCGACCTTCTGCCTCTCCTCCACGCTCCGGACCGGCAACAAGGCCGGCGAGAAGCTGCTGACCGGCCTCGTCGCGGACGCGCCGCGGGGCTGGAAGGCCTGCTACATAGGCTGCTACCACGACGACTCGAAGTGGGGCCGCGTGACCGTGGACTTCTTCGAGAAGAAGCTCGGCGTCGAGTGCGCCTGGCCTCGCCTCTCCGATCCGGGGCTCGACGTGAAGGAAGCGCGCGAGCAGATCGAGACCGCGGCGGTCCTCTACCTCGACGGCGGCGACACCGTCGCGGGCGTCGAGCACACCCGGGCGCGCGGGCTCCTCGGCTCCTTCAAGAAGGCGGCGAAGAGCGCTTTCCTCGTCTTCGGCCTCTCGGGCGGCGCGTGCGCCGCGGGCCCCTTCACGATCGGCTACGCGGAGGAGGACGACGACACCGGCTTCATCGCGCCCTGCTACGACATGGGGATCCCGTATCCGCTCGACGTCCACGACGAGAAGGAGGACTGGCCGGAGATGCGCTCCCTCCTCGAGCTCGTGAAGAAGGACAAGAAGATCAAGGCGAAGAAGGGGATCGTGATCCCGACGGGCTCCGCGCTCGTGAAGACGCGCGAAGGCGAGCTCAGGACCTGGGGCAAGACCCCGGTCGAGGAGCGCTCCCTCGACGCACGCGGAGAGTGGAAGATCGAGACGTACCCGGCCATCAGTTAGCACGGCCGCATGAAGGACCTCCTCCTCCTCCCGCCCGCGCTCGTCCTCCTCGCCCGCCGCGCGGGGGCGAAGCCGGTCCTCCTCGCGCTCGGAGTCGCGCTCCTCGGGTGCGGGCTCGTCTGGTCCCTCGCCCTGCTCCAGAGCTCGATCCACAACAGCGAGCGGCGCGACGCCTTCATGATCGTCGTCGTCGTCGTCGCGTTCCTCGCGGCCGTGGCGTTCCGCACGGTCGCGAGCGCGGCCTACGGGATCGCGATCGAGAAGACTCCGGCGAGCGACCAGATCCTCTCGGTCACGCGCGGGCGCTTCCTGCGCGCGAGCGCCGTGTTCGTGAACGCGCTCGGCTCGGTCTTCTGGTCCGTGAGCGGCGTCGCCGCGTGCATGGGCGGCGTCACCGGCCGCTCGACGGAGGAGCGGCTCCTGCTCCTGCTGGGGCCGTTCCTCCTCGGCGCCGCGTTCCTCATCCACGGGCGGCACGTCTCGATCTCGACGGCGCTCCTCCTCGCGGAGGGGCCGCGCGAAGGCTCCGCGCACCGGAAGCGCCTCGACGAGCTCGTGGGCGGACGCACGCTCCTCGCGATCGCGACGGGCGCGATCCCGTTCTTCCCGCTCATCGCGACGTTCGCGTGCGTCTACGAGAAGAGCCTCACGACGCGCTTCGTCCCGGCGTCGATCGCCGACCTGGTCCAGTTCCTCGCGGCGGTCCTCGTCGCTCCGCTCGCCGCGCTCCTCGACGCTCTCGCGGGCGCCGCGGGCTACGGGATCCTCGCCGGGAAGTTACGCCCGGACGAGGACGCGTGATACGTTCTCTCCCCGAGGAGAAACGCATGAACACCGACGCCCGCAACCGCGTCGAGGGCGCCCTCAAGCGGAGCAAGGCGCGCTACACCGAGATCCGCCTCGAGGAGACGGTGTCCTCGCGCGTCGTCTTCCGCGGCAAGATGCTCGACGCCGTCACGGAGACGATCGACCGCGGCGGGATCGTGCGCGTCCTCTCGCCCGAGGGCGGCTGGGGCACGGCGACGTTCAACGACTGGGACAACCTCGACCGCAAGGTGGACGACGCGCTCGCCTGCGCGCGGGCGGTCCCGTCGGACCGGGTCGAGCTCGCCGAGGTGAGGCCCGCGAACGAGGAGCTGCGCGCCCGGCTCGGGCAGGACTTCCGCTCGATCCCGCTCGCGAAGAAGGTCGAGACCCTCCGCGCCTACAACGAGATCATGCTGCGCGAGCCCGAGATCAAGTCGACGGCCGCGCTCTACCGGGACGCCGTGCAGACCGTCTACTACGGGAACTCGAACGGCGCGTGGATCGTCGAGGAGCGGCCGCTCGTCGACCTCTCGATGTCCGCGCAGGCCGTGCGCGGCTCCGACGTCCAGTCGGGCTACGAGGGCTTCACCTTCGCCAACGAGGGCTTCGAGTGCGTCCTCGGGAAGGAGGAGTTCGCGCGCCAGGCGGCGGTCAAGGCGCGCGAGATGCTCGACGCGAAGCCCGTGAAGGCGGGGGTCTACACGGTCATCGCGGACCCGAAGCTCGCGGGCGTCTTCGTGCACGAGGCCTTCGGGCACCTCTCCGAGGCGGACTTCGCCTTCGAGAACGAGGACGTGCAGAAGATGATGCGCATGGGCCGGAAGTTCGGGCCGGCGCACCTCAACATCGCGGACTCGGGCGTCGAGCTCCCGGGCGGCAACCTCCCCGGCACGCACCGCTTCGACGACGAGGGGACGCCCATGAAGCGCACGCAGCTCGTGAAGGAGGGCGTCCTCGTCGGGCGACTCCACTCGCGCGAGACGGCGGCGAAGCTCAAGGAGGAGCCGACGGGCTCGGCCCGCGCTCAGGACTTCCGGCACCCGCCGCTCGTCCGCATGCGCAACACGTTCATCGAGCCCGGCAAGACGAGGTTCGAGGACATGATCTCGGACGTGAAGGACGGGATCTACGCCTGCTCGAGCGCGGGCGGCCAGACGTGCCTCGGGAACTTCTCGTTCTCGTCGGGCTACGGCTACATGATCAAGGACGGCAAGGTGGGCGAGCTCGTCCGCGACGTGATCCTCTCGGGGAACATCTTCGAGACGCTCGGGAACGTCTCGGCCGTGGGCGACGACTTCACCTGGTACAACTCCGGCCGCTGCGGCAAGGGCGGGCAGAGCATGCCCGTCGGCATGGGCTCGCCGCACATCCGGATCGAGAAGGTCGTCGTGGGAGGGAAGTCATGAACCTCCTCGAGCGGCTGGCCTCGAAGACGAGCGAGGCCGAGGTCTACGAGGCGAGCTCGGACACGATCGAGGTCACCTTCACGAACGGCATGGTGAAGGGAGCCCTCGCCCGCGAGAGCTCGGGGATCGCCCTCCGCGCGATCAAGGACGGGCGGCTCGGGTTCGCGAGCTCGACCGACCGGACCGAGAAGGCGGAGGGGAAGCTCGTCGAGAACCTCCTCGGCTCGATCGCGGTCGGAGATCAGGCGGGCTTCAGCTTCCCGAAGAAGCTCGCCGCGGGCGCGACCGACCTCGGCCTCCACGACGAGAAGACGGCGAAGCTGACGCCTCAGGACCTCGTCCGCATGGGCGAGCGCGCGATCGCCGCGATCAAGGAGCGGCACCCGGAGATCGTCCTCGACCTCAAGGTCCGCCGCTCGATCGGCTCGGGCCGCCTCGAGAACTCGCGGGGCGCTCGCTGCGAGGAGACGGGCACGTCGATCTCCGTGTCGATCTCGTTCAACCGCACGAAGGAGACGGACGTCCTCCTCGGCGGCGACGGCTACTCCGCGGTCGCGCAGAACGAGAAGGAGCTCGACGAGGCGGTCGCGCGCCTGATCGAGACGCTCGACCGCGCGAAGACGGACGTGACGCTCGAGAAGTCGGGCATGCTCCCCGTCTACTTCACGGCGAGCGGCGCGTCGCTCATCTGGGGGCCGCTGTTCCAGGGCCTCTCGGGCAAGGCGATCCAGACGGGCACGAGCCCGATCCGCGAGAAGCGCGGGCAGCAGATCTTCGACAAGCGCATCGAGGTGACGGACGACGGGCTCATGCACGCCATGCTCGGCTCGGCGCTCTTCGACGACGAGGGCCTCCCCCGCCGGACGAACGTCCTCGTGAAGGACGGCGTCCTCCAGGGCTTCGTCCACGACTTGAAGACGGCCGCCACCACGAAGCAGGAGCCGACCGGCAACGGAGCGCGCCCCGGCGTCCTCGGGCAGCCCGGCCCGTCCTTCACGAACGTCCTCATCCGCCCGGGCACGAAGTCCGAGAAGGACCTCATCCGCTCGATCGACTACGGCCTCCTCATCGAGGACGTGATCGGTCAGGGTCAGGGCAACACGATCTCGGGCGCCTTCTCGAACACGGTCAACCTCGCCTACGTGATCAAGAAGGGCGAGGTGATCGGACGGATCAAGGACATCTCGATCGCCGGGAACACCTACGAGATCCTGAAGGACTCGGTGGGCGAGCTCGGCAAGGAGCTCGACACCTCGTCCGGCAGCTCGCGGACGCCCGCGCTCCTCGTCTCCGCGCTGAGCGTCGTGGGCAAGTAGTGTCGTCGGGCGGGCGCGTCGTCGTCTGGGTCGTCGATGACGTCGAGGCGAACCACGCGCTCGTCCGCCGCAGCCTCCCCCTGGGCTTCGAGGCGATCTGCGACCTCGTCGGCGTCTCCTCGGCCGAGGAGGCGCTCCTCCAGCTCGAGATCGGCCTCGACGCCGACCCGGAGCGGCTGCCCGACGTGATCTTCATGGACTTCTTCCTGGGCGACTCCTACGGCAACGAGGTCACGAAGAAGATCCGCGTGGAGTTCGCGAAGAAGAAGCTCCAGGGGCCGTTCATCGTCGGGCACTCGAGCGCGCCGCCCGCGTCGCTCGAGATCGTGAAGTGCGGCGGCGACGTCGCGATCGAGAAGGACCGGCACGCTCCGGTCTCGGCCGGAGTGCGGCGCCTCTTCCCGGACATGGCCACCCTCGTTGGCTATGCCGGGCGTGCGCGTCATACGGCTCCCTGAAGCTGAAGAACGGCGCATCGTCTCAGGGCGTCCGACTCGGGCCTCGAGGGCAACTCCTTGCGAGTCAGGACCGTGAGACATGGTCCGCCTCATGCTTCCCGGCCGGTCGCAGGAGAGAGAGCATGAGCAGAGACCTGTTCGACGAAGCGGGGGGAGCGCTGCTCACCCGCGACAAGACGAAGGGGCGACGTCCGTTCGTCCCGACGGAGGAGCCCGCAGAGCCGCGTCAGGTCTTGCGCGGTCTCATCGACCTCGCCGGAGGTCTCGGGCTCATGGCGTTCATCGTGATCCCGATCGTCCAGCAAGGACTGATGGTGCGCTTCAACGCCCCGATCTGGCTCGTCGGGCTCGTCTTCATCATCGGGTTCCTCGTCGCGGGTCGCGGCGCGTTCCGCATCGCGGGCCGCGCGTAGAGCCGTCCGGCGCCCGAGCCTACGGGAAGTGCGTGAGGAGCCACGCGCTCCCCGGCTCGTAGGCGCTCACCGTCGCTTCGAGGGATCTCCCGTCGAGTCGCAGACCGCCGAGCCGCAGGGCGAAGGGCTCGCGGTAGCGCCACGGTCGGTCGAACTCGACGATGAGAGCGCGAGGATCCGTAGCCGCTTCATTCCCCGAGTGTCGGTGCGGCCCTCGACTCGCTCCATGAAGGAGCGGGATCGAGTCTCCTTAACCGCCGCGAATGCTCAGGAGCTCGGCGGCGGCGGCGCCCCCGGATCGCCCGGCTTGAAGAGCTGGTGCTTGAGCTTCGGCGCGGTCCCGTCGCGGAGCTGGGCGATGTACCCGAGCTCGCGGCGCGCCAGGTCGCTCTTCGGGTCGAGCTCGAGCGACCGCTCGAGGCACTGCGCCGCCTGGTCGAGGTCCTTCAGGTCGATGAGCGCGACCCCCATCCCCCGGAGCGCCTTCGCCGTCCCGGTCGGGTCCCACGGCCGGCAGAGGGAGCCGCGCCGGTAGGCCTCGAGGGCCTCCTTCGTCTGCCCGAGCTTCATGTGGACGAGGCCGCGCTCGGCCCAGGTGTCCGGCCGCTCGGGCTCGAGCGCGAGCGACCTGTCGAGGTGCCGCGCGGCCTTCTCGAAGTCGCCCGTCTCGACCCCGCGGCAGCCGAGGATGAAGTGGGCGAGCGAGAAGGAGAGCTCGTCGTGGATGATCTTCCGGGTGTCGTCCGGCGCCTTGGTGCGCATGCAGTAGGTCATGAAGTCCGCGATGTCCCACGCCGCGTAGAAGACCTCGTCGCCGACCTCGCGCCGCGCCGTCCATCCCTGGGGCGTCGCGGCGGCGACGCGCTCGAGGTACGGGACCGCCGTCGCCTGGTCGCCCTTCATGATGAAGCGGAGCGCCGAAGCCATGTCCGCTTCGAGCTCCTCCCGGCTCGGACCGGACGGACTCCCCTTGAGCCAGTCGAACAACCCCACGACGCGCCCCCGATGAGCCTTGGCATACCACCGAGGTATCGGGCTCATCCAGCCCCGAGCACCGCGAAGAGCCGGCGCGGGTGATAGCGGTCGCCCCAGAGCGCGTCGCCCTCGCACGCCTCCGCGACCTTCTTTCGCCAGTCGGGGCGGATCCCCTGCTCGCCGAAGAACGCGCCGAGGAGCGCGCCCGCGATCGCCCCGTTCGTGTCGGCGTCGCCGCCGAGGCTCACGACGGAGAGGAGCGCGCGGTCGAAGCTCTTCGCGTGGAGGAGCGCGTGGAACGCGAGCCTGAACGCGACGCGCACGTAGCCCGCCTTCGTGCTCACCTCGCGGCCGAGGCCGGGGTCGTCGTTCTTCGCGAGCTCGAGGTCCTCGCGCAGCATGGCGACCGCGCGCTCGGTCTCGGCGGGCGTGTCGGCGAGCTCGCGCGCCGCGAGCGCGATCTCGTCGCGTGCGGCCGCGTGCATGGAGACGGCCGTGGCCGCCGGGTCCGTGAGGGCGTGCCGGATCGCCGCCGCGAACGCGGCGACCGCGATCCGGCAGCGCGGGTCCGCGTGCGTGATCGCCGAGTCGTCGAGCGCGGCGCGTCGGAGCGCGGCCGCGTCCTCGGCGAAGAAGACGGGGAGCGGCGAGCACCGCATGAGCGAGCCGTTCGCCGCCGCGTCGCGCCGGGCCGCCTCCCAGACCACGTGACCGGCGAGGAGCGCCTTCACGCCCGTCTCGACCTGGTGGAGCGTCGCGCTCGTCTGGTTGCCGATGTCGAACGTCTTCTTGCTCCACGCGACGTACCGGCGCGCGGCGTCCTCCGCGTCGTAGCGCTTCTTCTCCGCGAGGCTCTCCGCGAGGCAGATCGCCATGTGCGTGTCGTCGGTCACCTGCCCGGGCACGAGGCCGAACGGGCCGCCGCCGATCATGTCGTGGAGCGCCCGCGGCTCCTTCAAGAACTCGTTCGTCGTCCCGAGGGCGTCGCCCACGGCTTGCCCCCAGAGGACGCCCCGGGCTCGGTCTTCGTTTCGCATGGAGGGCGAGAAAGCTCCTGGGCCCGGATTCTTCCAGTCAGGTCCGTGGCGCGTCGAGGACCTCGCGGAGCTTGCGCGCGAGAGCGTCGGGGCCGAAGGGCTTCTGGAGGAAGTGCGTCCCGAGGTCCAGCGTGCCCTGGTGGAGGACCGCGTTCTCGGTGTAGCCGGACATGTAGAGGACGCGCATGCTCGGGCGCTTCGGTCCGAGCCGCTCGAAGAGCTGGGGCCCGTTCATGCGCGGGAGGACCACGTCGCTCAGCATGAGGTCGATCTTGCCCGCGTGCTGCTCCGACGCGGCGACCGCCTCCTCGGCGTTCGCGGCCTCGACGACCTCGTAGCCGTGGAGCTTGAGGATCGTCTTCGCGAGCTCGCGCACGGCGGGCTCGTCCTCGACGAGGAGGATCGTCTCCGTGCCGCCTTGCGCGGCTGCGGCCTTCCGTCGCGGCGCCGGCGCGTCGAGGTCGCCGCGCTCGATGCTCGGGAAGTAGACCTTGACCGTCGTCCCGCGTCCGACCTCGCTGTAGACGGAGATGCTCCCGCCGCTCTGCCGGACGAACCCGTAGACCGTCGAGAGGCCGAGGCCCGTCCCGACGCCGGGCTGCTTCGTCGTGAAGAACGGCTCGAAGAGGTGCTGCTGCACCTCGGGCGTCATGCCCGCGCCCGTGTCCGTGACCGCGAGCATGACGTGCGGGCCGACCTTGCCCTCGGGCCGCGACTTCATGTCCTCGGCGTCGAGGACGACGCTCTTCGTCTCGATCGTCAGCTTGCCGCCGTCCGGCATGGCGTCGCGCGAGTTGACGACGAGGTTCACGATCACCTGCTCGAGCTGCGAGCGGTCCACGCGCACGTTCGCGAGGTCCGGCTCGAGCCTGGCGATCAGGTCCACGTCCTCGCCGATGAGCCGCCGCAGCATCTTCTCCACGTCGCCGACGATCCCGTTCACGTTGAGGACGGTCGGGTTCAGGACCTGCCGCCGGCTGAACGCGAGGAGCTGATGCGTGAGCGCCGCGGCGCGCTCGCCGGCCTTCTTGATCTCCTCGATGTCGCCGCGGAGGTCCTCCCGCCCGGCGAGCCGCTTGAGGGCGAGCTCGCTGTAGGCCGTGACCGCGGTCATGAGGTTGTTGAAGTCGTGCGCGATGCCGCCCGCGAGGCGGC
>CAZYLP010000162.1:0-12655 GCA_964648345.1 uncultured Planctomycetota bacterium
CCGCCGTGCATCGCTCCGACGCCCGAGTCGAGCTCGGGCCGGACGAGCAGCGAGCAGACGATCTTCCCCGGCTGCACGTCGTCCACCTTGAGGCCGAGGAGCGACGAGTAAGGCGCGGCCGCGGTGATCCCCGGGAGCGCGGCGGCGACGTCGGGCTGGAACTTCTCGCGGAGGTCGTCCAAGGGCTCAGGCCTCCTCGGGCGGAGTCTTGCTCGCGAGCGCGAGGTGCTGGAAGCGGAACACGCGGTCGCGATCGTAGGTCCCGGTGTAGGTCAGGCACGCCTCGTCGAAGTTGACGGTGCGGATGTGCCTGAAGCCCTCCTCGTAGAGGAGAGGCGTCGCGTCGTTCATGCCGAACGTGATCGGCTCGCCCAGGTCGGCGAGGAGGTCGAGCATCTCCTTGTCGGTCTGCCGCGAGGAGCGGCCCTCGGCGAGACGCTTCTCGATGTAGTCGAAGACGATCGTCGTGCGCGGGTGGAGCCGCGAGGAGACGGTGCGGAGCGTCCCGCGAACGGCCTCCTCGGAGAGATAGAGCGTCACGCCCTCCCAGATCACGAAGGCCGGTTCGTTCGTCGAGAAGCCCGCCGCGACGAGCGCGGCGACGAAGTCCTCGCGGCCGAGCTCGCACGGAACGTGCGTCGCCGCGCCGAGCGGATAGCCGTCGAGCGCGCGGAGGCGCGCGAGCTTGTCGGCCTGACTCTCGGCGCGGTCCACCTCGAAGAAGCGGACGCCCGGCCGGGCGAGGCGCGCCGCGCGCACGTCGAGGCCGGCTCCGAGGAGGACGACCTGCTTCACGCCGGAGGCGAGCGCGCGCTTGACCTCCGAGTCGATGAACGCCGTCCTCACCGCGATGTAGAGCCCGGCGTGCGGGTTCACGCGGTCGTAGCGGGTCGTGAGCTCGACGCCCTCGGCGCCCGCGATCTTGGCGGCCCACGGGTCCTTGCAGAGCTCGGGGTTCCGCGCGCGGTAGCCGGCGACGAGGACGGCGGTCTTGCTCCTCGAGCCGCCGGTCGCGAGCTTGAGCACGTACTCCTCGACCTCGACGCCGCGGCCCTCGGCGAAGCCCTTGTCCTCGGCCGAGATCCTGAAGCCGCACTTCGCGAGGACGCGGAGCGACGCGCCGTTGTCCTTCACGACCCGCGCGTGCATGGGGCGCGTCCGGTCCACCTCGAGGAAGGCCTTGAGCGCCTGCGTCGCGACGCCCTGGCCCCAGCGCTCGCGGGCGATCCAGTACGTGACTTCACGATCGGAGCCGCGGAGGAAGCTCGCGACGTGCCCGGCGACGGCGCCGTCCTGGACGATCGTGCGGACCGTCACCGACGGCATGCCGAGGATCTTCTTCCAGTGCGCATCGAACGCGAGCCGGTCCGGATCCTTCGACACGAACGCGGCCATGCGTCGGGCCTCGGGCTCGCGCTCCTGCTCGAAGAAGATGGGCAGGTCGGACGGCAGGACTTCTCGGAGTTGGACGCCGCTCATGGCCGAGCAGTCTAGCGATATCATGCCCCGCCATGCGCTCACTCATCGCCGTCGCTCTCGTGTTCCTCGTGGGCTGCGAGTCCTTTCCGCGGAAGGCGGGTCCTATGCATGTGAAGGCCGTGCTCGACGACTTCCACGCCGCGGCCGCCGCCGCGGACGAGAAGCGCTACTTCGGCCACTTCGCGACGGACGGCGTCTTCCTCGGCACCGACGACACCGAGCGCTGGACCAAGGAGCAGTTCCGCGCCTACGCGAAGCCGCACTTCGACAAGGGCAAGGGCTGGACCTACACGGTCGTCGAGCGCCACGTCGGCGTGGACGAAGAGGGCCGCTACGCCTGGTTCGACGAGCGGCTCGCGAACGAGAAGCTCGGCCCGTGTCGCGGGAGCGGCGTCCTCCGCCGCGAGGGCGCGGCGTGGAAGGTCGTCCAGTACAACCTCACGATCCCGGTGCCGAACGACCTCGCCTACGAGTTCGCGGAGCGGGTCAAGAAGCATGCCGAAGGCAAGTGAGCCGACCCCGGGCGCGAAGCGCGTCCTCTATTACGGGATCGGCCTCTCGGGACGGACGACCTCGATCGAGGTGCTCTCGAAGAAGGTCCGCTTCCCGTGGCGCGGCGAGCTCTCCTCGCGCGTCGTGCCCGTCTTCGACCGCGAGCTCTACTTCCCGTGCCGCCTCCGCGGCTCGTCGCTGACGCTCGAGCTGTTCACGGTGAGCCTCGCGAACTACTCGCTCGCGGAGCAGGCGCGGCGGATCCACCTCTCGAAGTGCGACGCGATCGTCTTCGTCGTGGACTCGCAGCCCGACAAGCTCGAGGAGCAGCGGGAGCTCATCGCCGAGGTCGAGGAGGAGCTCCAGAGGCGCGGGCTCGACCCGAGGACATTTCCGATCGTGATCCAGTGGAACAAGCGGGACCTCGAGGGCGCGCTCCCCGTCGATCAGCTCGCGCGCGAGCTGAACCCGTGGGGCGCGCCGGCGTTCGAGACCGTCGCCTTCGAGGGGCGTGGCGTCTCGTCCGCGCTCGAAACCGTCGTGAAGCGGCTCGAGGGCTGAGAGGCCACTCGCGCTCGCCATGCTCGAACACCACCGAAGATCACCGCGTAGGCAATTGAAAACGCGAACGCAGATGGCGACCCGGGAATGCCGAGGTATCGGCCCAAGACGTCCAGGCCCGTGAACTCACCGACCGTGACGCCAGCGCAAAACAAGGCCGTCATAGCAATGCTTCGGGGACCGGTCCCCGTGTTGACACTGACAACCACTGCGTATGGGACTGCAGCGAAGTTCAAGAACAGGAGGGCCCATGGTTGATGCCACTGTAAGTCGCGCAATGGCGACTGGTGGGCAATCCAGCGGGGAAAGCAGCCGCTATACAGTCCGGCTCCCAGGCCTCCGATAAACGACGCCAGAATCGGAGCACTAGGTAGGTGCGCCGTCCACTTGCTGTTCCAGGAGAGCCGAATCACCACTATCGCGACAGCCGCCAAGGTCGCACAGCCCAAGGCGTACTCCGGGTACACGGCTCGTGGTACGAGCATTCTGTCTGAGAGGACCAGAGCGCCGCTGAAGCCGCCCACGCCCAGACACAACCCGTAGGCGAAGAGGGTCCACGTCGCATGGATGTATGGAGTTGAGGTCACTACGGCGTCGTCCGCGGGAGGCACTCGGTCAGCGCCCTCGGCGTCGTCTCGCGCGCCGCAGGCGGATGACGTTGAAATCCTCGCGGGCAGCGGCGCGGGCAAGGAGTCCGTCCGACACCACGAAGTCTCGCTGCATCGGCGGGTCAAAACGGAACATTGCTGCCCCGAGCTGGAGCGCGTCCGCCGAGTGGAGCGTGTGGTCGAGCATGAGTCGCTGTGCTCGGTCTCGGATCACGTTGACCTCGTCCAGCGTGAGCGGGAGCACTTCGCGCCAACGCCGGACGAGCTGCCCCAATCGGTTCAGTGCTGCGTCGATCTCGTCGGCTGGGAAGACCGGAGCGTCGCGTGCGCTCCTCATGATCGCGGACACGACCTCGGTCCGCGTGAACTGCCACACGACGACGTCAGCGTCGGCGCGGTAGAGGTCGCGGCACTCCCTGCTGTTCGGTTCCTCCACGAGGAGCGGAACGACTGCGGAGGAGTCCCAGAACTTCAACGGGAGCGGCGGTCCGCGCGAAGGGCTCGCTGCACGCCGGGGATCTTCGGACCGGGCCGGAGAAGCTCGGCGAGGGCGGGGCCCGGCTTCCCGAGCTGGAGCGCGCCTCTCGCCACGAGCTTGGCGACGTGCTTCGCGTCTTCGAGGTCCGTTGCGTGGCCGTCCTTGACGAGCTTCGCGAGATACTTGGGATCGCTGCTCCTGTCGCGCGTCGTCTTCTTCTCCGTCTTCACGCTCATGGTCCTCAACGTATCGAGCATACGCGCGATCGGTCAAGGAGTCCGGCCCCAAGGAACGACTGCCGCGATCTACTCCTCCGGCTGTGCCTCGCCGAGGCTCCTCGCTCGGGGATACGGTTCTTCCTCAGCGATCGAGGACCCGCCGCGACCCGCTGATCGGATCGGCGCGGAGCTCCTTCACGAGAGCGCGGAGCTTCTCGGGCATGCGCTCGGCCTTCTCCGCCTTCGCGAGCTCGGCGCCCGCGCCGGCGCGAGCGAGCGCGGCGGCCGCGAGCTCGGCCTCCTCGGGGCTCTGAGGCTGCTCGAGCACGCGCGCGAGCTTCGCCGCGACCTTCGCGGCGCAGTCCGCATCGGCGAGCCCGCGGAGCGCGGCCTTGCGGACGGCGAGCCGCCCGTCGTCCAGGCGCGCGGCGAGGAGCTTCGCCGCCTCCTCGCCCGCGATGCCGGCGAGCACGCGCGCGGCCTGCGTCGAGCGCGCCTCGTCGCGGCCCGAGAGGTCCTCTCCGAGCGAACGGATCGCCGAGTCCTTGTCGATCGCGTCGAGCGCGCGCGCCGCGGCCGCGCACGTCGCGTCGTCCTTCGCGCCGCGAGCCGCTCCGAGCACGGGAGCGAGGAGGCCCGGCGACGCGAGGCGACGCGCGAGCTCGAGGAGGTCGGGGTTCGCTTCGCGCTCGAGGAGAGTGCGACCGAGGATCGCGCGCTCGGCGTCGGTCGGCGCGAGCTCGCGGTGAGCTCCGAGCTCGATCGCGGCGTCCTCGCGAAGGCGCGGGTTCGGCGACTCGAGTCCCTTGAAGAGCTCGCCGCGCGTCTGCGCGTCGTCACCCTCCAGGCGCGGGAGGCGCGACTTCGCCGCGCGGACGAGCTCGGCGGCCGCGGCGTCGGTCGCGGCGTCGATCTTCTGGTAGCTCGACCCGAGCGCGAGCGGCTCGCCGTTCGCGTCGGTGCGCACGAGGACGAGGGCGCGCTCGCCCTCCTTCCACGTGACGTCGCCGGCGGGGACGTTCAGGCGCGCGACGGCGCCGCCCTTCACGGTCTCGAGGACCGCGAGCGTGACGCTCGCTTCGCGCACGCTCTCGACGCGCGCGAGGACGACGCGGTCGCACTCGTCCACGAGCGCGCCCAGGGTCACCTTCGCGCGGTCCACCTGCCCCGCGAACGCGGGGAGAGCGCACGCGACGAGCAACAACGTGGAGCAGATCGTGGCGCGCATCACGGGCTCTTTCCGAGGTTCGTGTCGAGCGTCGCGGAGCTGCGAGCGCTGAAATGGCTGGACTTGTCGGACATGAGGGTCGCGCTCGTCGCGGCCTTCATGATCCCCTTCGAGTCGGACTCGTCGTGCTGGAGGCCGACCGAGTGGCCGCACTCGTGGGCGACGACGCTGCCCACGGCGTGCGCGTAGTCGTCGATCGCGCCCTGGACCGCCTTCATGCGGGCGTCCTCGGTCGCGGTGCCCGAGCCGAGCGTGTAGGTGCCGTCGAGGTACTTCTTGTCGGCGGCCGTGAGCGCGGGCGAGAGCCGCGAGCGCAGGCCGTTGATCGAGGCCGTGAAGATCCCGAGCCGGCCCGCGCCCGAGTTGTCCTCCTTGCCGCGGTTCCCCGTGTCGAGGATCGAGACGCCGAGGACCGAGCCGCCGCCCGCGTAGCGGCCGCCGACCACCTCGCGCGAGTGGCTGCGCCCGGGGCCGGCGCCCGGAGGAGTCGCCGCGGTGAAGGAGATCTTCCAGCTCTGGCCGGAGACCGACTTCCCGAGGTCGGTGCGCTTGTACTTGAGCGACGTGTAGGAGAGGATCAGGGCCTCGAGCCGGTCGGTCGCGAGCTGGTCCGTCGCCGCGTCGCCCGAGATCATGCCCTTCGCGGTCATGTCGGCCTTGAAGGCGCCCGTGCGCGCCACGAAGTCGATGTGCCACACGTCCGTGCCCGTCTCGGGCGTGAAGACCGCGGGGTTGAGCCCCGTGCCCGGAGTCGGCGCGGGCGCGGGCGTCGGAGCGGGAGCCGGCGCGGGCCCCGGGGCGGGCGCGGTGCCCGAGGTCGGCGCGAAGCGGCCCTCGTAGATCCCGTCCGGGACCGTCGTCGGGAACGAGATCGCGCTCGAGACGGAGCCGCGCTCGAGGGACTTCCCCGACCGCGATTTGATCCCGGTCGTGAGGATCACGCGGACCTCGCGGTCGGCGCGGAAGCCGCTCGTCGGCAGGAAGGCGACGGACGTGCCCGCGGCATCGACCGTGACCGAGCCCGCCATGGGCGCGAAGGTGCCGCCCGGGTTCGTGTCGCGGTCCTCGAACGCGTGGAACGTTGTGCCCACGGTCACCGTCGCGGCGTCGGCCGCCTCGGAGAGCGTGAAGGTGATCCTGGGCGTGCTCGCGGCGGGCGCGCTCGCGGGGGCGAGCGCCGTGACGGCGAAGGGACCGCTCGCGGGCGGCGGAGCCGTGGAGCCCGGAGCGGTCGAGCCGCTCTTCCCGCCGCCACCACCGCCTCCTCCGCCGCATCCGACGGAGAAGAGAACAGCCATGGCCCCGAGCCAGAGGCTCGGGGTCTTCTTCGGGGAGACCATGCGTCCCTCCAACCCGACGAAAAGTCCTACACGCGCCGGACCGTGCGCGGACGCGGTCGGCGCAAGTCTCCGTGGCACCGTCTAGGCGAGCTTGCTTTTACGGCGACGTGACGCCGATCGTCATGCTTGTGTGACGCCATCCGCGCGGGGCGTGAACGACGTTCTCGAAAAGTGTGCAGGCTGGCTTACTTCTTTGACGTTATTCTGCTCGCCATGGAGACCAAGGTCGTCGACGTGGACCCCGCCATCGCCGCGTGCGCGCCGCTCGCACGGCGCGTGGCTCTCCGCCTCATGGACGCGGAGGGCTTCATCGAGAAGCACGCCTCGGGGACGCTCAGGAAGAACAAGCGCCTCGGCATGGTCTGGCGCGAGCAGTACCTCGAGGAGCGGACCGCCTACGAGTTCGGCTGGGGCTTCGAGTGCCAGCCGCGCTCGCGCGTCACGTTCGGCGACGCGTTCACCGAGCCCGACTGCAAGAGCGTCACCGAGGCGGGCTGGCACATCGAGCGCTACATGGAGCTCTCGATCTTCCCCGAGGACCGCCACGAGACGAAGTACGTGAACGTCGAGTACAAGGACGGCCGCAAGCGCGAGGGGATCGGCGTCATCGTGCGGCAGACGTCGGCCGCGTTCGTGCCAGGTGGGCACATCGTCTTCGCGATCGTCGCCGAGTTCGACCCGGCGAAGAAGATGTGGCTCGAGGCCCGGAACCCTTCCTGACGCCATGAAGGTCTTCGTGCTCGGGCGGAGCGGCTGCGGGAAGACCCCCTTCGCGAAGCGCGTCGCCGAGGCGACGGGCGCGAACCACGTCATGGCCTCCGAGTGGGTGCGCTCGCGCTTCCCGCTCACGGGAGGACCGGGGACGCGCGACGACCACATCGCGGCCCTGACGAGCTTCTCGGTCGAGGAGCTGCGCCGGAACCCGGCCGTGTGCGTCGAGTTCCTCGCCGCGAAGCACGACCTCACGAAGCCGTCCGTCGTGGAGGGGGTGCGGAACCCCTACGACTTCATCCGCCTCTACGATCCGAGGACCGACGTCGTCGCCTTCCTCGAGAACCGCGCGAACGCGCTCAAGGAGACGGAGTTCGAGAGCGGCCTCGGAGTCATCCGGGCGCACCTCGAGTTCCTGCAGCGGGCGCACCTCCTCCGCGCAGAGGACGGAGTCCGCGTCGTGGAGTACCGCTGGAACGAGGGCGCGGACCCTCCCGTCTGCGCGGCCGCGAAGCTCGTCGCGGCGCGCGACTTCGATGCCGCGGTCGCGGACTTCATCCCGATCGTGAAGGACGCCTTCGCGAAGACGAAGGACGAGCCCGCGCCCCTCTTCCCACCCGCTCTGCGGCCGTCGCGCGTCCATGCCGACGTGCCGCCACTCCGCGCGCACGTGAAGAAGGAGTTCCTCTACGGCATGGACCCCGCGCACGCGGGCTCCTTCGTGCCGTGCACGATCTTCGCGGTCTCCGCCTACGCGGGCTCGACGCCCACGCTCAAGATCCTGATCCAGGACGGCGCCGTCTTCTCGTACCTGCCGGCCGACGCGCTCGTGGACCCGGCGCGCAAGAAGGAGCCGACGCTCTCGCTCGCCGAACTCTGCTATCACAACTGCCCGTCCGAGGACATCGTCGTCCACGCCTTCGCGGCGCTCGCGGGGCCCGTCCTCGCTTACGTGAAGCAGCGCGACCTCTGGATCGGCGGCGAGTACCACTTCACGATCGACTGGTACCTCGGGAACGACCTCCTCCACTTCGTGTCGCTCGAGAACGGGCAGTTCGCGTTCCTCCCGCACCACAAGCTCAAGTTCAAGAACGCGACGCCGGGCTTCGAGCCTTACCGGAAGATCCGCCGCACCTGGACGGTCTGAGCGCTCAATCGCCCGCGGCCCAGACCTGAACGAGGCGCTTGTTGCCGAACGTCCCGCCGATGGCGACGAGCGTGCCGTCGGGCGACAGCGCGAGAGCGTTCGCCTGCCCCGGGCCGAGCGAGCGAGAGCGCATCGGCGTCTTCAGATCCGACAGACGCCGCACGATGAACTTCGTCGCCCTTTGCTCGGTGAAGCTCTGTGAGACCGCATGCAAGAACGTGTCGTCGTGCCCCCCGATGACGAGGCGCTGGATCTTCTCGAGGTCCTCGGCGTTGGTCTCCTCGAAGTCTCGCACGTGGGAGAAGCGCTCCGCGAAGTAGAGCGGGTGCCCGCCGGGCGCGAACGCGAACGCATCCGCCCCTCGCCGGCGCGCCAACGAGAACCCGGCGAGGTCTCCCTCCAACTGACCCTTTGCCGCGATCTGGACTGCGTTGTCGGTCGAGAAGTGAACGACGGACGACTGCTTGTTCGGCGTGTGGCAGCCGACGAGGAGCTCCTTTCCACCCGTGAGGAATGTGACCCACCGCACTTCGTCCGCGAGCTGGATCGGGTAACTGCGGACGAGCGCGCCACCGCGCGAGAGGTCGCGCAGCTTCACCTCCCAGTCCTTCTCTCCCCTCCAGGGATAGGCGAGCAGGCCGTTCGCGATCGCGATCGACGCCACACCGTTCTTGAAGAGATTCCCCCAGTGCGCCGAGGAGTCGAAGACCTCGAGCGCGGGGACCTCCGCTCCGTTCGCGGGGGGCCCGATCGCTTGGTCGAACGGGATCCGGAAGACCCCCGCCTGCCCGGCGACGTAGACCATGCAGACGCCGCTCGAGTCCACGGGACAGAGCGCCGCTTCCCATACTCTCCCGGTTGGAGCACGCCAGAGCAGGGAGGGCTTCGGTGCGGCGGGCTGATTCAGGTCGAGGACGTGAATCTCGTCGGAGAAGATCGCGAGCCAGCGGTCCGTGAGGAAGAAGGGGTGGATCGCGGCCGCTCCGGGCACGTCGACCGACAGCAGCTGTTCCGCGAGCAACTCGTTTCGCCGCTTCGAGACTCGCGGATCGGTGCGCTGCTCGGGCGTCGCCTTGCTTGCGACCCACGCGATGAGCGCGCGGAACCCCACCGGCGACGGGGTGAAGGTCTCGGTAGGGATCCTTGCCGTCGCCGGCTCCGGCGCGGTCGTGCTCGAGACGACCCCGGGGGGAGGCGCGATCGCCGGCTGCGGCTCGGGCGGGTGCGGCCGCGTCGCGAGGAACGCGCCCGCGGCGACCACCGCGGCGACGACGACGGCGCCCGCGACGAGTGGGCCGCGCCCTCCGCCCGCCGGGGGCGGAGCCTTCACGACCGACTCCTTGCGGAGGAACTTCTCGAGCTCCCCCTGGAAGGCCTTCGCGGTCGCGAAGCGGTCCTCGCGCTTCTTGGCCATGGCGCGGCGGACGAGGCCGTCGAGCGCGGGCGGGATCTCCTTCCGCGTCTCGATCGGCCACTTCGGGTCCTTCGTCAGGACCTGGACGATCTTCTGGAAGTCGCCGGCCGTGTCGAACGGCTGCCGCCCCGCGAGGAGCTCGAAGAGGATCGCGCCGAGGCCGTAGACGTCGGTCCTCTCGTCGAGGGCCTGCCCCTTCTTGCCGTCCGCCTGCTCGGGCGACATGTAGGCCGGCGTTCCGAGCGCCATGCCCGACTGGGTCAGCGAGCGCGCGTCGTGCTCGCGCGCGAGGCCGAAGTCGAGGAGGACGGGGTCCTCGTCGCCGCGGAGCATGACGTTCTCGGGCTTGAGATCCCGGTGGAGGATCGTCTTCTCGTGGAGAGCGTGCACCGCCCCGCAGAGCGCGGCGACGATCCGCGCGGCGCGCTCGGGCGGGACGGGCTCGCCGCGCGCGACGGCCCTGAGGTTCGGGCCCTCGATGAAGTCCGTCACGATGTAGGGCCGGCCCTCGGGCGTGCGGCCGAGCTCGTGGACCGCGAGGACGTTCGGGTGCTTCACCTTCGCGAGGGCCTGCGCCTCGCGGCCGAAGCGCTCGAGGGCCATCGGCTCGACGCCGTCGAGCGTCATGAGCTTGAGCGCGAGGCGCCGCTCGACGCCCGGCCGGCGCACCTCGAGGACGACGCCCATGCCGCCGCGCCCCAGCTCGCGGACGACCTGGTAAGGCCCGATCGTGGAGGGCGCCGCCACGACTCAGACCCAACCCTGCCGGCGCATGAAGGTGATGAGCCCGAGCGCGACCGTGAGCGCGACGACCCAGAACGCGGGGTACGAGTACTGCCACTCGAGCTCGGGGAACGTCTTGAAGTTCATGCCGTAGACGCCGCAGAGGAACGTCAGCGGAAGGAAGATCACGCTGAGCGCCGTGAGCCGGTTCACGACCCTGTTCGTCCGGTGGCTCACGATGCCGAGGTAGAGGTTGAGCGCCTCGGCGAGCACCTCGCGCTGGATCGCGAGGTCCTCGCTCAGGCGCTCGAGCGTGCCGACGATGTTCGAGAGGAACGGCTGCGCCGTCTCGGAGACGAAGATCGAGCGGCGCGTGGCGAGCTCGTGGCCCACGTCGCGCGTGGAGGTGAGCACGGCGCGGAAGGCGAGGATGCTCTTCGTCGCGCGGCCGACGAGCTCGAAGATCCCGTCGTCCGCCCCCGTGAAGATCCGGCCCTGGAGCTGCTCGACGAGCGTCTCGAGCCCGCGGATCGCCTGGCGGTAGTTGTCGAGGAGGTGGTCGAAGACCTCGAAGATGATGAAGCTGAGCGACTTCGCGAACTTCTCGAAGTCGCGGTTGTAGACCTTGCGGATCTGGTCGATGAAGTCCACGGGTCCGCGGTGGATCGTCACGATGAACTTCGGCGCCACGATCACGTCCACGTGGTCCGTCGCGATCGCGTCGCCCTTCAGGCGCACGGCGCTCACCGCGAAGTGGAGGCAGTCGTCGTAGAGGTCGTGGCGCCCCTCGCGGTCCGGGCCCAGCGCCTGCTCGATCGCGTGCGGGTTCACGCCGAGCTTCTCGAGGACCGCCTTCGCGGCCGGGACGTCCGTCTGGTCGAGGTCCACCCAGCACTCGCGTCCGCTCTCGCACGAGACGAGCGCTTCCGCCGCCGCGATCGCGCGGCAGACCTTCTTCTCGAAGTCGAACTCGATCGCCGTGGCCACGAGCTTCGCTCTAGTCCTCGGCCGGCATGGGGTCGGCGACGCCGTCGGTCTCGGTCGTCTTCGTCTCGCCCGAGCCGAGCCCGCGGCGGATCTTGTCGCTCACCTCCTCGACGAACGCGCGGCGGCCGCGCGTGTCGAGCTCGAGGGAGAGGAGCTTCTCGGTGACCCACTGGGCCTGCGCCGAGCGCGCGAACCGCGGGTCCGCCCGCAGCTCGCGGGCGAGGCGGTCGCGGTCCGCGTCGGAGATCGTCTTCGCGAGGTAGGCCGCGAGCAGGGCCTCGCGTTCCTCGGGGCTCATATGGCCTCCTCGCCTTTCCAACCAGGGATCTTCTTGCCGATGCACTCCTCGAGCCGGGTGCGGATCCGGTAGAGCGCCATGGTGATCGCGGAGTGCTTGGCGCCGGTCAGCTTGCAGATCTCGGCGACGGGCATGTTCTGCTCGTAGCGGCGCTGGAGGAGCTCGCGCGACTCGGGCGGGAGCGCGGCCATGCAGTCGCGGAGCGCGTCCACGGCCTCGTCCTCGTGACGCGACGAGGCCTCGGTCTCGGCGATGAAGAAGCTCTCGATGTCGTCCGTCGTCGTCGCGCGCGCCTGGGAGCGCCTGTGGTTCCGCAGCAGGTTGAACGCGATCCCCCGCAACCACGGGAGGAGCGGCCGCGTCCGGTCGAAGTCCGTGAGCCGCTTGAAGGCGTGGATGAACGTCTCCTGCGCCAGGTCGTCCACGGAGCTCTTGTCGCGGAGGCGGCACCCGAGGAACGCCTTCACGGCGACCTGGTGCCGGTCGACGATGTAGTCGAACGCGGAGAGGTCCCCCTCGAGCGTGCGTTCGATGAGCTTCGCCTCGGGGGCGGTCTTCGGCTGGAGCGGGTGCTCCATGAGGGGGATGCTACGGCCCGCGCCTCGAAGTCGCAACGAGGCACGCGCGCCGGTAGTCTCGGGTTCGTGAAGTGCGGGCCGTACGAGCTCGAGGCTCAGCTCGGCCGCGGAGGCTCGGGCTCGGTGCACCGCGCGCGCGGGCCCGACGGCCGGCTCGTCGCGCTCAAGATCCTCCACCGGCCCGACCCCGACGCCGTCGCCCGCTTCGAGCGGGAGCGGCGCCTCCTCGGCGCGCTGGGCTCGGAGCACGGCTTCGTCGAGCTCCTCGGCGCGGGCGACGGCCCGAGCGGCCCGTGGATCGCGATGCCGCTCCTCACGGGCGGGACGCTCCGCGACAGGCTCGGCGGCGTGCCCCACCCCGCGGACCAGGTCGTCTCCCTCGGCAAGGCCCTC
>CAZYLP010000163.1:0-12629 GCA_964648345.1 uncultured Planctomycetota bacterium
TGGACCTCGGCCGCGTCGCCGCCGACGCGCGCGAGGAGGTCGCCCCGGTGGAGCCGCGCGAGGACGCGGAGCGGCTGCGCGTGGAGCGAGAGGAGGACGCGCCGCCTGAGCTCGTAGAGGACGCTCACGGTCACGCGCGCGTGGAGGACGCGCGTGAGGAGCCCGAGCCCGTGGTTCACGAGGCCCGCGATGACGAGCCAGAACGCGATCCGCGGGAGGAGACCGGACTCGCCGCCCATGAGGACGCGATCGACGAGGAACCGCGCGAAGAGCGGATACGCGAGCGAGATCGCCGAGCCGAGGAGCGTGAGGACGCTCACGACGACGAGCGCCGCCCAGTGAGGACGGAGGAGCGCGAGCGGCCATCGCGCGCGCGGAGCGGCCTCGGTCGGCGCGGCCTGGGTCACCGGGCGCTCTCCAGGTTCAGGAGCGGTAACGTCCGCGGGAGCGTGCGCCGCTCGAGCTTCACTCCGGGCTCGGGGCCGTCCCAGGCGTCCCGGTAGTAGCACATGAGCCCCGAGTCGCAGTGCGTCCCCGGCTGCCGGAGCGAGCGCGCGAAGGCCTTCACGTGCGCCTCGTCGGCGCCCTTGCTCATGGTCTTCACGACGGACGCCGCGAGCTGGACGCTGCGGAGCTTTCGATAAGCGGACGCCTGACGCCCGACGACCTTGAGCGAGGAGACGCCCGCGCGCGCGAGCGCCGGGATCGCGCAGAGGCCGCACGGCCCCTGGGGCAGGCCGTTCAGGCTCTGAGAGAGGCCGCACGACGAGAGGTACCAGAGCCAGAGCCGGTAGTGGTCGAGGTGATCGCGGAGGGCGCCGGGCGGCGTCGGCTCGAAGGGGCCGGACGAAGGCCCGCGCGCGTGGAACGAGAGCTCCCAGTCGCGCATGCAGAACGCGCGGTCGCTCCCGACTCCGTGGACGGTGTGACAGGTCCCCTCCTCGAACGCGCAGCCGTCGTTCAGGACGAACGCTTCGAGCTCGACGTCCGGGCAGCGCTTGCCGATCTCCGCGACCTCGTCGAGGGTCACGTGACGAGGCAGGATCACGCGCGAGACTCCGAGCCGCGCGAAGAAGCGGACGGACGACGAGTTCCTCGCGACGGCGAGCGAGCTCGCGTGGAGGCGCGCCTTGACCGCGAAGTCGCTCCCCTTCGCGCGCTCCTCGGCGAGGAGGGCGAGGAGGCCCACGTCCGCCACGATGAGCGCGTCCACGCCCACGTCGAGCACGGCCCGCTTCACGAGGTCGAGGAGCAGCTCGTGCTGCTCGGGCGCGAAGGCGTGCGCGTTGAGCGCGAGGAAGACCGGCACCGAGCGCGCGTGCGCCTCGCGGACGAGGTCCCTGAGCGAGCCCTCCGAGCCGACGCTCGCCGAGGTCGGGTCGCGCCGGTTGACCTCGAGGCCGCGGCCGAAGCGTTCGAGCCACTCGGGCGGGACGAGCCCCGTGTAGAGCTCGTTCGCGCCGCTCTCGACGAGCATGCCGACCTCGCGCGGGTCGCTGCACGGAGCCAGCACGGCGGGGAGACGCACGGGCATCGTCACGCCTCCGGCGTCGGGGTCACGACGACCCGGTCGGCGCCGCGGGCGAGCGCCTCGTCCGCGTAGCGCGAGGCCGCCTCCCAGCCCATGTGGAAGAAGGCCGTGTTGCCCTTGAGGCGCAGCCGCTCGGGGGTGCCCCCCGCCACGGACGGCGCGCGCATCTCCGCGTCGAGGCCCTCGCAGGGCCGCGGGCACTTCGTCTGCGGCGTGAAGCGCTCGAGCCGCGGCAGCGCGAGCGAGCCGACGAGGCACACGCGCCCCGTCGAGACGTAACCGTACGGCACGTGCGCCGAGGCGGCGAGGGTCTCGTCGGCGACGCCGCCCGGGAAACCCTGGGGCAGCGCGTCCACCTCGACGCGCGCGACGCCCGTCCCGTCGAGGAGCCGCCGCAGCGGACCGCCCGCGACGGACGACATGCGGAGCTTCTCGGGCGAGTCCTTGTAGTGCTCGACGACGGCCGGGTCCTTCTGGAACTTGACGAGGCACCGGCCGACGACGAGCGCGAGGCCGGCGATCTTCGCCTCGCTCACCGCGTCGAGACTCCCCCAGTCGTTGAGGACGAGCTCGGGCCCGCGGACGCCCGAGACCGCGAGGACCTTCGCGAGGTCGAGCACCTTCGCGACGCCCTCGTCGCCCACGGGCGGCGTCACGAGCGTGAGCGCGACGCCCTCGGCGACGGCGCGCGCGCACTCGGCCGCGAGCTCGTCCGTCGAGGGGAGGAGGTGCTCGCAGAACTCGGCGCCGATGTAGACGCGCGAGACGGGGAGCGCTCCGAGCTTCGCGTCGAGCGCCGCGAGGCCCGAGATCCAGCTCTCGTGGCCCGCGTACGCGGGCTCGGCGAGCGGCCCCGCCGCTCCGGGACCGCCGCGCCGCGCGCGGAAGTCGGGGAGCGCGGCGACCGACCGGAGCCGGACCGCGAGCTCGAGCGTGCCGTTCACCGCGGTGCTCCCTCCGGTCGCCCTGGCCAAATCAGCCCGGCCCCTCGACCGCGTCGGCGACCGCGGCGCGGCTCGCGAGGTGGCGGTCGAGCGGACCCGGGTTCCAGAGGCGGTCGAAGAAGTCGGGCCGGCCCTCGCTGATCCTCACGTAGACCTCGAGGCCGATCGCGATCCAGCTCCGGATCCAGTCGCAGTACTGGGGCGGCGGCACGTCGAAGCGGCCCGACGTCTGGTTCGCGACGTAGTGGCACCCGCCCGCGCAGATCGAGCGCACCCAGCACGTCGTGCAGGGGAGCTTCTGCGAGACGTGGACCTGCTCGAGGATCCGGCCGCGCTTCTGGGCGTCGAAGCCCGTGTCGATGTGCCCGATCTTGTGCTCGGGCTTGTTCGTGAAGCGGTGGCAGAGCGAGACCTCGCCCGAGTTGCCGACGCCCACGAGGCCGTAGCCCGCGCCGCACGGATACGGCCGCGCCATGCCCTCGTGGAGCTGCTTCAAGACGTTCGTCATGTTCGAGAAGCCGTAGAGCTGCCCCTCGAGCGCGGCCGCGAGGTAGCGGAGGGCGGCCTTCCTGAACTCGTCGTGGAAGACGACGAGGTCCTGCTCCGTGAGCATGAGCTTCGGGTTCGTCGTGTGGACCGGCGAGAAGCCGACCTCGTGGAAGCCGAGCCCGAGGAGGTAGTCGAGGATCTTCACGACCTCGACGGAGGTGTGCGTGACCGTCGCGCGGCCGCCGACCGGGCGCGCCTTGTAGATCGAGAAGAACTTCTCGAGGCGCGAGAGCATGAGCTTGAAGGAGCCCTTGCCGTTCTTCATGGGGCGGTTCGCGTCGTGGATCTCCTCCGGCCCGTCGATCGAGACGGTGACGCCCACGTCGTTGTCGTTGAGGAAGTGCGCCGCCTCCTCGGTGATGAGCGTCGCGTTCGTCGTCATCGTGAAGTTGACGCGCTTCCCGGCCGCGGCGCCCTTCTTGTAGCCGTAGGCGACGGACTGCTTGATCACGTCCATGGCCATGAGCGGCTCGCCGCCGAAGAGCGTGATCGTCACGTCCTTCGAGTCGCCCGCCTCGCGGAACAGGAAGTCGATCGAGCGGAGCGCGGTCTCGACGGACATGAGCTTCTCGCCGCCGCCGTAGTCGCCGCCGTCGGCGAAGCAGTACGTGCAACCCATGTTGCACTTCTCGGAGACGTTCAGGACGAGGTTCCCGAGGGCGGGGGGCTTCTCGGCCGGCGGAGGCGGCGCGGGCTTCTCGCGGGCGCGCGCGTCGTTCTCGTGCGCGACGACGCCCAGGTCCGCGAGGCCGGCGAGGAGCCCGCTCGACGAGAGCCCGGTGCCGTCCACGGGCAGGAGGTCGAGCGCGCGCGCGGCCGCGGCGTCGATCTCGAAGATGTCGGCCGTCGGCACGAGGAAGACGTACTGCTTGTCGCCGACGGAGAACCGGCGGTGCTCCACGCGGGCCAGGGTGTCGTGCGGCATGAGGGTCGGCATCGTCAACTCTCCGTCCGTGACTCGGGACTGCGTCACTTGGCCTGGGGTGCTTCGGGGACGAGCGCGATCTCGACCGCGCCCGCGGCGGACTCCGCCGTGCAGCGCACGAGGCGCCCGGCCGGGTCGATCCAGTAGTGCTGCTCGGAGCCGCGGTACCGGACGACGTGGTGCCGCGCGCTCACGCGCTCCTTCTTCTCGCCCACCATCACGTCCTCGGAGCCGCGCGTCTGGACGAGGAACGAGTGGACCTCTCCGAGCTGCGGGACGAGGACCTTGATCTCCTGCTCGCCCGCGCGAGCGGGGTCCACTCCGCGCAGCGCGAGAGCGTCGAGGCTCACGACGCCCTCCTCGACGACGGCGAACGCGGGCGGGACGGCGACGTCCCGCGAGAGGACGACGCGCTCCGCGCCGTTCGACTCCTCGCGGACCTCGCAGCGCGCCTTCCCGTCCGTGAAGGTCGCGGTGATCCGGGCCGCGCCCTTCGCGCGGTCCACCTTGAACTCGTAGGCGCGAGGCTCGCCCTTCGGCCCCAGCTTCAGGCTCCCCGCGCCGCGGATCCGCGCGTTCGCGAAGATGACCCCGACCTGCACCTCGCTCGACCCGTCCGCCTCGCGCCGGATCGCCCAGCGCTCGCTGCCGAACGGGCGGCCCTCGCGGAGGTAGGCGAGCTGGCCCGACTCGACGGCCGGCGGCCTGGGAGCATGAGCGGCGGGACGCGGCGCCTCGGTCCACGAGCCGGCCGGCGGCGGAGGGGCGTGGATCTTCGGACGAGCCGTCTCGTGATGAGGGCGCGCTTGGTGCGACGCCGCCACCCAGAGCGCGAAGACCGAGAACAGCACCGCCGCCGCCGCGAGCTTCACGCCTTCACCGCTTCGCGCCGATCGCGAGCTCGCGCGAGACGGTCTCGAGCGAGGTCTCGGCCTTGATCTGGAAGTTGCGCGCCGAGTCGAGGACGAGGATCGTGCGCCCGCAGTTCGCGTAGAGCTCGGTCCCGTCGCTCGACGCGCAGAGCGCGTGGGCGACCTGGGTGAGGACGAACGACGCCTTCTGCTCGCCGCTCGCGAGGTCGTGGACTCTCAGCCGGTCGAACGCCGCGAAGAGGAGCTTCTCGTCGCTCGAGACGGCGAGGCACTGAGCGGCCGCGCCGCGGCCGCGGAAGACCTCGACGATCTCGTTCTTCGCGGGGTCGTACCGCCCGACGACCCACGACTCGCCGTCCACGAGCGGGATGAGGACTCGCCCGTCCTTGAGCGCGCACGGGCGCAGCTCGATCACGCGCTCGGGGCGCTTGAGCGGGCTCTTCGGGTCGAGGACGGTCGTCTTGAACGCGCCGTCGCCCGCGATCGTGTGGTCGAGCCGCGTGAAGGCGACCGGGAGGTCGTGGTAGAGGACGATCGGGTCGCCCTCGGTGCGGCCCCCGAAGATCGAGGAGACGTCGCGCTGACCCGGGACGAGCCGCGTCCAGACGGGCGGCGTCGTGGGCTCGCCGCGCGCGTCGAGCGCGTAGGCCGAGACCACGGGGTCACCCATGATCCAGCCCATGCGCTCCATGGTCCTGAAGCGATAGGCGACGTAGAGGCGCTTCCCGTCCTTGCTGACGCCGAGCGCCTGGACGAGCGACTCCGTCTTCGGGAGCCCTTGCGCGAGGTGGATCTCGCTCGTGATCGCGCCCGCGCCCGTGGAGCGGCCCACGGCGAGCGGGTCCACGACGAGCACGGAGCGGTCGGTCCCGACGTAGACGCGCTTGCCGTCCGGGCGGCAGGCGATGTGGTTCGCCACGTCGCCCGACCCGATCGAGCGCGCGCCGCCCGAGTCCCAGATGAGCAGGGAGCGGTTGTTCGGCGCGTAGACCGGTTCCTTCGGCGCCTTCGCGTCCTGGGCCAGAGCCGCCGCCGCGACGAACGCCGACACGATGATGAGAGATGCGCGGAGGAGCGCGGCGCGGGTCAGTCCGGGACGAAACAAAGCTTCTGCCAGTCCTTGTAGATGTTGCCGCAGTCCTTCAACCAGTCGGGGAAGTCCACCTGGTCCGGCACCTGCGCGGGCCACCAGCAGCTCGGCTGACAGAGGACGGTGTCCGTGTGATAGCTGTAGCCGCCGGGGCAGAGCCGCGTCGTCTCGAGCGCCGCGCAGTCCGTCTCCCAGCCCGGGTTGAAGACGTTGCCGATGCAACCGACCGGGACGGGCGAGCGCGCCTCCACGTCGCGCTCCTCGGGGAGCGACTCGGCGCGGCGCTTCCTCACCGCATCCGCGGTGAGCTCGGTGCGCTTCGCTCGCTTGTTCAAGCCACGCGCGTGTTCCACCGAAACCCTCCTACTTCAGCGACGAGATCCATTCGGCGAGGACCCGCTCCGCGGCAGGGTCCACGTGCGACGAGGCGAGGGGCGGCATGCGGCTGCTCCCCGTGCTCGTCATGCGGATGTAGAGGAGCGACTGCTTCGGGTCGCCCGGCTTGACGATCCGCGCGCCCGCGACGCCCATGTCGCCGTACTTCGGCTCCGCCCCGACGATCCCCGTGTCCGCGAGCGGCGTCCCCGCGCGGAGGTCGAACGACGTGGGCGCTCCGCCGCCGGGCCGGTGGCAGGTCGAGCAGTTCACGTGGAGGTAGCTCCGCGCGCGCTCCTCGAGCGAGCCGCCGCCGTCCACTGCGACGAGCGGCTTCGCGCCCTTCACGTCGGCGGCGTTGACCCCCTTCGCCTTGAAGGTCTCGATCTGGGCCGCGGAGAGCTGGCTCGTCTGGAGTCCGAGCACGGTCCCCGCCGCCTGCGTGTGGCAGCGGAAGCAGTCGCTCCGCGACGGGTAGCTCCAGACCTGCCGCGTCGGGCGCCCGCCCACGTCCACGGTGAAGGCCTTCTCCTTGCCGCCGTCGAGGAGCGTCGCGTCGGTCCCGGCGTCGTTCCACTCGTAGCTGAAGCCCTGCCACCCGCCGCCGCGCTTGAGGAGCACGCGCGTCTCGACGATCTGCTTCGACGAGGCGTCGCCGCGCTTCCGCTCGAGGTAGAAGTTCTTCACGATGCTCGTGCCGGCGGGGAAGTCCCAGCCGTCCACGGGCGTCATGCGCGCGGCCTTGTCGTTCTTCCCCGTCACGGCCGGGAAGGAGATCGACCGGTCCTTGTGCGCGAAGTCGGACCAGAGAGGCGACGCCACGTCGTAGGGGATGCGCTCCGGGTCGAGCGCGTGCTTCGCGGTGTCCGCGAAGAGACCCGTGTCCGAGAGCTTGGGCGACGGGACGCCGGGGCCCGCGGCGCGCGCCGGGTAGTAGGTCCCGGGGGCGGCGTCGTTGAAGGGCGTCCACGTCGTCCACTTGGGCGGACCGAGGACGACGATCATGTGCCCCTCGATCGGGCCCGCGCCCTTCGAGGCGAGGTCGCCCTTGTAGGTCGCCGTCACGAGGACGGTGCCGCGGTTGTCGCCCGTGTTCGTCTGGTAGGTCTTGGGCTTCGGCTTCCCGGTGGGGCCGGCCTCGAGCTCGACGCGCGGCTCCTCCGAGCCGGGCGTGAAGAGGCCGTCCGCGGAGAGCGTGCCCCACGTCTTCTGCTTCTCGGGGTTGACGCAGTACTTGAAGGTGCCGAGGCCGCCCGGGAGCTCGACGGACTGGGCGTCCGGCGGGAGCTCCGCGTCGTTCCCCGTCGGGACGTCGCCGCCGTTGAAGGGGCGCGTCTTCGTCACGTCCACGGCGGAGGCGCTCCAGACGACGGCGACCTCGCCGATCCTCACGTCGTCGCCCGTCCCCTTCTTGCCGTCGGGGCCGTTCGCGAAGCCGATGCCGCGGAGCTGGACGCGCACCTTCGGGATCGGGCGGGCGAGCTCCTTGCCCGCGCCCTCCGCGTAGATCGGCGCGCCGCCGAGGCGCGCGACCGGCACGGTCGTCGTCTCGACGCGGTAGATCGGGCCGTACTCGGGGTGGTTGTGCTCGACCTGGATGTAGTCCACGCCGCCGATCACGTTCACCGCGTCCGGGAGCTTCGCCGTGCGGAAGTCGGGGTCGGTCGTCTTGAAGTTCACGTCGTGGGCGCCGAGCGGCGCATCCTTCGCGACCGTGATGAGGAGCCGGGGCGAGCTCGTCGCGCCCGCCCACTCGGTCGCCGTCATGCGCTCGACCTTGATTCCGGGCCCGAACGAGAAGGAGGCCGGGTTGAAGGGGACGAGGTTCGTCCCCACGACGAGCACCTCGTGGGACTGCCCGCGGCGGAGGACGTTCGGGACGACCGCGATGAGCTGCGGGTCGCCCTTCGAGATCGCCTTGTCGCCCGTGAGGTCGCGCGTGTAGGTCTCGGTGCCGCCCTGCCCGGGGATCCCGTCGAAGTGGTAAGACCCCGAGAAGACGTCGGCCGTCGTCGAGAGCTCGCGCTCGAAGCTGCCGCGCGCGACGATCGGCACGCCCGGCGGGAGGAGGTCCTTCTCGCGGTCGAGGGCCTTGAGGAAGCCGAGCGACTTGGGCTCGGTCCAGGTGTAGCGCGTGCGGAGAGACGCGTTCGCGTAGATGACCGCCGAGCCCTTCCAGACGTCCTTGGGCAGCGTGCCCACGTGCTGGACCGTGCGCGTGACGCCGTAGGAGTTGGGCTCGGAGCCCGGCGTCAGCTCGAGCGTGCCGAAGAAGGGGCCGTTGTGGTCCTGGCCCTGGATCCGCCACGAGCCGGCGAACGACTTCTCCTCCGGCGTGTAGCGCTTCCACTCCTCGGAGTCCGAGGAGTAGTTGTCGTAGAGCCACTGCTTGATGACCTTGAGGGCGGCCTCCTCGGTCAGGCCGGCGATCTTGACCGGGCTGTAGCCGTTGCTCCACATGTAGCCCCACCCCTGCTTGAAGTGGTGCATGCGCTGGATCGTCTTGTCCCAGGCTTCCATCGTCTTCACCTGGGACTTGAGCGTCTCGAGGCCGTGACAGCCGCCGCACGTGAGCTGGACCTCGATCGGGTCCACGAGCTTGTCGAGGCGGTCCTTCTCGCCCGGGAGGAGGGGGAGCTTCTGCGAGAGGTAGGCGGCGATCCGGTCGCCCTCCTCCTTCGAGATCGCCTGCACGCCCGTCTGGACGGGCGCCATGGTCGCCTTCTGCGAGAGCCACCGCATGTGCTGGACCGTGAAGCTCCAGCCTTCCGGCGTCTTCCGGTTCGCCTCGACGAGCTCGAGGCCGTGGCACTGCGAGCACCGGGCGCGGACGAGGTCATCATCGAGGACGCTCGGCTTCGCGCCGGGGCGCGGGAGGAGCGCGGCGAGGTAGCTCGAGATCCGCTGGACCTCGCCCTCGTCGATCGGCGCGCCGTAGCGGCGCATGCGCTCGATGGCGCCGAGCCACTCCTCGGGCGTCTTGCGCGCGGTGACCACGCGCTCGAGGTTGTGGCACGCGACGCAGACCCGGAGGACGACCGGGTCGTCGATCGTCGGCTGGTCCTGCGCGCGAGCCGACGGGATGCCGTCGAGCTCGCCGAGGTGTGCGAGAACGGCACACACGGCGCCGAGCGCGAAGAGTCCGAGCGTGACGCGGACCATCCAGGCTCCGCGGGCGAGTCTCTCTCTCATTGACCGGCCCCCCGCGCGTCATTCTCTCGCACGCGCAGAGGGAGTCAACGATCTGCTTTCAGGCGGCTCTCCGCGTCGGCTCGTCGAGCTTCGTCTTGATGTGCAGTTCGTCGGAGAGCGCCTGCGTCGTCCTCGGGTCGCCGTCGATCCCCGAGAGCATGAGGCCCTGCTCCGCGCGCTCATCCGTGAGACGCACATCCGTCGTCACGCTCTGCGTCTTCGTTTTCTCGCCGCGGATGTAGTTCATCAGGCGTGTAAAGATCGTTGCCATGGCTCGGCTTTGCCTCCGAGCACGGAGACGCAAAGCGCGGGCCCTCCGCTCGCGGCGCTCGCTCGACGGAAGAAAAAATTCTGCGACTACGTCCTGGTCACGTCCAGACCGAGAGCGTTCGTCGGGCACTGCTCGATCGCGCGCTTGACGTTCTCGAGCTCGGCGAAGAAGTCCGCCGTCTCCTTGATCTTCGTCTGCCCCTTCTCGTAGTTGTGCTCGTAGACGCCGGGGCAGTTCTCGCGCGAGATGTCGCAGTCGATGCAGGCCTGCGTGACCCAGAGCGTGAGCGAGACGCCGTTCTTCGTCTGCGTGAACGGGCCGTTGATGATGTCGCTCTTGTCCGCGCCGTGGTGGCCGACGATCGATTCAGGGTTCACGCGCCGAGTGTAGCATGGCCCCGCATGGCGGGATCCGGCTTCCTCTGGGGCACCGCGTCGAGCGCGCACCAGGTCGAGGGTGGCAACGAGCACAACGACTGGTGGGACTTCGAGCGGAAGACCGCGGCCCGGTCACTCGTCGCGTGCGACTTCGCGAACCGCTTCGAGCAGGACCTCGATCTCGCCGCGGCGCTCGGGACGAACGCGTTCCGCTTCTCGATCGAGTGGTCGCGCGTCGAGCCGCGAGAAGGCGAGCGCGACGAGAAGGCCGCGAGCTACTACGAGCGGCTCATCGCCGCTTGCCGCGCGCGCGGCCTCCGGCCCATGGTCACGCTCCACCACTTCACGCTCCCGCGCTGGTGCGCCGCGCGCGGCGGCTGGCTCGACGAGCGGACCCTCGACGCCTTCGGCCGCCACGCGCAGTGGGTCGCCGAGCGGTACTCCGCGCAGGTCGATCTCTGGGTCACGGTCAACGAGCCGAACGTCCACGCGGGCGCGAGCTATCTCTCCGGGATCTTCCCGCCCGGTCGCTTCGGCCGGCCCGACCTCGCTCGACGCTGCGAGCGCGCCCTCGTCCGCGCGCACGTCCGCGCGTACGACGCCCTCCACGAGGCGGCGCGGAAGCGCGGCGTCGCGTGCGAGGTCGGGATCGCGCAGCACGCGATCGCCTGGCGGCGGAGCCGTCTGAGCCCGTTCGGTCTCGTTCGCCGATGGGGCGAGAAGTTCAACTGGGGCTTCCTCGACGAGGCGATGGCGTTCGACTACGTGGGGATCAACTACTACATGGCGCTCGGAGCGGACCTGGGTGCCGTGCTGCGCATGGGAGGAGTCCTCCCCCGCACCAGCGGCCCCGACCGGAGCGACCTCGGCTGGCCGATCGACGCGGGCGGCCTCGAGGTGGTCTTGAAGGAAGCGTACGCCCGCTACCGGAAGCCGATCCTCGTCACGGAGAACGGGATCGCCGACGCGCGCGACGACCGGCGTCCCGGCTACCTCTCCGCGCACGTCGAGGCCGTGCAGCGAGCGCGGACGGCGGGCGCCGACGTGCGCGGCTACTTCCACTGGGCGCTCACCGACAACTTCGAGTGGCACGAGGGCTACGACCCGCGCTTCGGGCTCTACGCCGTGGACTACGCGACGCAGGAGCGCACTCCTCGAAGGAGCTGCGAGGTGTATCGGCGACTCGTCGCGAGTTACCCTTGAGCCCCATGAGCAGCATGCACTACCGGACCTGCCACCTCTGCGAGGCCATGTGCGGCATCGCGATCGAGCACGAGGACGGCAAGATCCTCTCGATCACCGGCGACCACGAGGACACCTTCAGCAAGGGCCACGTCTGCCCGAAGGCCCTCGCGCTGAAGGACCTCGACGAGGACCCGGACCGCCTCAGGAAGCCGCTCAGGAAGACCTCGAGCGGCGGGTTCGAGCCGATCTCGTGGGACGACGCCTTCGAGCTCGCCGCGACGAAGCTCGCCGCGATCCGCCGCGAGCACGGCCGCGACGCGGTCGGGGTCTACGTCGGCAACCCGGCCGTCCACAACTACTCGACGTCGGTGGCGCTCTTGCCGCTCTTCGGCGCGCTCCGCACGAAGAACCGCTACTCCGCGACCTCGGTGGACCAGCTGCCGCGCATGCTTTCGTCGTACCTGATGTACGGCCACCAGGTCCTCCTCCCGATCCCGGACATCGACCGCACCGACCACTTCTTCGTGATCGGAGCGAACCCCGCCGTCAGCAACGGCAGCATCATGACGGCGCCCGGCGCGTCGCAGCGGATCGCGGCCATCAAGGAGCGCGGCGGCAAGGTCGTCGTCGTCGATCCTCGACGCACGGAGACGGCGCGGATCGCGACCGAGCACCACTTCATCCGGCCGGGGACCGATGCGCTCCTCCTCCTCGGCATGCTCAACGTCATGTTCGCGGACGGCGTCCAGCCCGGGCGGCTCGCCGACTTCACGGACGGCTTCGCCGAGATGCGGACGGTCGTCGCTCGCTTCACGCCCGACGAGGTCGCGCCCGCGACGGGGATCGCGCCCGAAGCGATCCGGAAGCTCGCCCTCGACTTCAAGAAGGCGAAGTCCGCCGTCTGCTACGGCCGCGTCGGCGTCTCGATCCAGGAGTTCGGCGGGCTCGCCTGCTGGCTCACGGACGTGATCAACATCGTGACGGGCAACCTCGACCGTCCGGGCGGCGCGCTCTTCACGCGCCCCGCGGCCGACGTGCTCGGGCTCCTGTCCTTCCTCCGGCAGAAGGGCTCGTTCAACACGTACAGGAGCCGCGTCCGCGGCCTCCCCGAGTTCGGGCTCGATCTCCCCATGCCCGTCTTCGCGGAGGAGATCGAGACCGAGGGCCCGGGGCGCATGCGCGGTCTCATCACCGTCTGCGGCAACCCCGTCCTCTCCGCCCCGAACGGCCGCCGCATCGAGGTGGCCCTCGAGAAGCTCGACTTCATGGTCGCGATCGACTTCTACGTGAACGAGACCTCGAGCCACGCGGACCTGAT
>CAZYLP010000164.1:0-12627 GCA_964648345.1 uncultured Planctomycetota bacterium
GCTCGGGCTCGCGCCCGAGCCGCTCGACGAGCGCTCGGTACGCGCGGACGATCGCGTCGCCGAGCGCGTCCGGGAGCGGCGTCTCGAGCACCGCGGAGCGCGCTTGCTGGCCGCGCCGCGCGAGCTCGGCCGCGTCCTCGACGTCGAGGCCGGCGAGCGCCTGCTTCAGCCGGCCCGCGAGGTCCGCCTCGGCGATGAAGCGACGGTAGAGCTCGCTCGTCGTCGCGAAGCCGTCCACGGCTCCGATCCCCTTCGAGCGGAGGGCGTTGAAGAGCTCGCCGAGCGAGGCGTTCTTCCCTCCCACGCGCGCGACGTCACGGCTCCCGATCCGCGAAAATTCCAGCACCAGCTCGTCGGTCATGGAGGTGTCCTTCCGATCGTGGCCCGTTCGTGCAACACCAGGGCCCGGGACCGGACCGCGGAATCCTCCGCGCCCGACCCGTGGAACACCATTCGCGCCGAGGAGAGGGGGAGGCTCCCATGAAGCCCAGCAAGATCCTGGTCGCGATCGACTTCTCGCCGGCATCGATCGCCGCCGCGCGCCGAGCACTGGCTCTCGCGGGCGAGGGCGGCGTCCTCCGGCTCGTCCACGTGCTCGCGACCGACCTCGTCCCGCGCCACGCGTACGTAGGTCAGGACCTCGTCGAGCAGCTCCTCGCCCGCCTCGAGGCCGAAGCCGGACTGGCCCTGAGGAAGCTGGCGTCCGAGCTCACCGGCGCCGGGCCGGTGGTCGAGACCCACGTCTGCCGCGGCCGCCCGGCGGACCGGATCGTCGCGGACGGCTCGGAGCAGGACCTCGTCGTCATCGGCGCGCACGCGCGCACGGGCATCGAGCGCTTCGCGCTCGGGAGCGTCGCCGAGGAGGTGGCCCGCGAGTCTCCGACGCCCGTCCTCGTTGTCCGCGAGTCGGCCGAGGGTTCGAGCACGACACGGCGCGTGCTGGTCGCGGTCGACGTCGCCGACCCGAACGAGGCCGCGCTCGAGGTCGCGAGCCGGCTCGCGGAGACGCTCGGCGCGAAGCTCGAGGCGATCCACGCGGTCGCGATGCCGATCAGCCTCCCGGCCTACCACGGCGGCGATCCCGTGAAGGAGATCGCCCTGGACATCGAGAACCGGATCCGCGACGAAGCACCGAAGGCGGTCCGCTCGCTCGTGTCGCGCACGCTCGGCGCCTCGGCGGACGTCCACGTCGTCTTCGGCTCCCCGGCCGCCGAGATCGTCCGCGCCGCGCGGCCGGACGACATCGTCGTCGTCGGGACGCACGGCCGCGGGCTCCTCGGGCGGATCGTGCTCGGGAGCGTCTCGCAGAAGGTGCTCCGCGAGGCGCCGTGCCCGGTGCTCGTGGTGCGCCCGCGCAAGGACGCGTGACGGCCCGCCCCGGGCGGCGCGCCTTTGCGAGGCGAAGTGAACGGCGTCAGAGTCCTGCATGGGCACCTTCGGCCCCTACGACGTGGAGCGCGAGCTCGGCCGGGGCGGCATGGGCCGTGTCTTCCTCGTGCGTCACGGGACGACCGGAGCGGTTCGCGCGCTGAAGGTGCTCGAGGGCACCTACGACCCGGAGTCCGTGACGCGCTTTCGCCGCGAAGCGACGGCGCTGGCGCGGCTCGCGGCTAGCGGAGTCGTCGCGATCCACGACTCGGGCGTCGAGCGCGGCAGGCTCTGGTTCGCGATGGACTTCATGGCGGGCGGCTCGCTCGAGGAGCGGCTCCGGCGTCGCGGCAGCTTCGCTTGGTCCGAGGCCGCCGCGATCGGTGCGAAGCTCGCGCAGACCCTCGCGCGCGTCCATGAGCTCGGTCTCGTTCACCGCGACCTCAAGCCCGCGAACGTGCTCTTCGACGACCAGGACGAGCCCCGGATCGCCGACTTCGGGTGCGTCCGCGAGCTCGGCGCGAGCGTGCGCCTCACCGAGACCGGCTCGACCGTCGGGACACCGGACTACATGGCGCCCGAGCAGCTCGCCGCGGAGGCGGTGGACGGCCGCGCCGACGTCTACGCGCTCGGGTGCATCCTCTTCGAGCTCGTGACGGGGAGACGGCCGTACGAAGGCGCGACGCTCCCCGAGGTCGCCGCGGCCGTCGTGGGCGGCCGCCGCGCGCCGGTCCGCACGGTCGCGACGGTCCATCCGACGTTCGAGGCGCTCGTCGAGACGTGCCTGGCTCCCCGGGCCTCGGCGCGGCTTGACGCGCGGACGCTGGCGGACGCGCTGCTGGCCCTCGGCCGCCGTCCGCCGCCGAAGACCCCGTCCGGCTCGTCGTCGAGCCGATCGATCGTGCTCGTGCTCATCGCGGCCGTCCTCGGCGCGGTCGCCGCCGGCCTCGCCGTGCGCCGTCACGCGTCCACGACGGGACCTGCCGCTTCGGTCGCCACGGTCGCGACCGGCGCCGACCTCGTGACCGCCTCGCTGGAGCGAGCGCGCGCGGCGAGGAAGGAAGGCAGACCGGTGCGCGCCGACGACCTCGCCCGGCTCCTCGGGCACGACCGGTTCGTCGCGGTCCTCCGTGGCGCGCAGGAGCACGGGCTCGAGGCGACCGACGAGTCGTTCCGGGAGCTCGCGCTCGCGGCGCCCGCCGACCCCGAGGCCGCCGCCCTGGTCGCCGTCGAGACGCTCCGGACGGGACGGCCGCACGATCGCGCGAGCCTTCGAGGCGCCCTGGGGAGGAGCCAGTGGGCCGAAGCGGCGTCTCGCGCCGCCGCGCTGGACCTCGCGGACGAGATCGCGAAGCTCCACGACAAGGACGACCTCGTGACCATGTTCGAGGACAACGGGCTCGTCGCGCGGTTCGCCCACGTCGTGTCCGCCTCGCGCTTCGACGAGACGACCGTGGACTCCCTCCTGGACCCCGTCCTGCGCCGGCTCACGAGCCGCTTCGATGCGAGAGGGTTCGGTCTCGACGCCGTGAACCACTTCGTCACGAAGACGAGTCTCCGGGACGTGCGAGCCGGGCCGCGGCTCGCCGCGATCGTCGCGATCGCCAAGCAGCGGCAGCCCGACGAAGGAGCGTTGCCGACCCTAGAGCGACAGGACCCGGTCCTCGCGATGCGCGTCTGCGGCCGGCTCGCGCACCTCGCGCTCGGCGAGGCTCGCACGGCCTCGACCCGCCGGCTGGCGATCGCCTGGCAGCTGCGGGCCGGCGAGATCGGGGCCCGCGCGCTCGAGCGAGACCCGTCGGACGAGCGCGCGAGACGGACGGCGATGCAGGCGTGGGAGGGAGCGATCGCGTGGGAGCTCGAGAACGCCCTCGACTCTCTCGCGGCGAAGGACCTGGAGGACGGCGAGCGATCGGCGCGGGCGGCGCTCGGTCTCCTCGAACGACAGGCGGACCTCGCGCGTCCGCTCGGTCAGGCGTGGGCGGACCAGGAGGCTCCTCGGCTGCCCGTGGACCGCGCGACGGCCTTCTGGGTCCTCGCCGCGGCCGCCGAGCAGCGTGGCGACTCCGCCGCCGTACGGGAGGCCGCCGCGAGGGCCCGCTCGGGCGGAGTCGCCGTGAACGACCTGTCGGCAGCGGCGAAAGGCCATGCACGGCGCGTCGAGGCCTGGCTCGCCGGGCCGGGACGGTGAGGGGGCGGTCACCGTCTCAGAGCGTCACCGGTCCCGAGATCCCGCCGTCCTTGCGCACGCGGAAGAAGTGCACGGCCATCAGGATCGCCGCGATGAACGGGAACGCGACGCAGTGGAGGACGTAGAAGCGGAGCAGCGTGCCCTCGCCGACGAAGCGTCCGGCGAGCAGGGCGAAGCGGACGTCGGCCCCCGCATGAACGAGCTGCATGTCATCGCCCCCGAAGGCGTTCAGCGCCTGCGCACCAGGGCCCTCGTGGCCCAGGAACGGAGTCGCGCGGGCCATGTTCGTCCCCACCGTGACGGCCCACATGGCGAGCTGGTCCCACGGGAGGAGGTAGCCCGTGAAGGAGAGGAGGAGCGTGAGCGTGAGGAGGATCACGCCGACGCCCCAGTTGAACTCTCGCGGCGGCTTGTAGGAGCCGGTGAGGAAGACGCGGAACATGTGCAGCCAGACCGAGATCACCATGAGGTGAGCGCCCCAGCGGTGGAGCTCGCGGATGATCCCGAGCGGCACGTGCTCCCGGAGGGCGACCATGTCCGCGAACGCGTACTCCGCGGTGGGGCGGTAGTAGAACATGAGGAGGATGCCGGTGATCGTGAGCTCGAGGAAGAGAAAGAAGCTCGCGCCACCCATGCACCAGGTGTACTGGACCTTGATCGCGCCCTTGCGGATCCGCGCGGGGTGAAGGTGGAGGATGAAGTTCGACAGGATGACGAGCGACTGGTTCCGCGCCCCGATCGGCATCCCGTGCCTGAAGATGGACTTCCAGATCTGAGTCTCGGTGATCTCGTTCCAGATCCTCGTCAGCATCCTGTCCTCCCGCCCGGCGCCGTCGCCTCGCCCGCGGAGTAGACCTGCACCCCTCGCCCTGCTCCGTGACCCTGGTCACGGAGGGGGCCCCGCGGAGCCGGTAGCCTCGCGGGCAGGGACGGATGAACCTCGCCTTCGACCGGAATCACTGGGCCCTGATACTCGGCGGTTCGAGCGGCTTCGGCCTCGCGACCGCGCACAAGCTCGCCCGCCACGGCATGAGCGTCGCCCTCGTGCACCGCGACCGGAGAGGCGCCATGGAGCCCATCGAGCGGGAGTTCGCGGCGCTCCGGGCGACGGGCACGGGCTTCCTCTCGTGGAACGTGGACGCCCTGGCCCCGGAGCGCCGGAGAGAGGTCCTCGACGCGCTCGCCGCCAGGCTCGGGGAGGCGGGGAGGGTGCGCCTCCTCCTCCATTCGATCGCCTTCGGGAACCTGAAGCTCCTCGCACCGGCGCTCTCGTCGCACGGCCACGCGTCCACGTACGACTCCGACTCCCTCCTCGACGACGAGGACTTCGGCCGCACGATCCATGCGATGGGCACGAGCCTCGCGACGTGGACGCAGGATGTCCTCAGGCGGGGCCTCTTCGCCGCGGACGCGCGGGTCCTCGGGATCACGAGCGAGGGGAACGAGGTCGCGTGGCGGGGGTACGCGGCGGTGTCGGCCGCCAAGGTCTCGCTCGAGGCGGTCTCGCGAGCGATCGCGCTCGAGCTCGCTCCCTATGGCATCCGGTCGAACGTCGTGCAGGCGGGTGTCACCGACTCCCCGGCGCTCCGGCTCATCCCGGGGAACGACCGCCTCAAGGAGTCGGCGCGGGCGCGGAACCCCTTCGGACGTCTCACGACGGCTCCCGACGTCGCGGACGCGATCTGCCTCCTCGCGACCGACGAGGCGCGCTGGATCAACGGCGCGCTGATCCGCGTCGACGGCGGCGAACGGATCGGAGGCTAGGGTGCACCCGCTCCACATCGTCGGGCTCGGTCACTTCCATCCGGAGAACGTGATCGACAACCGGTTCCTCGAGGAGCTGGAGATCGGGACGACCGACGACTGGATCCTCGAGCGAGTCGGAATCAGGACGCGACGGACGGTCCTTCCGCTCGACTACATCCGCGCGACGAAGAACGAGGATCCGCGCGCGGGTCACGAGGCGTGCCTCCACACGAGCGCCGAGACGGGCCGACGCGCCGCGCTCGAGGCGCTCGCCCGCGCCGGCGTGAAGCCCCGCGACGTGGGCCTCGTCGTCGCGGGGGGGTCCAACCCGAGCATGGCGACCCCCGGCGACGCCTGCCTCATCGCGGCGGCGCTGGGCATCGACGTGCCCGCGTTCGACCTCAACTCGGCCTGCTCGAGCTTCGCGGCGCAGCTCCACTTCCTCTCGAACATGAACGACCTCCCGCCGTTCGTGCTCGTCGTGAACGCCGAGAACACGACGCGCGCCGTGGACTACCGCGACCGCTCCGCCGCGGTGCTCTGGGGCGATGGGACGAGCGCCGCCGTGCTCTCGCGCGAGGCGCCAGGGAAGCTCCGGCTCGCGCGGTCGAGCCTCGCGTCCTCACCGCGCAGCTGGGAGTCGGTGACGATCCCCAGGTTCGGTCACTTCCATCAGGACGGGAGCGCCGTGCAGCGGTTCGCGATCAAGACGACCCACGCGTGCCTCGAGGAGCTCCTCGCACCCGTCCGCGCGGAGGGCCGTCCCCTCCGCTTCGTCGGCCACCAGGCGAATCTCCTCATGCTCGAGGCGGTCTCGCGGCGAGCGGGGCTGGCCCCTCACGAGCACTGGCACAACGTCGTCGAGCTGGGGAATACCGGCGCCGCGGGCGCACCCGCGGTGCTCTCGCAGCGCTGGGAGCAGCTCGAGGCGGGCACGGCGATCGTCGTCGTCGTCGTCGGTGCGGGCCTCACCTGGGGGAGTCTCCTCCTCGAGGTGGTCGCGTGATCCCGTACGCCGAGTTCCTCGAGCGCAAGCACCTCGACCGCGACGAGCTCCTCGCGCTCTCGCGAGGGAGCCTCGTCTCGGACCCTCCCGCCGAGTTCGTGCGCCTCCCCGCGCCGCCGATGCTCATGTTCGACCGCGTCGTCTCGATCGAGCGCTCGGGGGCGCGAGGACGCATCGTCGCCGAGCAGGACGTCCGGGTCGATCAGTGGTTCTTCCAGTGCCACTTCCGCGACGACCCCGTCCAGCCCGGGTGCCTCGGCGTCGATGCGGTCTGGCAGCTCGTGGGCCTCTACGCGGCGCTCGCCGGCGGCCAGGGCGCGGGCCGCGCGCTCGGCTGCAAGGCGGTCGAGTTCGCCGGTCAGATCCGGCCTCACGACCGCATCGTCCGCTACGAGGTGGACGTGCGGCGCTTCGCGCGCCTCGAGACCTCCGGCGCCGCCGTCGCGATCGGCGATGCCGTCGTCCTCGTGGACGGCGAGCCGATCTACACGGTCGAACGCGCGAAGGTGGGCCTCTTCCTCGGGATCGCCTACGGCGACTACCCCGAGCGCTCGCCCCGGAGCCGGGGTGGCATCCTCGACCGGAGCGGCGCATGACGCTGAGCAAGGAAGACGTCCTCGACCTCCTGCCGCAGAGACCGCCCTTCCGCTTCCTCGATCGGCTGGTCTCCATCGACGCGGAGCGCGCCACGGGCGAGTACACGTTCCGGCCCGACGAGACCTTCTACGCCGGGCACTTCCCGGGCGACCCTGTGACGCCGGGCGTGATCCTCATCGAGACCATGTGCCAGACCGGGGTCGTGGCCCTCGGCCTCTACCTCCTCGGGCTCGAGGCCCCCCGCGAGGAGGTCGCGCGCACCCTCAGCCTCTTCACCGACGCGGCCGTCGAGTTCGAGCGCGTCGTCCGTCCCGGCGAGACCGTCCGCGTGGACGCGGAGAAGCTCTTCTGGCGGCGCCGCAAGCTCCGGTCGCGCGTGACGCTCGCGCTCGCGTCCGGACCGATCGTGGCCCGGGGCGTCGTGTCCGGGGTGGGGGTGAGCCGTGGCTGAGCGAGTCGTCGTCACGGGCCTCGGGGTCGTCGCCCCCAACGGACACGGCGTCCCGGCCTTCACGGAGGCGCTCCGCGCGGGCTCGAGCGGGGTCCGGTTCCACCAGCACCTCGCGGACGCGCGCTTCGGCTGCCAGGTCGGCGGGATCCCGGAGGGGGTCGAGGCGCTCCGGGACCGCTACTTCACGGCCGAGGAGCTCCTCGCCATGAACGAGAACATCGTCTACGCGGCGATCGCCGCGATCGACGCGTGGACGGATGCCGGGCTCGCCCGGCTCCCGGCCGGCGCGGACGCGCCGGACTGGGACTCGGGCGCGATCATCGGGACGGGGATCGGCGGCCTCGACACGGTCGCGACGCGGCTCGTCCCCGGAGTCGATTCCGGGCGCACGGGCCGCCTCGGCAGCACGCTCGTCGAGCAGGTCATGGCGAGCGGGAACAGCGCCCGGATCGCGGGGCTCCTCGGGCTCGGAGGCCGCGTGAGCACCAACTCGAGCGCCTGCAACACGGGCACCGAGGCGATCGCCGAGGCGTTCGAGCACATCCGCGCCGGCCGCGCGCGCCGCATGCTCGCGGGCGGCTCGGAGGGGTCGTCGAAGTACGTCTGGGCGGGCTTCGACGCGATGAAGGTGCTCGCCCGGACGAGGAACGACGCGCCCGCGGCCGCGTCGCGCCCCCTCAGCGCGAGCGCGGCGGGCTTCGTGCCGGGCTCCGGTGCGGGGGTGCTCCTCCTCGAGTCTCTCCGGAGCGCGCGGGAGCGCGGCGCACGGATCTACGCCGAGGTCCTGGGCGCCCACGTGAACTGCGGCGGCCACCGGGGCGGCGGCAGCATGACGGCACCGAACCCCGAGGGCGTGCGGCGCTGCATCCGCGGGGCGGTCGCCATGGCCGGTGTCGGGCCATCGGAGATCGGCGCGATCAACGGCCACCTGACCGCGACGTTCGCGGACCCGCAGGAGGTCGAGAGCTGGTCCCGCGCCCTCGAGCTCCCCCCCGAGCGCATGCCGCTCATCCACGCGACGAAGTCCCTCATCGGCCACGGCCTCGGCGCGGCGGGGGCGCTCGAGTGCGTCGCGTCCGTGATCGAGCTCGACCGCGGGTTCGTCCACGGCTCGCTCAACTGCGAGGACCTGCACCCGCGGCTCGCCGCGTACTCCGAACGCATCCCGCGCCACACGGTCGAGGTGCCGGACCTCTCCGTGATCGCGAAGGCGAGCTTCGGCTTCGGCGACGTGAACGGCTGCGTGATCTTCGGGAGACCGCGGCCCGGCACCGAGACAAGGAGAGCTTCATGAGTCGAGAGCAGATCTTCACGAAGGTCGTCGGGATCCTGAAGCCGTTCGTCAGGAACCACGAGGCGCTCGCGGCCGTCCAGCCGACGACGTCGATCCTCAAGGACCTGAAGGTGAACTCGGCGCGGCTCGTGGACGTCGTCCTCGAGATCGAGGACCAGTTCGGCATCGCGGTCAGCGACGAGGACGCGGACCGCGTGCGCACGGTGGGCGACGCCGTGGACCTGATCGTCGCCCACGCCCGGTGACGCGGAGCCGCTCGCGCCTCCTCGAGCGACCGGCCGTCGGGGACGACGTCGTGGACCTCGAGGAACCCGGCGCGCCCGGAGCGCATCTGCGCGAGCGCTTCGTCCGGAGGATCTGCTCCGACTCCGAGCGCGCCGCGCTCGAGGCCAGCCGCGACCCGGCAGAGCTCATCTGGCGCCTGTTCGCGGCCAAGGAGGCCGCCTACAAGGTCGTCGCCAGGCTCGCGGGCGGCCTCCCTTTCGCGCACCGGCGCTTCGTCGTCGCCGCGGACCTGCGCACGGTCCGGTACGAGGACCTCTCGCTCGAGCTCGCCACGACGGGCGGGGGCGGCTGGGTCCACGCCGTCGCCACGGTCGGACGCGCCCCCACGCTCATCAGGGCGATCGAGAGGCTGCGAGAGGGCAACGACCCCTCGGCCGCCGCTCGCCGCCTCCTCGTCCGGACCGTGGCCGAAACGGTGGGGCGCGATCCGTCGAGCCTGACCGTGGCCCGCGACCCGGTGCGTGACGCCTGGGACGGCCTCGGCCCGCCCCGCCTCCTCGTCCCGGGCTCACGTCGCTCCGTTGCGGTGAGCCTCTCCCACGACGGCCGGTTCGTCTCGTGCGCCGCGGCGCTCGACGCTCAACGAGTCCAGGATGGTCGAATCCGACGCTCGACCTCGGCGAGGTCGCGGATCGCGTCGAGGACCCTTCGTCCGACCTCGACCTGAGCTCGGAGCTTTCGCGGGCACGCGCCGGCGAGGTCCGAGAGGTCGACGGGAGCTCCGAAGACGATGCCGATGGGCGGTGCGCTTCCTCGTAGCGACGCGACGCACTCCGCTGCGAGGTCGTTCCCGAGCCCGTTCACGAAGACGGGGACGACGACGGGGCGCGCCTCGAGGACGAGCCGGCCGAAGCCCGGTTCGGGCGGGAGGAGCTCGTAAGGGTCCGCTCCCTTGCCGCGCGTCCCCTCGGGGTGGATGCCGACGACCGTGCCCCGGCGGCCAAGAGCCGCCGCGAGGAACTCGAGGCCGGCCCGCGTCGCGCCACGCTTCCGGGTCTCGCGGAAGATCGGCGGGAACATCGTGAGCGAGCTCATGGCCGCGTTGACCGCGACGCCGAGAGGGCGGTCGTAGAAGAACGTCGAGCGGACGGGGAAGAAGAAGCGCCCCGCCCACGAAACGTGCCGCTCGAGGTACGTCGCGATGACGTACATGTCGAAGAAGCTCCGGTGATTCGCGGCGAGGACGACGCCCCGGTCAGGGCGCAGGCCCCTCACGGTGTCGAGACCGAGGAGCTTCGCGCGTTCCGAGGTCAGCCAGGCGATCCAGCGGCCGACGAGGAACCGGTTCAGCCCGTGCGTGACCGCCTTCGCGCCGGCGGACTCGTTGACCGCGCGCGAGAGCCTCAGCGCGAAGCGCTCGAAGGGCGAGAGCCGCCTGAGGTCCCCTCTCGCAACGCGGAGCCGCGCCGCGCGTCCTGTCTCGACCGTCGCCACGCAGCGACGGTGGCACTCCTCGGGCGGGGGCGCCGTGACCGGAGTCACGGCGCCCGGCGCGACGGCGGCGTCGAATCTCGCGCGGGGTCTCCATGGACATCCGACGCGTGCTCATCGTCGCGCCCGCCCAGCGGGACTTCTGGTTCCCGATGATGACCGTCACGCTGGGCGCCGTCGCCGCCGCGGTCCCAGGCGACGTCGAGGTCCGCGTCCTCGACGGACGCGTGGAGCCGATCGACGACGACCTCTCCGAGGCGCGCGAGGGAGACCTCGTCGCGCTGTCCTTCGAGTGCTTCCGTGCCCCGCGGGCATATGCGCTCGCGCGCCGCGTCCGCGCGCGGGGGATCCCCGTGATCGCCGGCGGCGCCCACCCGAGCTCGGCGACGCGCGATGTGCTCCCCCACGTGGACGCCGTCGTCCGGGGAGAGGTCGAGGGGCTCTTCGAGCCGATCCTCGCCGACCTCCGCCGCGGCGAGCTCGGTCGTGTCTACTCGCACCGGGACCCCGTCGACCTCGCGCGGCTCCGGGCGCCGCGCCTCGACCTCCTCCGCCGGCGGCGCTACGCCCCCGCGACGCCGATCGAGGCGACCCGCGGTTGCCCGCACCGCTGCGCCTTCTGCACGAGCCGCTACGTCCAGGGGAGCTACCGCCCGATCCCGGTCGAGCGGGTCGTCGAGGAGATCTCCCGCGCGCCCACCCGCTGGATCGTCTTCATGGACGACAACCTCCCCGCGTCCCGCGCCCACGCGAAGGCGCTCTTCGAGGCCATGAGAGGGCTCGGGAAGAAGTTCTTCGTCCAGACGCACATCCTCATGGCCGAGGACCGCGAGCTCCTCGCTCTCGCCGCCGAGGCCGGGTGCCGCGGGGTCTTCGTCGGCCTCGAGTCCGTGAACACCGCGAGCCTCGGCTCGATCGACAAGCGCTGGAACCGGCTCGAGAAGTACGCGGAGTGGGTGGACCGCTTCCACCAGGTCGGGATCGCCGTCTCCGCGGGGATCATCTTCGGGCTCGACGCCGACGACCCGGCCGTCTTCGACCGGACTCTCGAGTTCGCGGAGGAGATCCGGATCGACACGGCGGCCGCGAACCTGCTCATACCCTTCCCCGGCACCGAGCTCCACGCCCGTCTCGCGCGCGAGGGACGGATCCTCGACTTCGACCTCGAGAAGTACTTCGGCCAGTACCCGCTGGTGCGCCCGGTCAACATGAGCGTGGAGGACCTGTACGAGGGCTACCGGAGCTTCTGCGAGAGCTTCTACGCGTGGCCGGCGGCGCTCCGGCGCTGGCGCCGGAGCGGCCTCGGCCTTGGAGCGCTCCCGCTGCTCCTCGGAGGGAACCTGAGCTACCGCTCGTGGCGCGCGACGGGCGCACGCCCCGTCGTCCTCGGTCCGCCGGCGGAGCCCGCTCTCGACGCGGAGGCGCTCGAGGCGCTCGCGTCGCTCGAGACGGACGAGCCCTTCGCCCGGTCCGAGCGCCCGTGAGGGACCCTCCCGTCCTCGTCGTCGGCGGGGGGATCGCCGGTCTCGCCACCGCGCTCCACCTCGCCCGCCGTGGGGTCCGCGCCTGCGTCCTCGAGCGCGAGCCCGTGCTCGCGGCGCACGCGTCCGGGCGCAACGCGGCGATCTTCCGCCACGTGGACGGAGATCCGCGGACGACACGCCTCGCGCTGCGGAGCCGCAAGCTGCTCGCGGCGCTCGCCGCGCCCGGTGCGCTTCTCCGGCGGACCGGCGCGCTCTACCTCGGCGGCGCTCCGCGAGTCCGAGCGCTCGCCGCGCTCGCTCGCGCGTCCGGGATCGCCGCCGACTTCGTCGCTGGCGCCCGATCGCTCTCAGCGCACGCGCCGGCCCTCGCCGGAGGAGCGTGCGACGCCGGCCTCCTCGTCCCAGCGGACGGCCTCCTCGACGTCCACGCCCTCGTCGCGGCGGTCGCGCGCGAGGCGAGAGAGCGCGGCGTGGAGATCCGGACCGGCACCCCCGTCCACTCGCTCGTCGCCGAGCGCGGGACGGTGGTGGGCGCCCGCCTCGAGGACGGGGGAGTCCTCCGCGCGCCGGCCGTCGTCGTGGCCGCGGGCGCGTGGGCCGGCGAGCTCGGGGCGACGTGCGGCGCCGGCGTGGCGCTCCAGCCGCTCCGGAGGCACCTCGTCCTCCTCGACGCACCCGCGAGCGAAGCGGGCGGTCTCGTCGTCTGGGCGGTGGAGCCCCGCCGCGAGGTCTACTTCCGGGCCGAGGGGGGCGGACTACTCGCGAGCCCGTGCG
>CAZYLP010000165.1:0-9561 GCA_964648345.1 uncultured Planctomycetota bacterium
CGCGAGGACCTCTACTACCGCCTCGCCGTGCTCAGGATCGACCTGCCGCCGCTCCGCGAGCGGCGCGAGGACGTGCCGCTCCTCGCCGAGCACTTCGCCGCCAAGGCCGCGCGCGAGCTCGGCCGCGGCGCGCCCGCCTTCGCGCCCGAGTCGCTCGACGTCCTCGCGGCCCACGAGTGGCCGGGAAACGTGCGGCAGCTCGAGAACGAGGTGCGGCGGATCGTCGCGCTCGGCGCCGACCCCGTGAAGCCCGAGCACCTCTCGCACGACATCGTCGCCGCCGCGCGCGGCCCCGGCGCCTCGTCGCCGAAGCGCGATGCGAGCTTCGCCATGATCACGGAGGCCGTGCTCAACGAGGTGGCGTCCAAGGGGAGCATCGAGGAAGTGCTCGACGGCATCGAGCGCGACGTCTTGAAGAAGGTGCTCGAGGAGACGCACGGCAACCGCAGCGAGACGGCGCGGCGGCTCGGGCTCTCGCGCACGGGTCTCAGGAAGAAGATGAGGCGCGGCGGCCTCGAGTAGCTCGCCCTCCTGCTACTCGTTGCCGCAGTTTCATTTCACGGGCAGGTAAGCGCGAAACCATCGCCGGGCAGATTCCGCACAGCCCGCGAGACGTCACGGCCGCGAGCGCAAGGTTATGTCGATCGGCACGTTGCCTGCTCGATGATCGGGCGGGAGAGGGAACGTGCCGATCAACCTTGCGACAGCTGCTTTCGGTGGCGTGGTTGGAACCATCCTCGGCGCCGGGATCACCGCCGGCGTCGCTGCCTGGCGCGGCGAGCCGATCACCTTGCGCGACGTCGCCGCCGGCGCGGCGCGCGGAGCCGCGACGGGGACGATCGGCGGCCTCACGTTCGGCCTCGGCCTGATCCCCGCCGCACTCGGCGGAGCCACGGGCGGCGCCGTGGGCGAGTACCTCGCCTCGATGATCGGACGCACTCCCGTCTCCCGGAGGAACGTCGCCGTCTCGGCCGTCACCGGTCTCGTCGGTGGCGCGTTGCTCTCTCACCTCGCGCCGGCGCCGTCGCTGTTCGCGCCTCCGATCCGCGCCACCGTGGCGAGCGCGGCCGTGAGCGGCGCGGGAGCCGGGACCGCGGGTCAGCTCGCCGGGAATCTCCTCGACGATCGGCCCATCCTCGAGGGAGTCCCGACGGCCGCGGCGATCGGCGCCGGGAGCGGAGCGCTCGTCGGCGGCGCGGCGCGCGCCGTCCAGGAGCTCGCGCACGCGCGTCCTCGCGTCGAGCCCGGACGGCCGGCCCGACCCGCGGAGCCGCGCCCGGCTCCCGCGCCGGCCGAGACCCTCGAGACGATCGTGACCCGGAACGCTCTCAGGAACCTCGAGGCCAGGGGCACGCCCGAGGCGCTCAGGGTCCTCCAGGCACTCCGCGACGGGCGACTCGTCCTCCACGTCAACGAGAGGCCCGCGGTCGGACTGCCCCAGCATCCGAACCACGTCTACATCGCGGTGCCCTACGACAGCACCCAGGCCGACTCGCTGCGGTCGGTCCTCAAGGCGGGGCTCGAGAAGCTGGTCTTCCAGGAGCAGCTCGCCGCCCTCGGCAAGCTGCCGAGGCCGGCCTCGAAGGGCATGATCGCGGCGCTCGGCGGCGGCCCGGGGAGTGGCGGTGGCTCGGCCACGCCGCGGGTCCCTCAGTTCGAGGACTTCGTCCGGTCGGGAGTGTTCGAGGGCCTCGAGCATCAGGGGTCGCCCCTCGCGGCGCGGATCTGGAAGGCGCTCGCGGACGGGCGGCTCGTCCTCCGCGTGAACCGTGATGCGGCCGCGGTGGCGGCGGCGAAGCCGAACGAGATCGACATCGACATCCCGTATCACAGCAACCTCGACAACACGAAGATCACGCTCGGGCGAGTGCTCGCGCTGGCGGGTCCCAAGCTCGATGCGCTCGAGGCTGCCGTCCTGCGGTGAGCGAGCGCGTCGTGGGCGTGACGATCCTCGTCTTCGGCCGGCCGACGCGGATCGACTTCGAGTACTGGAAGGTCGAGCGACTCGGAGACGAGAGATCCCGGTAGAATCCGCCCCGAAGGGGAGACCATGTCCGATCCCACGGGAGCCGCGCCCGGAGCCACGCCGCCGGCCGCGAAGAGCTCGGGCGGAGGCGTCGTTCGCATCCTCGTCGTCCTCATCTTCATCGGCCTCCTCGGCTTCTTCGGATGGACCCGTCTCGACGCGAAGAGCGTCGAGTCGGTGAACGCCGCTCGCCAGGAGCTCGCCTCGGTCGCGAAGGCGCTCACGGGCGATCCCGCGCCCGAGGAGGCGGCGCTGCGCTCGATGCACGAGCGGCTCGCGGCCCTCGCGACGGGCGGCGGCCTCGTCGGGCCGGAGCAGCTCCACCCCGCGGACCACGTGGCCTTCGCGCGCGAGACGGCGCAGCGCGCGGCCGCGCTCATGCCGGTGGTCGCCCTCGCGGCGGGCGACCTCGACCGCGCGAAGGCCGACCTCGAGAAGGCGCCCGCCGACGCGGGAGAGCTCGGGCCTCTCCTCGCGAACGCGCGGCGCTTCGTCGAGGCGATGGCGAACGCCAAGCCCGAGGAGCGGACGATCCTGCGCCGGTCGTTCCTCGCCGGGCTCCGGGGCGGCGCCCGCGCGCCCGACGTCCCGGTGTCCGCGCCGAAGACCGGCGCGCCGAAGACCGCCCCTCTGACGGTCGAGACGGCGAAGCGCGAGGAGCTCGAGGCGCTCGTCCGGACCGCGGTCAACTTCCAGACCGAGACGGAGAAGCGCGTCGCCGCCGTCGAGGCGATCGCGAAGCACGAAGGGTCGCTCCCTCTCGTCGTGAAGGCGCTCCTGAACCTCCGCGGCTCCTCGCAGCCCGCCGTCGCCGCCGCGAGCGAGGCCGCGTTCAAGAAGCTCGACCCGAAGAAGCTCGCGGCCCTCCTCGACGCGAAGAACGAGAAGGGCGAGGACGACGAGGAGACGAGGAGCCTCGCGCTCGAGGCGCTCGCGACGGCCGACCTCGATGCCGCCGCCCTCGTCGCGCTCGCGGCGGCGATCGGCTCGGCGGCCCGGGGGAAGACGACCGAGGACGCCCTGGCTCTCCTCAAGAAGGCCGGCGTCGGAGGCATCGAGGGCTTCGCCCGCGCGGCCGAGGCACCGGGCGGCAAGCCGGGGTCGGTGCTCTCGGCGCTCGGAGACCTGCCCGAGTCGGCGCGCCCCCAGCTCGCGCCCGTGGTGCTCGAGATCCTCCGCGGGCTCTCGAAGGACTCGGACTCGGACACCGTCGAGCGGGCCGTCGAGCTGCTCCCGCTCGAGCCTCCGCCGAGCGGGGACGAGTTCGCGGCGCTCCTCGACCCGGCACGCCCCGCGTCGTGCCGCGAGCCGGTCGTCAAGCTCGTCGAGCGTCTCGGACCGAAGGCGAAGAAGACCGTCCCCGCGCTCATGAAGTGCCTCGGCGAGGAGGAGCTCGGCTGGCGCGCGACGGCCGCGATCGTGGCGATCGGCGAGGCGCCCGGCCTCGCCGCGGCGATCGACAGCGGATCGAAGACGGCGCGCAAGAACGCGGTCGGCGTCGCCCGCGGGCTCCCCGCCGCCGCGCGCGAGGTGATCCCCGCGCTCCTCCGCGCCGCCGCCGAGGACGGTCTCGCGACGGCGGCCTCGGGCGCCCTCCAGAACCTCGAGGTCGCCGAGCTCACGCCCCATCTCGACGCGATCGGCAAGATCATGTCGCGGCCCGGGGGCGCGGCGAACAGCGTCATGGACCTCGTCACGAAGCTCGGACCCGCGGCGAAGCCGATCCTGCCCCAGCTCGGAGAGTGGATCGCGGCGGCCGAGCCGAACGAGTTCCTGTTCGGCTCCGCGCTCGCGATGTTCAAGGCGATGAAGCTCACGCCCGCGGAGAACGCGACCGTCCTCGCGGGAGCGCTCGGGGCGAAGAGCGACGCGGTCGTCGGCTGGACCGCGGGCGCGATCGGCGAGGCGCCCGGCAAGGGCGACGAGTGGACCAGGGCGATCGCCCCCGCGATCCCCGCTCTCGTGAAGGGCCTCGAGCGACCGCGAGCGGGGACGCGTCAGAACTGCGCGTGGGCGCTCCGCCAGGTCGGGCTCAAGGACCACGCCGACGCGGCGAAGGCCGCCGTCCCCGCTCTCGTGAAGCTCCTCGCCGACTCCGACCGCGCCGTGAGGTGCAACGCCGTCTACACGCTCCAGACGCTCGGCGCGGTCGCCGATCCGGCGGCCGCCGGTCTCATCGAGCGCGCGCGCGAGGAGGACGCGGAGATCCACGCGGCGGCCATCCAGGCTCTCTGCGGCCTCTCGAAGGAGGCGGTCGCGTCGAGCGTCCTCGCCGGGTTCCTCGCCGACAAGGCGCCGGCGACGCGCGCGTACGTCTGCTGGGCGCTCTCGCTTCGCAAGGCGGATGCCGCCGTCGCGGTCGACAGGCTCGCGGCGGCGATCTCCGACGCCGACGCGACAGTACGCTATCAGGCGATCAAGGCGCTCCAGCAAATCGGGGACGCCGCCCGCTCCGCCGCGCCCGCGATCGGCAAGGCGGTGGCCGACGTCGATCTCAACGTGAGGTCCCTGGCGGCGTACGTCCTGAGGGTGCTCACCGACCCCAGCGCCGAGACGACCGCGAAGCTCTTCTCGGCGCTCAAAGACGAGAACGTCTACGTCCGCCAGTACGCGGGGATCGCGCTCGGCCTCGGCGGCGACGGACGCCCCGAGGTCGTGACCGTCCTCGTCGAAGTGCTCGAGAAGAGCGGGGACGCGGTGGACCGCAAGGATGCGGTCCGAGCCTGCGCGAAGCTCGGCGCCGCCGCGAAGGACGCGCTCCCCGCGCTCGAGAAGGTCGCGGCCAACGACGACGCCCTCAAGACCGACGCGGCCGCGGCGATCGAGGCCGTGAAGAAGGGAGGCTGACCGTGAGATCGACCCGCGAACGGCTCCTCGTCGGAGCGCTCCTCCTCGCCGCGCTCATGCCGGGCTGCAAGAAGCGGAACAAGAAGTACGGCACCGTCATCGGCAACACGACCGCCCCCGCCGCGACGACCCGCGCTCCCGCGAACCTCACGGCCGCCGAGCTCGAGATCCTCGCCCGCATCGTCAAGGGCGAGACCCCCGCCTCCACGCCCTACGACGGCCAGGTCGCCGTCGCGGCCGTCGTCTTGAACCGCGTCCGCGACTCGCGCTTCCCCGACACGGTCGAGGCCGTCGCGCACCAGCCCGACCAGTTCCACTGCTACAGCCCCGCGAACCGCGCGACTCTCTACGACGGCCCGATCCGCGCCGACGCCTGGCGCGCCGCTCAGGACGCGGCCGCGGGGATCGACCCCTCGCAGGGCGCGCTCTACTTCTTCAACCCGTTCAAGGTCCAGCCGGCCTGGGCCGCGAACCTCACGTTCTGCGTCCGGATCGGCACCGGCCCGACGGACACGCACGACTTCTTTCGTTGAGCCGCAACAGAAGCGCTGGTCTCAGGAACCGGAGCGCGTGAACCCGAAGAGCGCCTCAGTGCTCTCGGCGTGATCACCCCACGCGCCGGGCCGGACCCTCCACCATCGCTCGCAGCGATCGGGGCTTCTGCTCGCAGCCCGCTTCTGGCCCGCGAGGTGCAATGCCCCCCATCGCTGAACTTCATTCCATACGACCTTTCCCACTGGACGCCGGACGGTGTGTTACCGCCCGGCGTCCTTCCCTTTCCGGAGGACTCCTCGAGAGCCCTCAGCGCAGAGCGGCGAGCGCGCGCGCCTTGTCGCCCTTCTGAACGCGAAATAGGAGCGCCTGGGCCTCCGCGATCATCGAGCAGACGCCGTCCGGCCCCGCGACGAGGTACTCGGGCCGGAGGTCGCCATGGACGCGGCCTCGCGCGTGGTCCGCGCCCACGAGACGCGCTGCGTCGCCCACGAACCACACGCGCTGCGGGAGCGCGAGCGGCGGAGGCATGGCGCACTATGGCAAGGAGTTGAGACAGCGGCCATTCTCCAGCCGTGAGACCGGAGGCGAGGACCTCGTGTCCTCAGTGCGGGACGGTGCTCCCGCGCAAGAAGCAGAGCTGTCCTCGCTGCGGCGCCGCCGCGCCTCCTCCGCCCGTTGCCTTCGAAGGCGACGAGGCGCCGACGAGCGCGGACGAGCCGTCGACGGACAAGGGGACCTCGGACGGCGGCGCGCAAGCTCCGGTGAGCGTGCCCGACTACTCGGGCGAGCGCGTCGCGGGCTACGGGCTCGAGGAGGTCATCGGCCGCGGCGGCATGGGGGTCGTCTACCGCGCGAACGCCCCCAAGGGCGACAAGGTCGCCTTCAAGCTCATGAGCCCGTCCGTCGTGCCCGCGCGGCGCGAGCGCTTCCTCCGCGAGTGGCGCGCGCTCGCGCGCCTCGAGCACCCGGGGATCGTGCGCGTCCTCGACGCGGGGGACTCGGACGTTGGGCCGTGGCTCGCGCTCGAGCTCGTGGACGGGATCTCGCTCGGTCGCGTCCCGGTGCCGCTGCCGCTCGACCGCGCCCTCGACCTCGCCGAGCAGATCGCGCGCGCCATGGACCACGCGCACCGGCGCGGGATCGTCCACCGCGACCTGAAGCCGTCGAACATCCTCGTCCGCCGCGACGGCGCCGTGAAGATCGCCGACTTCGGCCTCGCGAAGGACCTCGACGCCCACGTCGCGCTCACCGTCGAGGGCGTCGCGCTCGGGACGCCCAACTTCATGGCCCCCGAGCAGGTGCAGGCGCGGCCCGACAAGGTCGGCGTCGCGGCCGACGTGCACGCGATCGGCGCGCTCCTCTACGCGCTCACGACGGGCGGGCCGCCCTTCAAGGGGACCAAGGCCCAGCTCCTCGCGGCGATCCTCCGCGAGACCGTCGAGCCGCCCTCGAAGCGGCGGCCCGACCTGAAGCTCCCCGTGGCCCTCGACGACGTGGTCGCCCGCGCGCTCGCGAAGGTCCCCGGCCAGCGCTACCTCACCTGCTACGAATTCGCCTCCGACCTCGCCGCCGTGAAGCGAGGAGACGCTCCGCGCCACGCGCGCGAGCGGCCCGAGCCCGAGGACCCCGCGCTCGCGCTCGGCCCCGGAGACCGCCTCGGTCCTTACGAGGTCCGCTACCCCGTGGGCCACGGAGCGGCGGCGGTCGTCTTCAAGGCCGAGGCCGCGGACGGCGCGCCCGTCGCGCTCAAGGTCCTCCGCGACCCGAACGGCGAGCGGCGCGCGCGCTTCGAGCGCGAGGCCCGGCTCCTCGCGCGGCTCGCGCGCGACGAGTCGGGCTTCGTGCCGCTCCTCGGCCACGGGCTCTCGAAGCTCGGGCCGTGGCTCGCCATGCCGTTCCTCCCGGGCGGCACGCTCCGCGACAGGCTCGACCGCGGCCCGCTCCCCGTCGAGGAGGCGATCGCGACGGTCCTCACGATCTCGAAGACGATCGCGAAGGCCCACGAGAAGGGGATCGCTCACCGCGACGTGAAGCCCGAGAACGTGCTCTTCGACGAGCACGACGCGCCGAAGGTCGCGGACCTCGGCCTCGCCCGCCACTTCCGCCGCGACTGCCCGGGCGGGAGCGACAGCGTCACGGTCTCGCGCGAGGGGCGCTGGCTCGGCACCGCGGGCTACGCGTCGCCCGAGCAGCTCGAGGACTTCTCGGGGGCCGGCCCCGCGGCCGACGTCTTCGCGCTCGGCGCCGTCCTCTACGAGTGCCTCGCGGGCGCACCCGCCTTCGCGGCGGGGAACTTCGTGACGCTCGTCGCCAAGCTCGCGAGCGCCACGCACGAGCCGCTCAAGGGCAAGGTCAAGGACCTGCCCGACTGGCTCCACGCGGTCGTCGAGAAGGCACTCCAGCTCGACCCCTCCCGGCGATACCATGACGCCTCGGAGCTCGCGTCGGCGCTCGAAGCACGAGGCGCGCGCTCCGGTCTCGTCGCGCGCGTGCGCGACAAGATCAGGGGCGCGACGCGCAGGATCCCGAAGCCAGAGAACGACGGAGATTGAGATATGGCCCCCCGGCTCGTCGTCGAGGAGAGCGGCAAGAGCTGGGTCCTGGATCTCGCGGACCACGCGACGGTCACGCTCGGCCGCGGCCGCAAGAGCGCGATCGTCCTCACCGACTCGAAGGCGTCGCGCTCGCACTGCGTCGTCGAGAAGGACGGCGAGGGCTACTGGGTCCGCGACCTCGAGAGCCGGAACGGGACCAAGCTCAACGGCAAGCGGACGAAGACGCGCTCGCTCCTCCACCCGGGCGACCGGATCGAGATCGGCAAGGCGCGCATCGTCTTCGAGGACGGCGCGTCGGCGCGCGCGAACCTGGACGCCCTCTCGCGCGACCCGGACACCGGCCTCCGCTCCTACGCCTTCGTGCGCTCCGAGCTCGGGCGGAGACTCGAGCACGAGGAGCGCGTCTCGCTCATCAAGCTCGACGTGGACGCGCTCGGGCTCTTGAACTCGGTGCTCGGCTACGACGCGGGCGACGCGGTCGTCGGCACCGTCGCGCGGGCCGTCGAGGCCGCGGTCGCGCACGAGGACTCGAACGCGATCGTCGGCCAGGAGTCGGGCGGCAAGATCCTCGTCATCGCGCCGGGGAGGGACGCCGAGGAGGCGACCGAGCTCGCGGCCGCGATCCGCGCGCGCGTCGCGACCGCGGCCCGCGAGGGCGAGCTGCCGGTCCCGAGCGTCACGCTGTCGGCCGGCGTCGCGTCGGCCGCGAAGGGCGTCGTCGCGCGCGAGCTCCTCCGCGCCGCGGAGGGCGCCCTCGCCGAGGCGAAGCGCACGGGCGGCGACCGCGTGATCGTCGCGCCCGACGTCGTCAAGCTCGACCTCCGCTTCCTCGAGTCCCACGCGACCGAGGACGGCCTCGACACCTCGACGGGCGGGCTCCCGGTCGCGCTCGAGCCCGTGCTCCTCGAGCCCGCCGGTCAGCGCGCGCTCGCGCTCGCGGCGCGCGTCCTCGGGAGCGACCTCGACCTCGACGGCCTCGCCGAGTTCGCCCTCGGGATCGTCGCCGCCGAGACGAAGTCCACGCGCGGTCTCCTCGTCCTCCGCGACCCGCACGGCGAGCTCCGCCTCGGCGCGGCCGTCTCGCCGCACGCCCCGGGCGGCGCGGCCGCACCGGCCAGTCACGGCCTCGTCCGCGCCGCGCTCGACCGCCCGCACGGGCTCCTCCTCGAGGACGCGCAGACGGACGAGGAGCTCGGCGAGAACGAGTCCGTCGCCGCGACCGGCGCGCGGAGCGTCGTCGCCGCGCCGATCCTCTTCGAGAACCAGCCGATCGGCGTCATCTACCTCGAGAACAACGAGGCCCCCGGCCGCTTCGACCGCTCGGACCTCGACCTCGTCCGCGCGTTCGGCCGCCTCGTCGCGGGCCCCATCCGCCGCGGCCTCCTCCACTCGAAGGCGCTCGACGAGCTCAGCCGCGCGCGGCTCCAGCTCCAGGGCACGCTCGAGGAGGACGCGCGCCTCCTCGCCCGGCACCGCTCGATCGTCGGCCGCAGCGCCGCGATCAAGCGGCTCCTCCGCGCCGTCGAGCGCGCCGCGGACCGGCCGCTCCCGGTCGTCATCACGGGCGAGAGCGGCACGGGTAAGGAGCTCGTCGCCCGCGCCCTCCACGCGCGCTCGCGCCGCTCGCGCGGCCCCTTC
>CAZYLP010000165.1:9571-12525 GCA_964648345.1 uncultured Planctomycetota bacterium
GTCGCCGAGAACTGCGCGGCGCTCGCGGACGAGCTCCTCGAGGCCGAGCTCTTCGGCTACCGGAAGGGCGCGTTCACCGGCGCCGACAAGGACAAGACCGGCCTCCTCGAGGCGGCCCACGAGGGGACGCTCTTCCTCGACGAGGTCGGCGACATGTCGCCGCGCCTCCAGGCGAAGCTCCTCCGCTTCCTCCAGGAGGGCGAGCTCCGCCCTCTCGGCGGCGACGATGTCAAGCGCGTGAGCGTCCGCGTCGTCGCGGCGACGAACCGCGAGCTCAAGACGCTCGTCGAGAAGGGCGAGATGCGCGAGGACCTCTACTACCGCCTCGCGGTCCTCAAGATCGACCTGCCGCCCCTCCGCGAGCGCCGCGAGGACGTGCCGCTCCTCGTCGAGCACTTCTGCGCGAAGGCCGCGAAGGAGATCCACCGCTCGCCGCCCAAGTTCGCGCCCGAGACGCTCGCCGTCCTCGCCGCCCACGACTGGCCGGGCAACGTGCGCCAGCTCGAGAACGAGGCGCGCAAGCTCGTCGCCCTCGGCCTCGAGCAGGTCGGCCCCGAGCACCTCTCCGCCGAGCTCCTCCCCGCCGGCGCCGACCAGGCCGCGGCCTCGGCGCGGAAGGCCGACCTCGAAGTCGCCGCCTCCTCCCTCATGCGCGCGATCGCCGAGGGCCGCTCGCTCGAGAAGGCCGTCGACTCGGTCGAGCGCGAGATCCTCGGGCAGACGCTCGAGGCGACGAACGGGAACCTCTCCGAAACGGCTCGAAGGCTAGGGCTGTCGCGGCCCGGACTGCGCGGGAAGATGAAGCGCCTCGGAGTCGGCGGAACGCCGCGTCCTCCGAAGAAGAAGGCCAAGGCCTAGATTCTTCCCATCGGGACGAAGCGGGAACCCATCGCGGTTCGATTGGAAAGTGCGTGACCAGCCCCGGGTTCGCGTGTCTCTGCAAGTGCCTGTGTCGCGTGGGTCCCGAGACTGGCCCGGCGCTCGCTTTAGGGGAGACCAGTTCCCTGATCTCCCATAAGACCTGAAATCTGAGTTCCCTGATCTCTCTTTTTCTCTATCTCCCTGAGTTCCTCAACTTCCCTGACTACTTCTCCTGATTCGTATCCCTGTTACTTCCCTGAGTTCTGAGTTCCCTGACTTCCCTGAGTTCCAACCCCAACACGGAGCCAGACAGCGATCACTGTCTGGCTCCGTTCCCCTTTCCGGAGGTCAGCGAAAACCCCCGTCCTTGCCCTCGAGGTGCTCGAGCCGGGCGCGGACCGGCCCGTAGTCGGGGGACTGGGGGCTCGCGTCCGCGAGCCAGGCCTTGAAGTCGGCGATGGCGGCCTTCTTGTCGCCCATCTCGTCGTGGACCCGCGCCCGCATGAGGCGGATGGTCTTCGTGCCCGGCATGGCCGCGACCGCGCGGTTGTAGTGCTCGAGCGCGGAGGCCTTCTGTCCGAGCCCGTAGAGGGCCTCGGCGAGGCATATGACCGCGTCCGTGTTGTCGCGCTCGATCTCGAGCGAGCGCTCGGCGTACTCCTTCGCCTCCCCCCAGTGGCCGAGACGGAGGGCGGTCGTGGCGCGCATGGACCAGACGACGGCCTCCGTGCCGCCGCCGAGGTCGCAGGCGCGCTTGAAGTCGTCGGCGGCGCCCTGCCACTCCTCGCGGCGCATGCGGATCCGGGCGCGGCAGTCGTAGTTGCGGGGCTCGTTCGGCGCCGTGAGGATCGCGCGCTGGTAGGCCGCCTCCGAGTCCGGCCAGCGCTCCTCGAGCGAGTAGAAGTGACCGAGCTCGTTCCACGCGCGCGAGTCGTCCGGGTCCGCCCCCGTCGCGGCGATCAGGTCGGCCTCCGCGCCCGCCTTGTCGCCCGCCTTCTCGCGGAGGTCGGAGCGGAGCCTGAGCGCGAGGTAGTTCCGCGGCGCGCGCGCGATCGCGCGGTCGAGCTCCCGGCGCGCGAGGTCGCTCTCCCGATGGAGCCAGTAGCGCGAGATCGCGCGGAGGGTGAGCGCGTAGGGGTCGTCGGGCGCGAGGCGCAGCGCCTCGTCGAGGTGAGGGATCGCGGCCGGCCAGTCGCCCGGAGTCCCGACCGCGTCGCCGAGCGTCGCGTGCGCTCGCGCGTCGCGCGGAGCGAGCGCGACCGCCTTTCGCGCCGCGACGATCGCGCCGTCGGGGTCGGTCCCGCGGATCGCGAAGGAGCGCGCGATCCACGAGTCCACGGAGTCCGGCGCGAGCTTCATGGCCCGCTCCGCGCAGTCGATCGCCGCCGTGCTCGCGGTCGAGACGCGCGCGCCGAGCGCCCAGCCGCGGCCGGCCCACGCGACCGAGAGCGTCGGGTCGAGCTGGGCGGCCTTCTCGAAGTCGCGCGCCGCGTTCACGTACTCGAGGACGAGGAGCTCGACGCGCCCGCGCTGGACGTACCCGCGCGGGTCCTTCGGCGCGCGCTCGACGGCGTGCGACGCCTGGACGATCGCCTCCTCGAAGGAGCCGCGCGCGGCGAGGAGCTTCGAGCGCTCGAGGAAGTCCGTGATCGGCGCCGCGATCGGATCGGTGGGCGGAGGAGGCACGGCGGGCTTCCCGCCGAGGAGCGCGAAGACGAGCGCGAAGCCGGCGACGAGCACGGCGACGCCCGCGACGAGCGGCGTCACCCTCCGGCGCGGCGCCTCCGGCGCATCGAGCAGCCGCCGGAGCTCGGCCGCGTCGGCGGGTCGCCGCGCCGGGTCGCGCTCGAGGGCGCGCTCGATCGCGCGGATGAACCAGGCGGGCGCGTCGGGCCGGTCGATCGGCTCGGCGCCGCCCTCCTCCATGCGGGAGTAGACCTCGATCGCGCTCGTCCCCGGGAAGGCGGGACCGCCCGAGAGGCACTCGTGGAGGATCGCTCCGAGCGCGAAGACGTCGGCCTGGGGGCCCGCCGACTTCGCGTCGCGGAGCTGCTCGGGCGCGGAGTAGCCGGGCGTCCCGCGGAGCTCGCCGG
>CAZYLP010000166.1:0-1759 GCA_964648345.1 uncultured Planctomycetota bacterium
CCCCCCGGGCGCCCCCCCCCCCGCCCCCCCGGGGGTGGGGGGGGGCGGCTGGGGGGGGCACGGCCCTGGTCTTCTCCGCGCGGACCTATCTCCTCCACCTCCCGAAGAACAAGAAGGCGGAGAAGCTCCCGCTCGTCCTCTCCCTCCACGGAGCGACCGCGACGGGGAGGATCCAGCAGGGGCTCTCGCAGTTCGACCGCCTCGCGGACGAGCACGGCTTCGCGGTCTGCTACCCCGACGGGCGGCACAAGACGTGGACCTTCGTGGGGCCGACGGACTCGAGCTTCCTCGAAGCGCTCCTCGACGAGCTGATCAAACAGGGAGTCGCCGACCCGCGGCGGATCTACGTCACGGGGATCTCGAACGGCGCCTACATGACGAACAAGCTCGCGCTCGACATCCCGGACAAGATCGCCGCGATCGCGCCCGTCGCGGGCACCATGCCCAGGTTCACCGCGCGGAACGCGCGGAAAGGCCGCGCGCTCCCCGTCCTCTACATCCACGGGACCGACGACGCGCTGAACGGGTACGACGGGAAGACGTTCGGCCGGAGAGAGACCTCGCTCTCCGCCGAGGACTACGTGGACTTCTGGGTCGCCCGCTCGGGCGCGAAGAAGGAGCCCACCGTCGAGGCGCTCCCCGACAAGGCGACCGACGACGGAGCCACGGCTGAACGCAGGACTCACGTCGCCCTCGACGGAGGAGCGGAGGTCGTCTTCTACAAGATCAAGGGCGGCGGACACACGTGGCCCGGCGGCTCGATCCAGCCCGAGCGCATGCTCGGGAAGACGTGCCGCGACTTCGAAGCCTCCCGCGTGATGTGGGAGTTCTTCTCGAGGCACTCACTCCCGGAGAAGTGACATGAGCGTCATCGAGTCCGCCCGCAAGTGGGCGAAGGGCCTGGTCGCGCCCAAGACGCCGGAGCCTTCGTACCCGAGCCTCCCTTGGGTCGCGGAGACCGGCGAGAGCAACGTGACCGGGATCTACCTCGTGGGCGAGGTCGCCGGCACGCCCCTCATCAAGCTGGGCTTGAACCGCGGCGTCGAGGTCGTCGAGAAGATCAAGGCCGAGCTCAAGGACCCGCACCCGGACCCGGCCGTGCTCGACGTCCTCATCGTCGGCGCGGGGAGCTCGGGCGTCGGCGCCTCGATGCGCGCCCACGAGCTCGGCATGAAGTACGTGACGATCGAGGGCGAGAAGATCGCCCAGATCGTGATCAACATGTACAAGGGGAAGGTCCTCTTCGCCGAGCCCGTCGCCGCCCCGAAGAAGAGCTCGATCTGGTTCGAGGAGTGCACGCGCGAGCAGCTCCTCGAGAAGTGGAACAAGCAGATCTCGGAGGTCGGGCTCAAGATCCAGCAGCACGAGAAGGTCACCGACATCCAGCGCTCGGGCGACGTCTTCGACGTGACGACCACGAAGGCGAAGTACCGCGCCCGCCGCGTGGTCCTCGCGATCGGCAAGGCCGGCAACCCGCGCAAGGCGGGCGCGCCCGGCGAGACCGAGAACGGCGCGAAGATCGCGCACTCGCTCAGCGATCCTTCGCTTTATGAGGGCAAGAAGATCTTCGTCTACGGCGGCGGCGACGTGGCCGCGGAGGCGACGCTCGCTCTCAGCGAGAAGAACGACGTGACCATGGTCACGATCGACAAGGCGCTCACCTTCCCGAAGAAGCGCAACGTGGACGCCCTCATGGCCAAGAAGGCCGAGGGCAAGCTCGCGCTCTGGCTCGACACGAAGCTCATCAGGATTGAAAAGG